>JBEKDV010000090.1:0-21695 GCA_050014175.1 Candidatus Solibacter sp. | reverse complement strand
AGAATGGAAAGTGGGCGATACTCCACAACGGCGACGCCATCGCAACCAGTGCGCTTGCCATCGCCACCTCGGCCTGGACTCACGTTGTAGCGGTCTACAGCGGCGGAGCCGGTGTCATTTATGTCAATGGCAGCGCCAGCAACGGGACGTTGACTCCCGACATGGGCTACGGGCTGCAGGGGACGTACCGGATGGGTGGCGGATTCCCGGGGTACAACTATCAGGGTGTGCTTGACGAAGTGAGGGTTTCGGCGGTAGCTCGTTCCGCCGGATGGATTGGCACCGAGTTCAACAACCAGAGCAGCTCCGCATCGTTCGCCACGGTGGGCGCGCAGGTTGGCAACCCAATTCCGCTCGTCATCGTTACTACTTCGCCATCGGGGCTGTCCCTAACCGTCGATGGGGCTGCGTGCACGGCGCCTTGCATGTTCGAGTGGACGGTCGGGTCCAGCCACACCATCGCAGCGGCAACCCAGGCGGGAACCGCCGGCACGCAGTACGTATTCGCCACCTGGTCGGATGGCGGCGCCGCATCGCACAACGTCACGGGGCCAGCATCCGGCACGACCACGTATACAGCCTCGTTCACCACCCAGTATTTCCTGAGTACCGTGGCCAACCCGCAGGCCGGCACGATCAGGCCGTCCAGCGGGTGGTACAACGCGGCCACATCGGTCGCCGTCAGCGCCACTGCCGGCAGCGGATACGAATTTACTGGTTTCTCGGGCGGCCTCACCGGCACGACCACCCCGCAGAATCTCGTCTTGTACGCACCGGTGAGCGTGACGGCAAGTTTCGGCTTATCGTCCTCCTTCCCGACCGGCTGGGCCCGGAAGCAGAAAGTCACCATTCAGCACGGGCAGGTGGCGGCCGACCTGGTAGATTTCCCGGTGTTGTTGACCGAAGTGAATTTCTACCCAAACGGCAATCCCGCCGGCGCCGAGATCCTGGATGCCGATGGCCCTTGGCCGGCCTCGCCCGATGGCGGCGACATCCGAGTCTCGCTGGACGCGGCGGGCGCAATCCAACTGCCATGCGAAATCGGCAGCATCTCGCTCAATTCCGATCCGTCCCTATCCACCCTGCAAGTGTGGGTCAAGGTCCCCAATCTCTATGCGGGCTCGGACGTGGATCTCTACGTCTGGTATGGCCGGGGCCCGGTTTCCCAGCCGGCCGCCACCGATCCCTTTGGAGCGCACGCCGTGTGGGACTCGCACTATAAGTACGTCGCCCACCTGGAGGATAAAACCGGAACGACGGTGCTGGATTCGACCGGAACCGGCAACGGCGTCGCAAGCCGCGACATCTTTTACCTGGAGCGAGTCGGCAAAATCGACGGTGGCTTCCGCAACACGTGGGGCTACTCGGACTACACCACGATCGCCAACCCGCTGCCAACGGCGCCGAACTCGGAACTGACGTTCCAGTTCTGGTTTAATCAATGGCCAGTGGTGGGGACCTTTGCCATCAGTAGCTGGAACAACACCAAGACCGGCAACTCCGGCGGCAACCTCCTCCTCCAGTACAACGCCGGGACACTGCGGATGCTCGGCAATCAGGACACGGGCGCGTGGACGAACATACAGTCCATCGCGAACAACACGTGGTACGCCATCGCGCTGCGCAAGAAGATCGCGGCCACCGGCCCGCTGGAGGCGTACATCAACGGCGTGTTGGTGGCTTCGCAGAGCGCCGACAACAGTGCCAACAGCAACGCCAGCAACATTTATTGGGGCTCGGGCTATCCGGCTTCCGACGAGGGTTACTTCGACGAAGTGCGCGTCTCGGACATCTGGCGGTCGCCGGAGTGGATGCTCACCGAGTACAACAACCAGAACACCCCGGCCTCCTTTGCCGTCGCCGCCGCGCCGGGCGCGGGCGACACGAGCGCGCCGTCGCGGCAACGCCGCCAGAAACTGACGATCCAGCACACGCAGGTCGTGGCGGGCCCAGCCAGCTTTCCCGTGCTGTTGACGGAGGCGTCGTTCTATCCAGCCGGTGTGGCGGCGAACGCGGAGATCTTAGCCGGGGCCGGACCCAACCACGCGCAAACGGACGGCGGCGATTTGGTGTTCTATGATTCGACCGGCACGCGCCTGCCCTGCGAGATCGTTCAGTGGTCGCTCAACAACGATCCTGCGCTCTCAAAGGCGGAGATTTATGTGCGCGTCCCCGCGCTCTCCGCGACCGCCGATACGGACATTTGGGTGTACTACATGGGGAGCGGGTCGGAGGTTCAGCCCGCCGGCGACGCCGCCTACGGCGCTCAGGCTGTGTGGGACTGGTATTACGAAGGCGTTTACCATTTCCGCAACGTCGCGGGCGCGCTCCAGGCGGCCGATTCGACTCGAAATCACCGGGACGGCGCGGTGGTCAACGCCACGCCGGTGGCCGGGCAGATCGGCGCGGCGGGCAACTTCGACGGCGTAAGCGGTTACGTCAACTGCGGCAGCTTCCCGAAAGATCCCCTCTCGACCTTTGAGGTGTGGATCAACCCGACTACCTACAGCCAGAACTCGAACACCGGCATCGTGGGGATGGGCGCGGACATCAACGTCCAGGGCATCGGCATCATCAACAGTAAAGTCGATATCCGCATCTCGAACGGCTCCTCGGCAGTTATCTATCAGCCGGAAGCCTTCAATGCCGCGACCTTCCCGGCCGGGTGGCACCACCTCGCGTTCACCGAAGACTCGTCGAACGTGAACTATTACAAGGACGGCGCCTACTACGGCAGCACCAATCCAGCCGTGGCTAACGGCGGCACTGCGCAGATGCTCAGCATCGGGCGTTATGGCCCTGCGGCAACCGCCGACAGCTACTTCACCGGCAAGATCGATGAAGTCCGCATCTCGAAAACACCGCGCTCTGCCGGGTGGCTGCAGACGCAGTATCATAACCACACGGCGCCCGCCTCATTTGTGGTCGCTTCCCTGTCGGGAGCCGGCCTTTAGGGTCATGTCCCGCATAATATTTGACAGTCGCACGTGGGGCGGGCGATTTTCCGCCGGCTGGACCCGCAGGAATGCGGGTTCGCAGCCAAGATTGGCTGCCCCACATCGACTCGCTCAGGCTGTCAGTTCTTGGGGGAGACCCCACCTCGGAGCGTCGCAGGCGAGGCGAGGCTACTCCCTTCACGCGCACGATCCAGCTAGCCAGCACGGGCGACAGGAGCCCGTTTATCCATCGGCGCCTGGTCGCTCCATAACAACTAACGGTGTGCTGGCCCTGAATCTCCCCCCGCCATCCCACCAGATTCCGTTGGTTTCGCTGTGCAAATGCGCGAGTGCCATTGTATTAGGGTTGACGAAGACCTTCGCCGCTTGTGACATTCGCAGGCAAATGAATACATTTGTATAGCAATACACTTACAGTTGCACTCAGTTTATATATACAAAATGTCGCTACATCTCATTGACATGAAAACACTTGCCTGTAATTCTTCAATGATGCTACGGTGGTGTGATAGGATTAAAGTCCTATTAGTTCTAAGACGAAACTGAGATAGTTACTATGGTTAATCTGACGTCGTACATTAAAAAAATGGTTATTGTAGCCGGGCTGTTAGGATCCGCCTGTGCTTTCGGAGCGGACTACTACGTCTCTCCGCAAGGATCAAGTTCCGGAGACGGGAGCATGGCGAGGCCTTGGGATCTGGTGACAGCCTTTAATGCACCGGCAGTTGTCAGGCCTGGAGATACAATCTGGCTCCGCAGTGGCGTTTATGGCACGGGCGGTGGTACGGTCTTTCAAAGTTGGCTCGCCGGAACACCGACCCAACCGGTAGTCATCCGGCAGTACCCGGGAGAGCGCGCTACCGTGAACGGGGGCATTCAAGTGTTTGGCCCCTATTCCTGGTACTGGGACTTCGAAATCATGAACACCTTCACCGGCCGGGTTTCCAGCCAGAGCGGCTCGTTTCCCACGGATATTCCGCAAACCACGGGAATTCTGCCGGTCAATAGCGGGACTTATCCGACGGTTTTGGGTGTGAAGTTCATCAATCTGGTGGCCCATGATACGGCGAACGGTTTAAGCTCTTTTTCGGCCGCACCGGGCACCGAGATCTATGGCTGCCTCACTTACAACAACGGTTGGATCGGTACCGACCGCGGCCACGGGCACGGTATCTATCTGCAAAACATCGCGGATCTCAAGCTAATCGACGAAAACTTTGTTTTCAACAATTTCGACGCTGGGTTGCATCCGGCCGGGTCGGGCGCCGCCACAATCAAAAACATCAGCATGATCGGCAACGTAGTATTTAACAACGGTCAAGCGGGTGGCCACCGCGTAGACAATATCATTGTCGAGGGCGGAGGGACGCCAAAGACGGGGATCGTACTGGATAGCAATTACATCTACAACCCGGTCGCGCAGGTAGGGAATGCGGGGTATAACCGGGTCGGCTGGGAACCCGACGGCATCAACGGCGACCTGGTAATGACGAACAATGTTTGGGTGGGAGGAGATCCGGGTCTGCAAGCCTCCAACTGGACAAAATTAACCGGAAGCAACAACACGTTTTACGCCCAAACGACGGATTCGACGAACTACCAGGGACAGTTACAGATGCGGCTGCTCTCCGGACAGAATCTTTCACAGTTTGCATGGGACAACAACACCTACTACGCGAGCGGTTGGCGGCAACTGGCATTGTTCAACAATGGCACGCAAACGTACGCCGGCGGTCTCTCCGGATGGCAGGCGGCAACCGGTTTGGATGGGCACAGCCAAGCGGTCGCCTCGGTACCGACGGGGATTTGGACGTACGTCCGGCCGAATAAGTACGAAACGGGCCGGGCGAATATCATTATATATAACTGGGATCTTACTCCCAGCGTGACCGTTGGGATTTCCGCCGCCGGACTTGCGACCGGTCAGAGCTATGAAATTCGGGATGTTCAGAACTTTTTCGGAAACCCTGTGGCGCAGGGGACTTACACCGGACAGCCGGTGACTATTCCGATGTCGGGTTTGACCATGGCCCAGCCGGTCGGCGCTCCCGTGCAACTGGTGCACACGGCTCCACAGTTCGGAGCTTTTGTGGTGCTGCCCGTTGGCGCTACGGCAACCAGCACAACGACAGTTTCGCTGTCACCGGGCACGAGCACACTTACGAACGGTCAGACGCAACAATTCTACGCAATCGTGACCGGCGCGTCGAACACCACGGTCACGTGGAGTCTGAGCCCGAATTTGGGCTCGATTTCGGCGGCCGGACTGTATACCGCTCCGGCCACCATCTCGACATCGCAGACGGTGACGCTGACGGCGACCAGCCAGGCCGATGCCACAAAGTCGGCAAGCGCCAGCATCACTCTCAATCCAGCGGCGGCAGTCACACCTCCCTCGGTCTCGTTGAGCTCGCCAGCCGGAGGTTCGACCGTATCCGGTTCGGTGACGGTATCAGCCGCAGTGACCGCAGGTAGCTTCGCCGTCGCCGGCGTGCAATTCAAGCTGGATGGCGCCAGCCTGGGATCGGAAGTGACCGCGGCGCCTTATCAGAAGACGTGGGATACGACCCAGGCGTCGAATGGGTCGCATACGCTTACGGCGACGGTGCGGGATTCGTCAGGAACGCTGGTGACTTCGGGTTCCGTGAGCGTCACGGTAAGCAACACGACTGCTGTCGCGGGCACCGGATTTGCCATCAGGGTAAACGCCGGGGGCGGCAGCTACATCGATAATCTGAAACAGACCTGGAGCGCCGATATGGGCTACACCGGTGGAGGCGCGTGGAGCAGCGTCGGGACGATCAACGGCACCTTGAACCCGACGTTGTACCAGTCGGAGCGGTACGGCAACTTCGTCTATCAATTCGCCGTTCCCAACGGCAGCTACACGGTAAACCTGAAGTTCGCCGAGCAGGCATACTCACAACCCGGCCTGCGGCAGTTCAATGTATCGATCAACGGCCTGCAAGTGCTGACGAACTTCGACATTGTGGCGGCAGCAGGAGCAGCCATGAAGGCGGTGGACAGGTCATTCTCCATCTCGGTGACTGGCGGGCAGATTGCGATCCAGTTCAGCCAGGGTGCCCTGAACACGCCCCTGGTCAACGCGATAGAGATTGTCGGAACGAGCAGCAGCGTCCTTCCAACAGTCCAGGTGACGGCTCCGGCGGCTTCGGCCACCGTTTCCGGTTCAGTGACGGCGGCGGCGGCGGTAACGGCGGGCACCGCGGCCACAGCCGGCGTGCAGTTCAAGCTGGATGGAGTGAATCTCGGCACGGAGGTGACTACGGTCCCATACCAGGAAACCTGGAACACAACGCAAACGACCAATGGTCTTCACTCTCTTACGGCCACTGTGCGTGACACGGCTGGAAACCTGGTCACATCCGCGGCGGTCGCGGTCACGGTGCAGAACACCACGGCGGCGCCAGCAAGCGGATTCGCGCCCATTCGGGTAAACGCCGGCGGCGGCACCTACATCGATAATCTGAACCAGACCTGGAGCGCCGATACCGGCTACACCGGTGGAAGCGCATGGAGCAGCGTCGGGACAATCAACGGTACCTTGAACCCGGCGTTGTACCAGTCGGAGCGGTACGGAAACTTCTCCTATCAATTCACCGTGCCCAACGGCAGTTACACGGTGAACCTGAAGTTCGCCGAGCAGGCATACTCACAACCTGGCCTGCGGCAGTTCAACGTCTCGATCAACGGGCTGGTGTCGCTGACGAACTTCGACATCGTGGCGGCGGCCGGAGCGGCAATGAAGGCGGTGGACAGGTCGTTCTCGATCTCGGTGGCAGGGGGGCAGATTACCATCCAGTTGAGCCAGGGCGCGATCAACTCGCCCTTGGTCAACGCGATTGAGATTGTGGCCGGCTCTGGGAGCGCTCCATCGGTTCAAGTTGTTGCGCCCACGAGTGGAACCACGGTGTCCGGCCTGGTCACGGTATCCGCCGCGGTGACTGCCAGCAGCGCGGCCATCGCCGGAGTGCAGTTCAAACTGGATGGCGTCAACCTCGGCGTGGAAGTGCTCTCCGCACCCTACCAGTCGATCTGGAACACAACCCAGGCGACCAACGGCTCGCATGCTCTGACGGCCACAGTGCGGGATACGGCTGGAAACCTGGTCAACTCGTTGGCGGTGAATATAACGGTAGCGAACAGCTCATCGACCGCATTCACGCCCATTCGCGTGAACGCCGGGGGTAGTACGTATATCGATAACCTGAACCAGACCTGGAGTGCGGATACGGGCTACATCGGAGGGACAGCGTGGGGCAGTATTGGAAAAATCAATAACACTCTGAACCCTACGCTATACGTGAGCGAGCGGTATGGTACGTTTTCTTACCAGTTTACTGTGCCGAACAATACTTATACTGTGAACCTGAAGTTTGCCGAACAGGCTTACACTAAGCCAGGGCAGCGGCAGTTCAATGTATCGATCGACGGCCAGCAAGTATTGACAAATTTCGACATTGTCGCCACGGCGGGAGCAGCCATGACGGCGGTGGACAAAGCCTTCACAGTGACGGCAACCGGCGGCCAGATTACGATCACGTTCAGCCAAGGGGCCGTGAATTCACCTCTGGTGAACGCAATCGAGATTTACTAATCGGCAACAGAGGGTGTCAAGGCCGGCGGCGGCAGCGACGGACTGCGACGCCGGCCAAGCCCAGTGCGACCAGAACCCAACTGAAGGGTTCGGGTCCAGAGAGCGCCGCGACTTCGGAAGCGGTCAGCGCGCCGTCCCAGATCCGGATGGCGTCAACTGTCCCGGGTGCCGCCTCGGTCTGCAAGCTGTGGTAATCGTCGACAAAGAACCACAGGGGCGTGGTTGGGGTGGTTAAAACCGCGCTATCGGTCGTCCCGTTGTCCAAAAAGCCAAGTACGGGACTGCCATTTACGTAAGCTACTACGTTGCCGCTACTATCGTGTGTCAAAACGACATCGATGAATTGCCCCGCCATAAAAACGGCAGCCGAAGAAGTATTGCCGAGATAGTAGATCAGGTGCTGGTTAGATGCATAGAGCCCCGGGTCAATTCCGGCGAGACCCTGGAGATTCGTAAAATCGAGAATCTTGTCGAATCCGTTCGTCCCTGGAAAACTCGAGAACATGAAGTGGATTTCGATGGAATAGTCGGTAGTGTCCACGAACGCATTCGTAAGCGACAGCCCCTGATCCGGCCCGAAAGTGTATCCGCTGGAATCCAGCGTCCCACCGTAGGACACGAGGCTCGGGCCACCCAAGTCATCGTTAAGTGTGTTCAGGAAGCTGTAGGAGTGAACTAGGGTCGCGGCATGAACTGCCGAGAACAACAACAGCGACCCTGGGAGGAATTTCCACGACATAACCGATAACCTCCACAAGCAAGAATAGCACCTTAATATCTCAAAACAAGAGTTTCCATCGTGCTCGAAACGGAGAAGGTACTATCTCCGAGCCGATGCGAGCTGGACCTGACTTCCGATGCGCCCTGACGTCAGCCAGGATATCCTTGAAGTCCCCGTCGGAATGGAAGGCTGCGAATGCCGGTTCGACTGCCAGAAAGACCAGGTCCGGTTCTCTCTTTTGGACAGCGCTAGACAACGAGCTGACGACGCGGTTCCGATCGCCGAGGCCGGCGTAGGCCATCGCCAGGTTCCCGAAGTAGGCTTCACCGCGGATCGTTTGCCCTTCGAGGATCTTTAGCAGCGATCGAGCTGCCTTCTGATTACCGTTTTGCGCGTACGCAGAGACAAAGCGCGCCTGCACATCTTGCGACGGCTCTTCCGGTCCGGGGGGCGGCATGATCGCGAGAACTTCGTTGGACTTATTCGCGGCCACCAGGGAGGCGATCAGAAGCCCGCGCGCATGGCCACTGGCGGTGTCCAGGCTTACCGCGAAGCGAGCTTCCCGTTCCGCTTCGGAGAAGCGGCCGCCATAGTACAGGACGCTGGCCAGATTCACTGCCGCAAAATAGGAAGAGGGGTTGATCCTGGCCACATCGCCAGCTTCTGTGATCGCATCCCCCGATCTTCCAAGGGCAGCCAGAAACAGGGCGTGCCAATCGTGACAGATGCCGCAGTCCGGCTTGAGAGACAGCGCCTGGCGGAACTGGGCTTCGGCCTCATCCCAGCTCCAGCCGTAGTAGAAGTCAATCCACGCGAGTTCGGCATGTCCTTCGGCCAGGTCCGGAGCCAACTCCAACGCCCGCCTGGCGGCGTCGGTGGCTTTTCTGGACAGATCCATTCCTGCATCGGTCAGGTACGCATAGACGCAGTAGGCGTTAGCGAGAGCCGCCCACGCCTGCGGGGAAGTCGGGTAGCGCAAGACGACGGCTTCATAGGCCGATATTCTCGTTTTGGCGTCGGACGGCCCAAAATAGGGAGCGAAGTAAACGGACCCGTCGGAAGCGTGCTGGGAACTGCCATGGAGATCTCTGGTCTTTGAGGGCGAAAACCAGCTTGCCGAATTCGGAAGATAGCTAAGGAGCAGGCCCGTGCCGCAGCCGAGTAAAAGAACTAGCAGTACTAGACCTGAAACTCGCTTATCCAAACTTCCTATCATGGAGAGGCGCTTCGAGTAACTGATCGGCTCGCCGGCCGGCGGTAGATTCATTCGGAAGGCCGGCTTGTAACTTCCGGGCGCCAAATCGATCGCAACCGGGTCGGTTCTTCCCTCAGTCGCATAGTAGGTGGCAAGGCGGGCTCGGAGCCGGCCCACCTGTACGCGAACGATCGAGTCGGAATGGGGATCGTAGTCGCCGTGCTTGCCAAATACCTCCAAACCAATGACATACTCTTTCAATTCGTCGGATTTTCCGACGAGGGCCTGATCGACCAGATAGGTTAGCAGTTGTGAGGAACGGCCAGCCGCACGAAACACTCCGGACCTGAGGACCAGCCCGAGTTCATCGCGAATCAGGGCCGAGGTGGGCTTGCTGTCGTGTCCCCGACCCTCAGTGTCAAAGAGATCCGCCATTCCTTTTTTCCCGCGACCGCGCGTCCCCGCGGCGGGTTGTGACTGTAACCGGATATAAGAGTATACTACTCCGGGATAAAAAGAAAGAACCTTGTAACCTAAGTTTTGTCGAAAAGTCACGTCAGTACCATACTGGTTACGTATCAGTTAAATTCGTTACACGCGGGTAACGGATATCGGCGTTAATCGCGTGACGCGTCGGCGTAGCACCCTGAATCACTACTTTTGGTTGACAAGTGTCGATCACCAGGGGCACCATCGTCTGCGTAAAAGCAGCACAGCTTCAGAGCCGCGACGCGGTTTTGGGACTGAATTGGCGGAGCCTGCAAACTTCGCATGCGGTTTCAGACGGAGTGATTCAGCAGGCAATTCTGGTGTTTTTCGGAGGAAACGCGCGTGGAAAACGCCGAGGGCCCGTATCCCTGGTTTGCTCTTCTCGTAAGGAATCGCTTCGAAAAGGTCGTCGCGCTATCTCTGATCGGGAAAGGATACTCGGTGTTCCTACCGCTCAGCAAGAGCCGCCGACGCTGGTCGGACAGAGAACCGTTAATCGATCTGCCGCTTTTCCCTGGCTACCTGTTTTGCCGGGTGGATCTTCGAAATCAGCTTCCGATTCTCACCACGCGGGGTGTCCGTCAAATCGTAGGCTACGGTAAAGTGCCGGTTCCGATAAGCGAGCCGGAAATCGAGTTCCTACAGCGAATAGTTTCCAGCCCATCGAGCTACGAACCGTGTTCGTACCTCACGGCCGGCCAGGCGGTGCGCCTCACTCGCGGCCCTCTGGCTGGACTGGACGGGATTTTTGTCAAGACGCAGAAACAGTGCCGGCTGGTGGTTTCCGTATCGCTGCTGCAGCGATCGGTGGCCGTCGAAGTGGATATGGATTCGGTGGAAGTTATCCAGCCGCCCCGAAAGCCGCCTGTGAGCGTCAGAATGGAGCCAGTAAGACCCGGATGGGCGAGCTCCGCACAATATGTCGGTACCTGTTGACATCCACATATTATGCGAGCCAAGGGTAGCGGCAGTTACGCCCCGGAGGCCTATGCCGGTATTGAAACGGAGACACCGAACCGTTACGTTTCGTGTGTCCAGTGAGGAATATGAAGTACTGGAGCGCTCCTGCATCGCCCTCGGATCGCGGAGCATCTCTGACTTTGCGAGATCCGCGGTGATGTATCGCTCCGCGATGTTGAGTCTTCCGCGTGGGCTGTTGAGCGAAGACTTGGCTACCTTGAGCAAACAGTTAACCGATCTGGACGTCACTCTCCGCGGCCTGCGGCAGCAGATCCGCAGGGTGCTCGGTTGCGTGCAGCCCGAGGACGCCGACGCAGACGGCAATGCCGATGGGGTGGGAGGTACACAATGAAAGCCGCAGCCGGAGCGCTGGCGCTGCTTGCCTGGTTTGCCTGGGAAGCGCCGTGCGCCGAGATCCAGACGTTGAACATCACCACATTGCAGGGTGAAGGTAGTTTCAACGATATCAGGCGCAAAGTCGCCGCAGAGCTAGTGGTCGAGATACGGAACGAAGCGGAGCGGCCGGTTGCGGACGCGGAGGTAGTTTTCAGCGCGCCGTACTCCGGCGCCGGCGGGTTGTTTGCCGACGGCCAGCGAACATGCACGGTGCGGAGCGGCAGCGACGGACGTGCCGTTGCCGCCAGGTTCAGGCCCAACTTCGTCGAAGGGCGGTTTGCGATTCACGTGACCGCGTCGTACGGCGGGAAGACCGCCAACGCCGTGATCTGGCAGAGCAACACGCTCGCTTCCCAACAAAAGGGCGGCGGCTACAAGAAACTGCTGCTGCTGGGATTGGCGGGCGGGGCGATTGCAGGCGGAGTGGTAATGGCCACGAGCCGGACGGGTACGAGCGCCAGTACGGCAGCGCCAGCCCCGATTCCCACCTCTGTATCTATCGGAACCCTGACAGTCGGTCCACCCCATTAGTCCGGCGGGCGGGGCCGGTCCTGGCCGCTGCCCATGAGCGCATTCGTGTCACGAATGTGTCGCCGAACGGCGACGCACGAAGAGCGTCGTATCACCTGCGAAACACGGTGCATTGAGGCAATGCGATGAACCAACGGAAGACCATCCTTCTCTCGATTCTGGCAGGTGCGTGCGAAATCGCCGCCGGCCAGACGGCCACCGGGCCTGTTTCGGGCGCGGTATTCGACACGCAATCGCGGATACTACGACGAGTGCTGGGGTTTCCGGGCGCTGCCACGTTAGGGCCGGCGATAGAGACCCGACTGCTCACGGACGCGGCCGTCGCGCCTGGCGGGGCGTGGGCCTTGGTTTTCGGGGCCGACGGCGAAACCGCCGCCGTAGTCCGCGATCTTTTGAAAACGCCGGTCGACACCGATTTGGGCGAAGTGCCGACGGGAGCCCGCGTCCTCTTCAGTGAAAGCGGTGACAGCGCACTGCTGGTATCGGCCGGTGGTTCGAACATACAATGGATCACCGGCCTGCCGAACACCCCGGCGGTCGGACCGGTGATTGAACTGGGCGCGCAGACGGGGGGCCTGCTGCCCATCGCGATCGGCAACGGCGGCAAACATCTGATTTTGAGTGAGGTGGCGAACGAGCGGCAGACCTTATATTGGACGCCGGCGAATCGCATCGAACTCCATCCGCTCGGCCAATTCGTCCACGTCTCGGCCATTTGCCTGAGTGAGGACGATCGCGACGCCGCCGTCGCCGACGATGGCGCGAACGAATTCGTAGTACTGCGCGATGTCTATGGCTTTGCCTCCCGGATCACACTGGCGCAGGCCGGAGATGGCGTGGATCGCCCCGCTGGCGCCGGGTTCGCGGGCAATCGCGTGTTCGTGACAAACGGCGATTCCGCGTCTGTTTTGGTTTTTGACAGGCACACGTTGAATGTCACACATACGTTACAGGTTCCAGCCGCGCCGGTCCGTTGTGAGCGGATCGGCAAGGACCTCTTCCTGCTCACGAATACGGGGTTGCCTTCGGTCTATGTGCTGGATCTGTCCGCGGAGCCCAGAATCGTTTTTATCCCTTTAGGTGAACTCTATGCTGCAAAGTAGCCGCAAATCAGGATGGAACCTGTCCGGACGATGGCTGCGGGGAATGGCGGGCATCCTTCTCTCGGCCAGCGTCGCGGCGGGACAGGCGGTGACGTTTCAGTACGCCAGCAGCGCGACGACGACGCCTGTAACCCTGACGGCTGGCGCCACAATCGACTTTCCCCCGGTCGCACCGCCGGGATCGAGCAGCGTCACGCTGTTGGTGGCATTCCAGGGTCCGAATCCGCTCAACTTGACGGGCATGACCGCATCGGGCACGGGATTTTCGGTAGTGGCATTTTCGCCGACGACGATTCAGTCCGGCTCTTCGGTCAGTTACACTCTATTGTTTACCGCGTCGGCCGGCGGGGTGGTCAACGGCCGCCTCGATGTGCTGGCGATGTCCGGCGATGCGCCATACGCGTACACGTTCGGGCTGCGGGCGAACTTCACCGCGCCGAAGTTCGCTCTCAGCTACATCTTAAATCCCAATGGCAACCAGGTAGCGGTGACCGGCGGACAGACCCTCTCATTTCCCGCGACGACCGTTACACAGACGGCTAGCGCGACTTTTGTCGTCGCCAATACGGGGACGGCCTCCGGATCGCTTAACGCCGCCAGTGTGGGAAGCGCCGCGTTCGTGCTGTCGGGCTTGCCGCTGTTGCCCGACCAGATCCTTCCGGCCCAAGAGGTCCGGTTCACGATCACCTTCACCCCGACGGTCCGCGGATCCTGTGCCGATGCCCTCACGCTGAACTTAACTACCGGGACGCAGCAGATTGTGCTGGGCGGGCAGGGCCTCGCGGGCGTGTTGCGCTTTGAATTCAAGGCGGGCGCCAGCAGCACCGTTGTAACTTCCGGGGCACAACTGGATCTCGGCAGCGCGCAGGTGGGCGCATCGAGTACGGCAATCATGACGTTGACGAACACCGGCGATGCAGACAGCAGGGTTTCCACGATTACGCTGAGTGGCGCCTCATTCCGGCTGCCCGACGTGCCGGCGTTGCCCTTGACCTTGTCGCCGCAGCAGAGCGCCAACTTCAGCATAGCGTTTACGTCATCGGCACCAGGTACAGCGCAGGGGCAATTGCGAATCGATACCAATTCCTTCAGCCTCACGGCCGTCGGCTTGGGCCCGCAGTTTGCTTTCTTCGCGGTTTTTCCGGATACCTCCCTGCCGTTGACCGACAATGGTGTAATCTCCTTTCCCAACGCGACGCTGGGCGGTAAGAGTTCGGTCGCTTTAACGATCAGCAATACAGGAACGGCGTCCGGCACGGTGGGGAGCATCGCGGTGCAAGGGACGGGGTTTTCCATCCCCAGCTATCCCGCACTGCCGGCGACCCTTCAGGCAAACGGAACGTTGACGGTGACCCTGGTATTCGCGCCCGCTAGTGTGGGACCGCTTACCGGGACGCTGCAGGTGGATCAACATGCTTTCGTGCTGCGAGGAAATGGTGGAGCGCCGGCTCCCTTGCCCGCCGTCGTCTATGCAGATGCACCCGCCACCACGGATGCGCTGCAGCAACTCTCCGTGAGCCTGCACCTGTCGCAGCCATATCCTCTCGATTTGAAGGGCAACCTGATTCTGACGTTCACACCGGGTTCGGTTGCCGACGATCCGGCCATTCAGTTCGCCGGTGGGGGGAGGAGCGTCAGCTTCAGCATTCCGGCGAATACCACCGACGCTCTGTTTGGATTATCTGCCACCAAGGTTCAATTTCAAACGGGCTCGGTCGCTGGAGTCGTCACGTTTACGGCCTCCTTCAGTATTGGACAGACCGATGTGACGCCATCGACGCCGCCCGCCACGACGGTGGTGCTTCCGGCGGGACCGCCCCAGATCCGGGGGGTTCAGATCGGCACAACCACTGCATCCTCTTTCGAATTGCTGATCTCGGGCTACTCCACGACGCGTTCCCTTACCGGCCTGCACCTCGACTTCGCGCCCGCCTCGGAAGCGACCCTGCAGAACACCTCGATGGATGTGAATGCCCAAAGTTCGTTCGACGCCTGGTATCAAAGCACGGCGTCGGTGGCTTACGGCAGCCAGTTTACGGCGTCTCTGTTAATCAATTTCAACGGCAGCATCAACGACATTCAGTCTGTGTCCGTGCGCGCGACGAACCTGCAAGGACAATCGGGAGCGGTTGTCGTCGCGTTGCGCTAATTCGCATGTTTGGGCGCGAACAGCCGAGGTTCGAGCCGCAAGGTATGAAGAACGGAAAGTTCGAGTCCGCTATTGGCCGTGCCCAAATGCCGCCAAAAGAGCTCTCACTGGTTGAAATATGTCCAGAGTTTCCATACGTGTATTAGCAGCAGCGGTATTTGCGCTCTCTTGCAGCGCGCCGGCGGCGCAGGATGAGCAAGCCGTATCGACCCGGTCGACGAGCCGCGTGACCATAGGGCCGGATGACACGGTTACGATCGTAGCCCTCAACGTCGACGAAATCAGCCGGGCCTGGCGAATCAGTTCGTCGGGGGAATTGAGCCTGCCGCTGGTGGGGCAGATCAAGGCCGCGGGCAAGACGGTGGAAGACATGCAACGCGAGGTCGCATCCCGGCTCAAGGAATACGTGCGCGATCCGCAGGTCATGGTGTTTCTTTCCGAGATTCGCAGCCGTCCTGTCACCGTTTCGGGCGCAGTGGAACGGCCAGGCACGCAACAGTTGGCGGGGACGACCACGCTTTATGCCGCGCTGGTGCAGGCCGGCGGCGCCAAGGACGCGGGACCTACGGTGACGCTGACGCGGAAGCTGGCATTCGGAAGAATACCGGATCCGCGCGCGCGCACCACCGAGGACGGCGCCTACAGCGTGATTGACCTGCCGCTCCAGGAAGTAACTCGCGGATTCGGGGAGGCAGCCGACCTGGTGGTGTTCCCGTACGACGTAGTTACGGTTTCCCAGGAAAAGCGGACGAAGATGGTGTATGTTTCCGGTGACGTGGGCAGGCCGGGAGCCATCGAACTGGTATCGCAAGACACCGTGTCGCTTACCAAGGCGATTGTCATGGCGGGCGGGCTGACTCACACGTCTTCCCCCGGAAAAACGATGATCCGGCACATTGGCGCCAATGGAATCGAGACGGCCCTGGGGTTCGTCAACCTGAAACCGATCCTGTCGGGCAAGGCAAAGGACCTTTTTCTAAGCGACGGAGATATCGTCACCGTTCCGTCGAATCAACTCCTCGGGTACCTGCAAACCGCATCCACTTCCGCCATTACGGCGGGCGTGTACGTGCTCGGCAGGTTGTAACATAGCGTTCCCGGGCGAACCAAGGGAAGTCTCCGTGAGAGGCAGGGAAAAGAGTGTTAGATCTCTCCGTAAGATCGAATAACGGAACGAGTGAGCTGATCGCCGCTCCAAAGAACGGCGCGGCGCCGGCCCTGATATACCTGGAGTCGCCCGACGCCGCGAGTCCGGGCGCATCGGGACGAGGCCTGGAAGAGTATTGGCACGTAATTCGCAACCGCAAACTGGCTATTGCGGCGTGCATCCTGCTCGGTGCGGGCATCGGTTGGGCCATCAGCTACTTTATTGTTCCGCAGTACGAGGCCATTACGACCCTGGAAGTGCAGGGGCTCCGCGACAACGGCATTGTGAGCGGCGAAGAGGCCGCGGGGCCGGCCTTTTCCCCAGAGGCCCTCCTCCAGACCCAGGTCAAGGTGCTGCAAAGCGCGTCGTTGAGGAAGCGGGTGGAAGCCGTTCTGGTAGCGCGGGGGAAAAAATACGAGGTCCCGAACCGCCTGGAGAAGTGGCCGCAACTGGCGCGAATAGAGGCCATCGGCTCGGGAAGCGGCGCGTCTGCGCTGCCGAAGGTGCGTGTGGAAATCCGTATTGCGGGCACCAGCCGGGTCATCGAGATACGTTCCGACGCTGCGAACGCGCAACTCGCGGCCGACTTCGCGAACGTGATGTCTAACGAGTACATCGATTCCAACCTGGAGGTGCTCTGGCAATCGGCACAACGCACTTCCGAATGGCTTTCCCACCAACTGGAGGAGATGCGGAACCAGCTCCAGGAGTCGGAGAGCGCCCTGCAGACGTACTCGCGCAAATCCGGATTGATCTACGCCGGCGAGCCCCAGACGGTGGACGAAGAGAAACTGAAGCAACTCCAGGGAGAGCTTTCCCGGGCGACGGTGGACCGCATCGCGAAACAATCGATATACGAAGTGGCGACGGCGACCATCGGGGACACGGTACCTGCCGTGGCGGATGATGCCAGGTTGAACGAATACCGGAGCAAAATCTCCGAGCTGCGCGGGACGCTCGCCGACCTGACCGCGCTTTACACGCCCTCGCACTATAAGGTGAAGCAGGTACAAGCGCAGATCACCGAGTTAGAAGGCATGCTGAAGCAGGGACGGCAAGACATACTCAGCCGTATCGCCAACGAGTACCGGGCAGCCCGGCGGCACGAAGACATGTTGGACGACGTCTTCGCCGAGCAGTTGCGGCGGGTAACCGAGAACGGCAACAAATCCGTGTATTACGGGACGCTGAAGCGGGACGTAGAGACCAACCGCCAACTGTACGAACAACTGTTCCAGAGAGTGAAACAAGTGGCGATCGGTTCTGCATTACGCGCGAGCAACGTGCGGGTGCTGGATCCGGCTGAGGTGCCGCTCGCGCCCTATGAGCCCAATGTCGTCAGGAACAGCACGATGGGAGCGGTCTCCGGATTCATCCTGGCGATTTTCCTGATCGCCGCGGGCGAATTCATCAACCGGACCCTGGAGGGGCCCGGTGAGACATCGTACCACCTAGGTGTGCCGGAGCTGGGAGTGATCCCCTCCAAAGCGTCGTTCTCGTCGCCGCCCCAAACGCATCCGTCGAAGCGCATCTCTCTCTCCCTGCGCGACTCGATCCGGGCCGAGAGCGACAAGGAAGCGCTGGAGCTGATCACGTGGCAGAACCGCCCGTCGATCATGGCGGAATCGTTCCGCAGCGCGCTGGCGTCGATCCTGGTGACAAAGGGCAGGAACGGGAACCGGAGTGTGCTTCTGGTGACCAGTCCAAGCCGGGGCGAAGGAAAGAGTTTTGTCGTCACAAACCTGGGAATTGCGCTGGCCGAGATCAATCAGAAGATCCTGTTGGTGGACGCCGACATGCGAAAACCGCGCCTGCACGAGATTTTCGGTTTGACGAACAGTTGGGGGCTGAGCGCGCTTCTGATGGAAAGGCAGTCGCTCGTAAACTGCCCCTTGGAGGGATTGGCGCGGCCCACCAAGGTGGAGGGATTGTACGTTCTGCCGGCGGGACCCGGGCCTGCATCCATCGCCACGCTGCTATATTCCAAACGCCTCTCCGACCTGATCGATCGGCTTCGCGGGGAATTCGATGTGGTGTTGCTGGACACGCCTCCGATGTCCTACCTTTTCGATGCGCGCGTACTGGGGCAATTAGCCGATGGCGCCGTCCTCGTAGTGCGTGCCGGCAAAACGACCCGCGACGCGGCGCTGTCGGCCAAAGAGAGGATGGTGGAAGACGGCATCCCGATTTTGGGAACCATCCTGAACGACTGGGATTCCAAGTCCAAGCATCGCTACGGCTATTACTCGTATCCCAACGGCGAAGCTAACTTATGAGGAAGGGTGGCAGGTGACGCTCCGCAGACGCTCCAGAAGAGTCCTGGTCAATGCTCTCGATACCAGCGCCGTGTGCGTTTCGGTTGTCAGCGCATTTCTCCTTAGGTTCGACTTTGCCATCCCCAGGCAGGACGCGCGATTGCTTCTTCCCGTGGTTCTGGTGGCTCTGGTACCGAAGCTGACCGCGTTCTGGTTTTACGGAGTCGATCGTTCCACATGGCGATTCTTCACTCTGCCGGACCTGCGCAATGTGATTTTGGCCAACGTCGTCGGCTCGGCAATCTTCGCTACCTGGTGCATCTTCTGCTATGGCCTTGCGGTGCCCCGCTCGATCTATCCGCTGGACTTCCTGATTTGCACCGCGCTCTGCGCTGGCTTCCGTATATCGGTTCGGATGTACCGGGAGAGCGTCACTAGAGAGGCTGGAGCGCCTCCGCAAAAGAGGCTTCTGATCTACGGCGCCGGCGACGCCGCCCTGACATTACTCCGGGAAATCCAGGCTGACCCGAAGTTGAATTGCAGGGTTGTGGGCGTGATCGATGACGATTCGCAAAAGAAAGGCACGGAGCTGATGGGGATTCGCGTGCTCGGGCGCGGGCGGGATACGGCGATGATCGTCGACACCTTCCGCAGAAAGAACGAGCGGATCGACGAGATCGTGATTGCGATGCCATCGGCGACCGGCCGCCAGATGCACGAAGCGCTGGCAAACTGCCATGCCGCAGGTGTTGCCTACAAGACCATTCCGACGTTGCGCGATGTGCTGGCCAACAAGGTCCTCACCAGCCAAATCCGCAACATCGTGGTAGAAGACCTGTTGGGCCGGGAGCCGGTGCGGTTGGATGAGACCCTGATCCGTTCCCGCCTGGAGAACCGTGTGGTGATGGTCACGGGCGGTGGAGGATCGATCGGATCGGAGCTGTGCCGTCAGATTGCCGCGTATCATCCTCAGCGGCTCGTCATCTTCGAGCGAGCGGAAAGCGACCTGTTTCGCATACACATGGAACTGACGCGCAAGTTCCCTTCCGTGGCGATCGAAGCGGCAATCGGGGATATCCGGGAACCCGCCCGGATTTCACAGGTCATCCTGCAGCACGGAGTTAGGTCGATTTTTCACGCTGCGGCGTACAAGCACGTCCCGGTCATGGAAAAGCATGTGGTCGAGGCGGTCAAGAACAATGTGTTTGGCACCTGGAACGTGGTCGAGGCGGCGCGCGCGCACCGCGTAGACCAGTTCCTCATGATTTCCTCGGACAAAGCCGTGAACCCGACCAGCGTCATGGGAGTGACCAAGAGGATCGCGGAGTTGATCGTGTCCGCCATGCCGGAACCCGGCGAAGGGGGGCACACGAAGTTCGTTTCGGTACGCTTTGGCAATGTACTGGGAAGCAACGGTAGCGTCGTGCCGCTTTTTCAGGAGCAAATCAACGCGGGCGGCCCCGTGACCGTCACGCATCCCAACATGCGCCGCTATTTCATGACCATTCCCGAAGCCGTGCAGTTGGTATTGCAGGCCTCGGCCATGGGCCACGGATCGGAAGTCTTCGTACTCGACATGGGCGAACCACTCAACATCATGGATATCGCACGCAACATGATCCGTCTCTCGGGAAAAGAGCCGGAGAGGGACATCGAGATTCGCATTACGGGCTTGCGGCCGGGAGAGAAACTGTTCGAAGAACTGGCGCTGAACGGAGAGGACGTCCTTCCCACGTATCACGAGAAGATAAGGATCTTCAAGGGGCCGAGGAAGGGCCGCGAGGAAATCGAGCGGTGGCTCGCGAAGCTGCAAGAGGTAACTTCCGACGACGACGCGCAAGGGATTCTCAGCCAGTTCCAACGACTCGTGCCGGAGTATCTGCCAGGCGAACGGAAGGCCGCGGCGCAATCGCAAAGGCCGGCCCTTGCCGCGGCGGGGTAGAAGGAGCGCGCGTTAGAAAGCGGTCAACCATATGAGGTGCGGGCTTGGGAGCGCAACTGATTGAGCGGCCGATAGGGTCGGGAACCGCGGCGGCGGCGGTCGAAGCGGAGCCTACAGTCACCCGTATCGAGGCTTCGAACGGGTGGATTTCGCTGCAACTCAGTGAACTGTGGCATTACCGGGAGCTGCTGTATTTCCTGGTATGGCGCGATATCAAGGTGCGCTACAAGCAGACCGTGCTGGGTGCCGGCTGGGCCATCGTGCAGCCGCTGCTTACCATGGTTGTATTCAGCCTGTTTTTCGGCCGCCTCGCGAAGGTGCCCTCCGATGGCATTCCATATCCAGTGTTCAGCTTCACGGCGCTCGTGCCGTGGACTTATTTCGCGTTCGGGCTCAACCAGTCGGCCGAGAGCCTGGTAGGCAGCGCGAACCTACTTCGAAAAATCTATTTCCCGCGACTCTTGATTCCGATATCCGCGGTGGTGGCCGGAATTGTCGATTTCACGCTGGCGTTCGGCATGCTTCTAATAATGATGTTGCATTACGGCATCGTGCCGGGAACGCACACGTTCTGGCTGCCGCTGTTCCTGCTGCTCGCCGTCACCACTTCGCTGGGCGCGGGTTTGTGGCTCAGCGCGTTGAACGTGATGTTCCGCGATGTCCGTTACACGATGCCCTTTCTGACCCAGCTCTGGATGTTCGCAACGCCGATTGCTTACCCCAGCAGCCTGCTGCCGGAGCCGTGGCGGACGATCTATGGCCTCAATCCCATGGCGGGCGTGGTCGAGGGCTTCCGCTGGGCCCTATTGCGCACGAAAACGGCGCCGGGGCCCATGCTGGTGGTTTCCGCGCTGGTGTCACTGGCTCTCTTGGCGAGTGGCGCATTTTACTTCAGACGAACGGAACGGACGTTCGCCGACACGGTCTGAAATATGTTGCTGAGTGCCCGTTGCCTGGTGATCGGCGAAGTAGCGCAGGCGCACGATGGAAGCCTGGGTACGGCTCACGCCTATATCGATGCCATCGCCGCCGCGGGCGCCGATGCGGTGAAGTTCCAGACGCACTTGGCCGAGGCCGAAAGTACGCCTTCCGAACCATGGCGCGTCCGTTTCAGCCCGCAGGACGCCACAAGATATGCTTACTGGCGCCGCGTGTCGTTTAACGAAGAGCAATGGGCCCGACTTAGGGACCACGCGGTCGAGCGTGGGCTGGCATTTCTCAGTTCGCCGTTC
>JBEKDV010000089.1:0-21788 GCA_050014175.1 Candidatus Solibacter sp. | reverse complement strand
GCATTTTGTCCGGGACCTATTCCGCGGAGAAATAGGGTCGTCAGGCTTGCCGATGATCCCTACAGCCTGGCTGGGTCAGTTTTGGGGAGCAAAGGCGGTCTACTTTTCGCAAGCGCCGAAGACGAAAACGGAATTGGACGCCCTGGTCGATGAGCTCGCGGACGGTTTGGAGGAATGTTTGGATCCCTCCCTCAGCCGCGAGCAAGTCATCGAGAAGGTGCAGGAATTGTCTGACTTGGCGACCGGCGAAACGCCGGAAGAAGAAGAAAACGACGAAGACTGACGGGGCGCGGGGCAAGGAAAGTCAATGCCGAGAGTGCAACAGGATCGAGAGGCATACCAAGCTGGTTATGACGCTGGCGCGCGGGGCGAGCGCGCCAGCAAGTGCCCGTATCGAGCGGGGACCGCTCAGGCATTCAGCTGGCGCTCCGGATTTATCGAAGGCCAAGCCTCACGCAAGACCAACACGGCGGGCAAACTGGAGACGGTCTCCGAGCAAGATTTAATCGCCCGCGCTACCGAAATCTTGACGGCGGCCTATACGCCAGGCGTTACGCGCTCTGGCGCGGTGGAGGCAATCGGCGAAGCTCTTGACGTTCTCGCCGGCAGCGATGACCCCGCGGCCTAAATTACGGGTTATCCGCCCTCGCGCGAGACGCAAGCCGGCCGGCTTCACCGCGTTTGTGTCGGACCTTGCGCGATTGAGTTCGGGGAACAGTTGTAGTCTGCTGCTGCTGGCTCTGTTCGCGCGAAGTGCCGGCCGATCTCACGATTGGACGCCGGTGCTTCACGAACGCGACCTGGCTCTGATTTGCCGGTGTGACGTCCGAACGATTCAGCGCTTGATAGTGGCGCTGGATCAGCGGGGCCTGGCCGAAGTGCGGCGCCCTCGCGTGGGCCTGGTCGAAGTGCGTCTGAAGTTCCAGGAGTGGGCAGCGCTACCGGACTGCGGGGATTGCCTGCATGTAGTGGGATGACTCTTGAAATGAGAAGGGGCGCCGTTGACCGCGGCGCCCGCTAAATCTCGAATTGCAGGACTGACTGATGGCGGCAAACCAAGCAGTACGCCCGAGGTGTTTCCATGACCAGTGTATCGAATAGTGATTCATCAAGCAAGGGAAACTTTGCAGGCACTCCGATAGGCGAGCGCTTCAACCCCTACCGGATCTTTAATGGGATATTCATCCCTGAGGCGATCTGCAAGTATCGCGGCGTGTCCCCCGGAAGCAAGCTGGTGTACGTATGGAATCCTTGACCAGAGGCGAAATCAAGGCCTTTTACGCAGCCCGCGTGCCAGCGCTGAGGCAGACCAGGGGCCAGGAATGGCGCGGGCCGTGCCCTGTCCACAAGGGCAAGCGCCCCAGCTTCGCCGTCGATGCGGAGACTGGCCGCGCGTTTTGCCATTCGGCCTGTGACAAGGGTTGGGACATAATCGGCTTGCACCAGGCGCTCACAGGGGAGCCGTTCAAAAGGGCGCACGCGGAAGTCTTTCGGATCATAGGACGCCCAGATTCAAACGGCAAGCCGGCCGCGTATCAGAAAGTGGCTGAATACGCCTACACGAACGCGGCCGGCAAAACGGAATTCGTGATTGAGCGCCGCAGACTGGCGGACGGCAGCAAGGACTTCAAGGTCCGGGCACAGGGCACTGACGGCCGCTGGATTTGGAAGAAACCTCCCATCGCGGACAGTCTGCCATACCGCCTGCACAAGCTCGCCTCCGCCGAAACGATATTCGTGGTGGAAGGCGAGAAGTGCGTAGACGCGCTGGAGGCGTGGGGCCTGATTGCAACCTGCAACGCCTTTGGTGCGAAGAAATGGAAACAGGGACACGCCGAGCACCTGCGCGGCAAGCACGTAATTATTCTGGCCGACAATGACCGCGACGGCAAAACTCACGGAGAGATCGTGTGCCAAACTCTCGCCGGAGTTGCAGCCAGCGTTCGAGTCGTCAACCTTCCGGGCCTACCTGAAAAGGGCGACATCGTGGACTGGAAGGAAAAAGGAGGGACCGCCAAGCAACTGTACGCCATCGTGAAGGCGACCGCGCCTCAGCCAACGAGCGCGCCCGTCCCGGAGGACAGCAGGGCCTTCCGGGTGGACGACGCGGGCCTTCATGTTGAAATGGTCCGAGGCGAGAAGACCCAATTCGTCCGGATCGGGCCACGCCTCGACGTGACGGCCCGGACACGGAACTTCGACGGTGAGGCGTGCGGGAAACAGGTGCAGTTTCGAAACTGGGAAGGCCACGAGAAGACGTGCATCATTCCACTGGCCGGCCTGGTCGGGGATGGCAAGGAACCACTGGAGCAGCTCTTGAACCTTGGGTACCAACCGCGACGTGACCGTAAGTCGATAGAAGCTGTCAAGGATTTCATTTACCAAACCAACCCCGCGCGCCGCATCCGGTGCGTTACTACCATGGGCTGGCATTCGGGCTTTTTCGTTTTTCCCGATCGCACCATTGGCCCCGAAAACGCGACTGAAGAGGTTCTCTTTCACTCGGAGATTCCGACAGAGCACAAGTACCGCCCGAAGGGCACGCTCGACTCATGGCGGGAGCGTGTGGCTCTCTTGTGCGCCGGCAACTCCCGTCTGGTATTCGCGGTTTCATGCGCATTCGCGGCTCCACTGCTCGACCTGGTCAAATCGGACGGGGGCGGGTTCCATTTCCGCGGCCTGTCGTCCACGGGCAAAACCACGGCATTACTGGCGGCCGGCTCCGTGTGGGGTGGCAGCCCTCAGCTTGGCTTTCTTGAAACGTGGCGATCCACGTTCAATGGGATTGAGGCCCGCGCCGCGCTGCACAATCACGCGCTCCTCTGCCTGGATGAAATCGGCGAAGTCAGCGAGAGGGAGGCGGGAGAGATCGTGTACGCGCTCGCGAATGGCAGCGGCCGGGGGCGCATGACCCGCGCTCTCACCAGCCGGGCCAGCACGCAATTCAAACTAATCTTCCTTTCCACAGGCGAACGCACGCTTCAGGAGGTCATGCAAATGGCCGGCCGGCAGGCCAAAGGAGGCCAGGAGGCGCGGCTTATTGAGATTCCCTCGGATGCCGGGCGGGACATGGGCCTGTTCGAGACGATCCACGACTTCTCAGCGCCCGCCATCATGGCAGATGAACTGACGCGCGCAGCCAAGACGAACTACGGAACCGCAATCGGACCCTTCATTGAACATCTCGTTAAACAGCCTGAAGCCGTTGTAGAACAGGTGCGGTGTCAACGCGAGCAGTTCATCAAACGTTACGTACCCCGCGACGGGTCCGGCGAGGTGTACCGCGCGGCTTCACTCTTCGGTCTTGTAGGCGCCGCTGGCGAGCTCGCCACCGCGATAGGGCTTACCGGTTGGAACAAGCAGGAGGCCTCGAAAGCTCGTGAAGTCTGCTTTATTGGTTGGATTGAGAACCGGGGTGGGACCGGCGCCCACGACGTGTACCGCGGAGTTGAAGCCCTGCGCGCCTTCATCCAAAAGCACGAGAATGCCCGGTTCCAGGACACAGCCCGTTTGGCTGACCACATGATTCACGACCGCGCCGGTTTCAAAGAAAAGGCCGGCGACTGCTGGCGCTACTATTTCAGTCCCGAGGCCTTCAGGGAAGCCTGCCGCGGCTACGACCACCAGGCTGTCGCGAGGGAACTGCTAAGGCGCGGGCAAATGCAAGCTCAGGAAGACGGTACCGGCCGCCTCACGCTCAGGAAGCGAGTTCCAGGAGGGTCGCAGTGGTTTTTCGCAGTGTTGCCGAACTTCATTTCGGGGGAAGAGGAGACAGTTGCCGGGGAGTAACAATCCAGAAAGTGTGGGAACAGTGGGAACACTCATTAACAACTACTTCCGAATCAGAGACTTAAAGGTGTTCCCACTCTACAAAACCGAGTGGGAACACGTGGGAACAGTGGGAACAGGGCAAGCAAAATGTTCCCACTCTGAGAGCGTGTGGGAACAGATTCACTCAATGTGGGAACACCGCAACCTGTTCATGTCATGGAGGTTGCAAGCCGTGTTCCCACTGTTCCCACTGTTCCCACACATTTTGTAGTGAGGGGGAAAATAACGGAGCCGCCGAGATGACAGAGCCAGCACTCACGCTTGAAGCATTGCTTGACGCACTGGCGGAGCGAGTGGCCGCCAAGGTGCGCGGCGAACTTGGCGCGGGTGGTCTCTCGGCAACCGTGGGGCCGCGATTGTTGACGGTCGAGCAGGCGGCAAGCTATTTGGGCCGGAGCAAGGAAGCCGTCGAACACATGGTTGCGAGTGCAAAGATTCCGACCGTGCGAATGGATCGGCGTGTGTTCATCGACATGCACGACCTGGACCGCCTCATCGACGACAGCAAGGTGACGGGCGTTCGATGAAGCCAGTATTTGAGTCGATCCAGTTGACATCATTACCAGAGCGCTCTAGTATTGTCGTATGGCACGCAAGAAGAATCCGGCAGCCGTTGCGCTCGGTGCGCGCGGCGGCAAGAAGGGCGGCAAGGCTCGCATGGCTCAGTTGACGGCAGAGCAGAGAAGCGCGCTTGCGCGGAAAGCAGTGGGCGCACGTTGGGCGAAGCGGGACGCCGGAGGGCGCGAAAAATGAGGAAACCGAAGCTTGGCTCAATCTACCAGCGGAAAAAGACGCAACCTGGCGGAATCGTGGTCACCCTCCCAACATGGTGGATCAAATACTATCGAAACGGGCAGCCGTTTCGGGAGTCCAGCCACAGCGAGGACTACTCCGAGGCTGAGCGGCTACTAAAGCGGCGGCAGGGTGAAATCGTCACGGGGAGTTTTGGCGGTCTGGGGCCTGAGCGCATCCGCATGGCGGATCTGTTCAGCGACCTGATCGAGGATTACAAAATGCGCGGCCGCAGGACGCTCAAGAACGCCAAGAGGCAACTCGACAATCACTTGATGCCGGCGTTCGGAAAGGTGCGCGCGTCCGAGTTCGGCACATGCCACGTGACCCGGTACATCGCGCACCGAAACGGTGACAAAGCCGCCAACGCTACTATCAACCGAGAGCTGGCTTTCCTCAAGCGCGCCTTTCACCTTGGCGCCGAGTCGGACCCGCCCAAAGTTGTGCGCGTGCCTAATATCCAGTTGCTGCCCGAAAACAACGTGCGCGAGGGCCTCCTGGACATTGAAGGGTACAAGCGGCTGCTTGGCGAGTTGCCAGCCTATCTGAAAGTGCTGTACGTAGTCGGCTACCACACGGGCGTGCGAACTGGCGAATTGAAGAAAATTCGCATCGCGCAAGTGGATGCTATCGGGAAGGAGATTCAAGTCTCCGGGCGAACGACGAAAACCAAGGAAGCGCACACGTTACCGATCTACGGCGAGATGGGGCCATGGATTGAGATGGCAATTGCCGAACGGGACGCAAGATTCCCTCAATGCCCGTGGCTGTTCTTCAACGAGGAAGGCAATCAGATCGGCACGTTTCGGAAGGCCTGGACTTCAGCCTGCAAGCGCGCGGGCGTACCGGGCCTCCTGTTCCATGACCTGCGGCGCTCCGCCGTAGTGAACATGGACCGGGCAGGGGTGCCGCGCCGCGTCATCATGCAGATTACCGGGCACAAGACAGAGGCCATGTTCACTCGATACCGAATTGTGGCGCCTGCCGACCTCAAGCAGGCCGCACGCCGGATGGAAGCGTATTTGGAGCAGTCCAAGGAAACGGCGGGCACACTTTTGGGCACACCGAAAACACCCGAGCGGGCATCATCCGAAAACCTCAGCGGCAAACTATTGAATTGATTGGGAGTTTTGTGGAGCCACCCGCCGGGATTGAACCGGCGACCTACTGATTACGAATCAGTCGCTCTACCAGCTGAGCTAGGGTGGCCTTCCGGGCAGAACTGAAGTGTGGGGCGCGCCTTTCGGCCCACTCCTCTGCGATCATAACACATGGTGATCCGTCCCCGCCTCGGCTTGCCGATAGCCTTAGCCATGCTGGCTTCCTGCCGGACTCCCGCCGCTCCGGCCGCCATCGATCCCGCTCTATCCGCGCGCGTGCCCGCGGCCACCGTCGCGCTCGCCGGGGTCGATCTCGATCGGCTTCGTGCGTCGCCCCTCTATGCGAAGCTCCCGCCCGGCGCGCTCGCGTTTCTCGCGCCGTTCGGTCGCGCCCGCCGCGTCCTGATCGCCTCCACCGGCGTCGAACTCCTCGCCATTGCCCGAGGCGCCGTCCCGGGCGCTACCCAAATCGCGCCCGATGTGGCTCTGTCCGGCGCGCCCGGCCTGATCGCGGCCGCCACTGCCGCGCACCCGCCCGCGGGCATCCTGGGAATTGCCGAATCGGTCGCCGCCGCCCGCCCCATCTGGATCGCCGTGCGCGGCGGTGCCGCCCTTCCGCTGGAGGGCAACTTGGCGAACGTGAATAATCTGCTGCGCGATGCCGAGCTCGTGACGCTCGCGGTGCAACCGGGCGACCCCGCGGAACTCGAACTGATCGCCCGGTGCCCTACGCCGGACGCGGCGCTGCGCTTCGAACAGAGCTTCCGCGCCATGGTCTCGCTCGCCATTGCCACCACCTCGCGTCAGCCCGCGACCGCGGCTGTGCTCGCTTCCATCCGGATCGCCCGCGAAGAACGCGTGGTGCATGTGTCGCTTTCCGCGCCGCTGGATGCGCTCGTCAAGCTGCTGTTCTAGTGGGCCGTTGGTGGGGCAGGCGCTTCCGCCTGCCAACCCGGGGGCTCGATCGAGAGTTGGCAGGCGAAAGCGCCTGCCCACCTTGCCTACCCCGCCATTTTTCATGAAATTTCGCGGGCCGAAGGCCCATTCAACCAGGCCAGGAGGCCCGTCCTCCTAATCCAGTTTCTTCTGGAAGCGCATCGCACTCAGGCCGAGTACGGCGATTCCGTACACCGCCATGGCGGCCATCTGCGGCCAGAGCACCTCCACGCCCACGCCTTTCAGGAAGATGCCGCGCACGATCTCGATGAAGTAGCGTATGGGGTTCAAATACGTCAGGTATTGCACCGCCACCGGCATGTTGCGGATGGGAAATGCGAAGCCGGAGAGCATGAACGCCGGCGTCGAAAAGAAGAAGCTCCCCATCATCGCCTGTTGCTGAGTCTGCGAAATGGTGGAGAGGAACAAGCCCGCCCCGAGCGTCGTCATCAGGAACAGCACCGCGCAGAACATCAGCAGCAGAAAACTCCCGTGCAGCGGAATGTGGAACACCAGGAGCGCGACCACCGTCACCAGCACCGCGTCCAGCAGGCCCACCACCGCGAAAGGCAGCGTCTTGCCCAGCATCAGCTCGATGGGACGCACCGGCGTCACCATCAACTGCTCCATGGTGCCGATCTCCTTTTCGCGCACGATGCCCAGCGCCGTCAGCATCAGCGTCGCGAACATGATGATGTTGGCGATCACGCCGGGCACGAAGTAGTTGCGGCTGTAAAGGTCGGGGTTGAACCAGACGCGGCTGCGCGCCGTCACCTGCGGCGTCGCCATGCTCACGGGCGCGCCGGGACTGCGCGTCAGCACCTTGACCCTCTGCTGCCGCTCCATCAAATCCACCGAATACTCCGCCACGATCTCTCCCGCGTAGCTCGCCACCAGGGAAGCCGTGTTGGAGTTGGTGCCGTCGATCAGTATCTGCACTTCCGCGGTGCGCCCGCGCGCCGTGTCGCGCGCCAAGCCCGGCAGGATGCGCACCACCGCCTGCGCCTCGCCGCGATCCAGCGCGCGCTGCACATCCTCTTCCGTGCCCGGCGCCGACACAATGTCGAACCGGCCCGACGCCGTGAAACGGTCGCGCAGGCTGCGGCTCTCGGGCGTGCGGTCCATGTCCATCCACCCGATCCGCGCGTGGTCCACGTCCAGGTTGACCGCGAAGCCGAAGACGATCAACTGCAGGACCGGCGGCACGAACAGCAGCACGCGCATGCGCGGCTCGCGCAGGGCCTGGATGAATTCCTTGCGAAGGATGACGAAAATCCGTTCCCACATAGCGTTCACCCGAGCTTCTGGTTGAGTTTGCGCGTGGCCAGCAGGAAGACGATGAGCGCATACAGCGCCAGGAATCCCAACTCGCCCCACAAGACGCTCAGCCCCACGCCTTTCAAAAAAATACCCTTCAGGATGGTGACCACATAGCGCGCCGGAACGATGCGCGTGATCGCCTGAATTTCCCAGGGCATGGACTCAATCGAGTAAACGAATCCGGAGAGCAGAAACGCCGGCAGGAACGAACTCAGAATTCCCATCTGGTATGCCGCCACCTGCGTCCTGGCGGCCGCCGAAATGAAGATCCCCCAGAACAGCGCGCCAAACAGGAACACGCACGTGGACACCACCAGCAGCGCCACACTGCCGCGAAACGGCACCTCGAAGACGAACACCCCCACCAGCACGGCGATCGTTGCGTCCGCCAGTCCCACCAGGAAGTAAGCGAACATCTTGCCGAGCACCATCTCCGCCGGACGCAGCGGGGTGGAGAGAATCTGTTCCATGGTCCCCATTTCCCACTCGCGCGCGATGGTCAGCGAGGTCAATAGCGCCGCGATGATCTGCAGGATCACGGCGATCAGCCCCGGCACCACGTAGTTCTTGGATTCCAGCGAGCTGTTGTACCAGACGCGCAGCCGCGCCTCCACCGGCGGCGTCAGACGCTCTCCCGCGCGGCGGTTCAGCGCCGCCGTACGCAGGTCCAGCGAGTAGCTGCTCACCAGCGATTCCGCATAGCCGAGCGCAATCGACGCCGTGTTGGAATCGCTGCCGTCCAGCAGAATCTGCACCTGCGCCTCGCGGCCCGCGCCGAGTTGCCGCGAGTAATCGCGCGGAATCACCACGCCCATCAGGATCCGGCTGCGGTCGATGGCGCGTTCGATCGCCGTGTAATCGCCCACCATCCCGCGGATCTCGAAGAATTTCGACCCTTCGAATTGGCGGATCAGCGCGCGGCTCTCCGGCGTCTGATCCTGGTCGTAAATCATCGTCGGGATGTGGTCCACGTCCAGGCTGAGCGCGAAGCCGAACAATAGCAGCATCAGCACCGGCAGGAGCAGCGCCAGCCCCAGGCTCCGCGCATCGCGCGTGATGTGGTGCAGTTCCTTGATCGAGACGGCCCGCATCCTGCGGTAGTTCATGCGGCCTTCCTTTCCTCTCTCTCGATCAGGGCCACGAAGACGTCCTCCATCGAAGGCTCGATCTGCGCCAGTTTCCGCACCTCGATCCCCTGCGCGGCCAGCCGCTGGCGCACCCGCGCGCTGGTGGCATCCACATCGTCCACCGTGACGTGCAGGCCGCCGCCGAAGACCGCCACATCGCGCACGCCGGCCAGCCCTTCGAGCGCGCGCATGGTCTCCAGCGGCTCCGAGGCATCCAGGTTCAGCAGGCTGTGCTCCGTCAGTCCGGCCTTCAATTCCGCCGGCGTCCCCAGGGCGATGACTTTGCCGCGATACATCAGGGCCAGGCGGCGGCAGAACTCGGCCTCGTCCATATAGTGGGTGCTGACGAAGATGGTGTGGCCGGTCTCCGAGAGGTCGTGGATCAACCCCCAGAAGGCGCCGCGCGCCAGCGGGTCCACGCCGGAGGTCGGCTCGTCCAGGAACAGCACCGGCGGATCGTGCAGGATGGCGCAGCCCAGCGCCAGCCGCTGCTTCCAACCGCCGGAGAGCGTGCGGGTCAGCGCGTTCCGGCGATCGGTGAGGTTGGCCATCTCCAGCACGTAGTTCTTGCGTCCGGCGCGCTTCTCCCGCGGCACGCCGTACATGCCGGTGAAGAAATCGATGTTCTCCTCCACCGTGAGATCGTCGTAGAGCGAAAATTTCTGCGACATGTACCCGATGGTGCGGCGGATCTCTTCGGGCTTCGTGGCGACGTCGAAACCGTTCACCGATGCGCTTCCGGACGTGGGTGTCAACAGGCCGCACAACATACGGATGGCGGTCGATTTCCCGGCTCCGTTGGGTCCCAGGAACCCGAAGATCTCGCCTTTCTCCACGGCGAGAGAAACGTGGTCCACCGCCACGAAAGAGCCGAATTTCTTCACCAGGAGCCGCATCTCCACCGAGATCATGCCCGCACCAGCCCTTCCACCGCATGAATCGTCTTGATGAACGCGCCTTCCAGATTGGCCGATCCGGTTTCGGCTTTCATAGCCTCCGGCGTCGAACAGCGAATCAGTTTGCCTTTGTGCATCAGCCCCACGCGATTGCAGCGCTCGGCTTCGTCCAGATAAGCGGTGGTCATGAAAATGGTGATTCCGTCCTTCAGCAACTGGTACAGAATCGCCCAGAAATCGCGGCGCGAAACCGGATCCACGCCATTGGTCGGCTCGTCGAGAAAGAGGATTTGCGGACGGTGCAGCAGGGTGCACATCAACGCCAGCTTCTGCTTCATGCCGCCCGAAAGCTGCCCGGCCGGCCGCGTGCGGAACGGCTCCATGCGGGTCATGCGCAAGAGTTCCGCCGTCAACTCCACGCGTGTCTGCCCGGTGATGTCGAACAGGTCCGCGTAGAAGACCATGTTCTCTTCCACGGTCAGGTCCTGGTACAACCCGAAGCGCTGCGCCATGTAGCCGATCTGGTCCTTCACCGCCCGCGATTCCCGCGCCACGTCGTGGCCCGCCACGCGGGCGCTGCCCTCGCTGGGGTCCATCAGTCCGCACAGCATGCGCAGCGTGGTCGTCTTGCCGGCGCCGTCCGGTCCCACCAGCCCGAAGATCTCGCCCTTGGCGACCGTCAGGTCGAGATGGTCCACCGCCGTCACGTCGCCGAAGCGCTTGGTGAGGCCGCGGATTTCAATGATGGTTTCCATCACTGCCCCAGCAGGATTTCGGCGTCCGCCGGCATGTTCGACTTCAGCTCGCGCCCCGGATTCTCCACCTCGATCTTCACCCGGTACACCAGCTTCACCCGCTCCTGCTGCGTCTGGATCTGTTTGGGCGTGAACTCCGCTTCCGAGGCGATGAAGGTCACCCGCCCGTTGTACACCTTGCCCGGATACGAATCCGTGGTCACCCGCGCCTTGGAGCCGATCTTGACCTTTCCCAGGTCTGTCTCATTGACGTAGCCACGCAGCCAGGGATGATCGATGTCGCCCACCGTGACCACCGCCGTACCCGGCGCCAGCACTTCGCCGGGTTCGCCCGACTTCACCAGCACTACGCCATCTACCGGCGACGTCACCACCGTATCGGCGAGCTGTGTCTCAATCAGCGCCAGGCTGGCTTTGGAGCGCGCGATTTCCGCCCGCCGCGTGGCGATCTCCTGCTCGCGCCGTTTCAACTCCAGCGCATTCGCCTCCGACGTCTTCACCGCCCCGCGCGCCCGCGCCACCTGCCCCTGCTGGGCGTTGACCTGTTCCACCCGCGGACCGGCCAACACCAGCGCCTCGCGCTCCTGCATCTGCTTCAGCACCGCCTGCGCGTTCTCCACCCGATTGCGGAATTGATCGTACTGCGCGGTGGAGATATCGTCGTTCTTGTAGAGCGTCTGTGCCCGGTCCCAATCCCGCCGGGCGCGCTCCACTTCGCTGGCCGCTGCGTCGACGGCTGCCTTGGCGTCGAGCTTTTCCTGCGGCCGGGCGCCGTTGCGCAATTCGGCGAACCGCGCCTCCATCGACGTCAGGTCGGCTTGGCGGGTCTCGATGTCCGCCGCCAGTGCCGTCCGCTCGAATTCCACCGCCGTCCGCGCCTGCGCCAATTGCGATTCGCTGGACGCCAGGCCCGCCGTCTCGCGTTCCCGCTCGGCGAGCAGTTGATCGCGGTCCAGGCGGGCGATGACCTGCCCTTTTTGCACCGCGTCGCCCTCATCCACCGTACGCTCGATCAGGCGCCCGGCGGTCTTGAAGGCGATGGTGATTTCGGTCAGCTCGATATTCCCGGAAATCAGCAGGCGGTTGTCCGGCGCTTTTCCTATCCCACGAAACGCCCAAACCGCGGCCCCGGCGGCCGCCAGGACCAATACCACTATCAGAATTCGCTTTTTCATATGTAGCGTAGCCTTTCAGGCTGCCATGACCCCATTCGTGGGGGCATGCTTTGGTGTTACTCCACGCTCTTGCGCACCGCGCCCATCGCCTGCGCCAGGTCGATCCTGCCCATGTTGTAGTTGTAGAGCGCGTCGGTCTGGTTGTCCCGCGCGCGCTCCAGGCGGCTCTGCGCGTCGGTCACTTCCACCCCGATGGCGACTCCGGCTTCGTACCGCCGGCGCGCCTGTGCCAGCTCGTTCTCGGCCAGTTCCAGCCCTTCTCTAGCCACCTTCACCTGCTCTTCCGCCGAGCGCAACGCGTCCAGCGCCAGCCGGACATCCAGCTCGATCTGCTCCTTGAGATCGTTGGTCTTCACCTTCTCGGCGCGGTATTGCGACGCCGATTCCGCCCGCCGCGCGTCGCGCCGCCCGCCATCGAACAGCGGCACGTGCACCGAGATCCCGATGGTCCGCGTAGGCATCGAGTTGTCGAAGCCCGCGCCGCTCGACCCGTAATCGCCGAAGGCCGCTACCGTGGGCAGGCGCTCCAATTTGGTGGCGCTCGCCGAGAGACGCGCCGAGGATTCGCGCTCCTGCTGCGCCTCCAGATCCGGCCGCTCTTTCAACGCCTGCGCCTTCGCCTGCTCCATCGTCACCGCGTCCACCGGGACGTATTGCAGCTTGTCCGTCAGCACCAGTTCGGTATCGAGACGCAGGCCGACGGCGCGCAGCAGTTGCAGGCCGGCGGCGCGGCGCGCGTTCTCCGCCACCAGCAGGCGCTGCCGGTCGTTGGCCAGTTGCACTCGCGCCCGGGTGATCTCGATGCCCGTGCCGGTGCCCGCCGCCTTCTGATTCTCCGCCTGTTTGAGCACGGCTTCGGAAAGCGTGAGGTTGGCTTTCGCCGCCTCCACGTCGGCGTCCGCCCGCACCGCCGCCAAATAGGCGCGCGCCACCAGTGCCGCCACCTGCTCGGCGCTTCCATTGACATCCGCCTTGGCCGCGCCCACCCCAACCTTCGACGCCTGGAAGCGCCGGATGGAGCTGAAATCGAAGACGCTCTGCGTGGCCGAGACGCGGGCGTCCATGGTGGTGAACGGACCCACGAACGTCGGAAATTGGAAGCCCGGGATCGGCAGGGTTACTTGAATCCCCATGGCGGTGAGGCTGCGCGTCGCACTCTCATCGGTGAAGGCCGCCGAGAGGTCGGGCAGCAGGGCGGCGCGCGACTGCGCCGATCGCGATTCGGCCTGCTTCAGCGCCTCTTCCGTCAACTGCACCCGCGTGTTGCCCTCCGGCGAAACCGCCAGTTGCACGGCCCGTTTCATGCTCAATTCCACCGGCGCCGCCGCCAGCGGTGCCGCGCACAGCAAAGCCCAAGCCAGTCGCATCTACTTCTTCTCCTTACCCGGGGTCGCGGCAGCGCGGAAGCCCGCGCTCAGGAACGTCACCAGCCGCTGCATGCGCGGCCCAAAATCCGCCACATCCCCCGCCATCTGCGGAAAAATCGGAGCGCTGCACATGGCGTGCGCCATCGCCCCCACCATGAAATGCACCCTCCAAATCAGTTCTTCCTGCGGCAGTTCGGGTATGGCCCGCCGCAAAGCGGCGACGAATCGCAGACCCGTCGCATGAAAGTGCTTCTCCACCAACCCCGGCAACATCCCTTCCGTCAGCATCCGTCCCATCAGGCGCACGAAGTCCGGATTGCGGTTGGCCACCTCCGCGGTCGGCAGAAAGAAGGATTCCAGCACCTTCTCCACTTCCAGCGGACCGCTGCCCGCTTCCGCCTCCACACGCTCCAATCTCGCGATGCGCGCTTCGTTCACCGGCGTCACCTTGCGCGCCACTACGGCATCCAGCAGGTCTTCCTTAGAGCCGAAATGGTAATGCACCGCGGCCAGGTTAACGCCTGCTTCGGCAATAATGTGGCGCAGCGAAGTGGCGGCATAACCACGCTCTCCGATGAGCCGTTCCGCGGTATCCAGAATCTTGTCCTTGGTCTCGGTCATTCGTATGATTAAATCATCTGATTGAATCATACGATTAAACCGGCCGGCGTGTCAAGCGCCTTTCGTATCGGGCAGCACGTTGGGCACTGCAACACCGCGCCGCATCCGTTCCCAGGTTTTGGAACCCCAATTGCTTCGTAAGCATCTATTAGGGTAAGTGGCAAACCCGAATGCGTGTTTTTTACGTTACTAAGTGGAGGAGAACATATGATGAACTGGATTCGCGCTACCTGGTGTAAGAATATGCACACCGAAGCTATGTGGCCCATGCATGGTAAGTACATCTGCCCGCGCTGTCTGCGTGAGTGCCCCGTAACCTGGGAAGGTCCGGCGACCGCGGCCGAGTACGCCGACGTTTCCTTGCGCCACGCCCCTGAGACAGTCTCCTACGCCGCACAGCAGCGCCTCGCCTAGTTAGGACAGGCCTCCGGCCTGTTGAAATGGTGGGGCAGGCGGGGTACCCTCTGGGTCCGCCTGCCAACTCCTGATAGAGCGCCCGGTTGGCAGGCGGAAGCGCCTGCCCTTTTCGACCCTGTCGCCGTCTTACAGATGCGCCTTGACCAGTGTTGCTGTTAGCATGTACCGGTGCGCCTCGGCATACATACATCCACATCCGGCTCGCTGGAAGGCGCGGCTCTCAAGGCCGCCGATTTGGGCGCGAATACGTTCCAGATCTTCTCAGCGAATCCCCGCATGTGGCGGGCCGGCGTTCCGGATCCCCGGCAAGTGCGCCTGCTCGGCGCCGCGCGCGACCGCTGCGGCCTCCACCCCTTGGTCGTCCACGTCAACTACCTGATCAACCTGGCCTCGCTCGATCCGGTGATTCGCGCCAAATCCATCGACGCCTTCCGCGGCGAGCTGGAGCGCGCCAGCGCCATCGGCGCCGAGTATCTGGTCCTGCATCCCGGCAGTTACAAAGGCGGGGCCATCGAACAGGGCATCGCCGCCTTTGTGCTGGGCTTACGCGATGCCGCGAAGGACTTACCCGCTCACCAGGTTACCGTCTTACTGGAGAACACGGCGGGCGCCGGCAGTCACCTGGGCAGCCGGTTCGAGGAACTTAAGTCCATGCGCGACCTTGCCGGCGAACTTACCGGTCTAAAGATCGGTTACTGTCTCGACACCTGTCACCTGCTGGCCGCGGGCTTCGATATCGCTGCGCCAGCCGGTCTTCGCGCCACCCTGCGCAGCGCCGAAGCGTTGCTTGGGCTCGACAACGTGCACGTAATTCACGCCAACGACAGTAAGTTTCCCCTGGCATCGCACGTCGATCGCCACGCCAACATCGGCGAAGGACACATCGGCGCCGACGCCTTCCGCCGCATCCTCACCCACCCCAAACTGCGCCGCAAACCCTTCATCCTGGAAACCCCCGTCGATCGGGACGGCGACGACCGCCGCAATCTCGATAAGCTCAAGTCTCTCGCCACGCGCCGTGCCGCTTGCTAGGATAAAATTTAGTCCCCCAAACAAGCAGCCCCTATGCCCGAGAAGCCCTACGACCACATCCAGATCGAATTGAAGTGGCACGAACGATGGCGGAACGCCGATTTCTACAAGGCCGAAGAGAATTCCGCCAAGCCGAAGTTCTACGTCCTGGAGATGCTGCCCTACCCCAGCGGCACCTTGCACATCGGCCACATCCGCAACTATTCGATCGGCGACGCCCTCGCCCGCTACAAATGGATGCGCGGCTTCAATGTACTGCACCCCATGGGTTGGGATGCCTTCGGACTCCCCGCCGAGAACGCCGCCATCGCCAACAAGGTGCCGCCCCGCGAGTGGACCATCCAGAATATCGCCGCGATGAAGCAGACCCATCGCCGCTTCGCCTTCAGTTACGATTGGGACCGCGAGGTCTCCACCTGCGAGCCCGAATATTACCGCTGGAACCAGTGGTTCTTCCTTAAAATGCTGGAGCGCGGTCTCGCCTACCGCAAGCGCGCCCTGGTCAACTGGTGCCCCAAATGCGCCACCGTCCTGGCCAACGAACAGGTAGTGGAAGGCTGCTGCTGGCGCCACGAAGACACCCCGGTCGAACAGCGCGCCCTCGAACAGTGGTTCCTCAAAATCACCCACTACGCCGACCAGCTCCTCGACGACATGGCGCAACTCGAAGGCGGCTGGCCGGAGCGCGTGCTCACCATGCAGCGCAACTGGATCGGCCGCTCCGAGGGCACCGAGGTCGATTTCCACCTCGATGGCCCCGGCACGCCCATCCGCGTCTTCACCACGCGCGTCGATACCATCTACGGCGCCACTTGCGTCATCCTCGCGCCCGAACATCCGCTCAACGCGGAGCTGCTCGATGCCGGCCTCAAAGCCAAGGCCAAAGCCATGGTCGATTCGCGCGCCGGCCGCGACCCCGGCGATATCGATAAGGAAGGCCTCTTCACCGGCCACTACGCCATCAACCCTTACAGCGGCGAAAAGGTCCCCATCTGGATCGCCAACTTCGTCCTCATGGGTTACGGCACGGGCGCCATCATGGCCGTCCCCGCGCACGATGAGCGCGATTTCGAATTCTGCCGTAAATACGGGATCGCGGTGCGCCCCGTGATCCGCCCCGTGGATGGCACGCTCGCCGTCGAACCCGGCATGACCGAAGCCTTCACCGAGTACGGCATCACCGAGAACACGGGCGAGTGGAGCGGCCTCCCTAGCGCCGAAGCGCGCCGCCGGATGAACGCGCACGCCGAGAGCCACGGCTTCGGCAAGGCCGCCATCACCTACCGCCTCAAGGATTGGGGCATCTCGCGGCAGCGCTACTGGGGCACGCCCATCCCCGTCATCCACTGCCCCGCCTGCGGCGTCGTCCCGGTGCCCGAAAACCAGCTCCCGGTGATCCTCCCCGACCGCGTCGAGATCACCGGCGCCGGGCGCTCTCCGCTGGAAAACGTCCCCGAGTTCGTCAACGTGCCATGTCCCGCGTGCGGCGCCGCCGCCCGCCGCGAAACCGATACCATGGATACCTTCATCGACAGCTCCTGGTATTTCTACCGCTACTGCGACGCGCACAACTCGACGCAACCATTCGACCCGGCGAAGATCGCCTACTGGTTCGAGATCGATCAGTACATCGGCGGCGTGGAGCACGCCATCCTGCACCTCATCTACTCGCGCTTCTTCACCAAGATGATGCGCGACATCGGCCTCATCGCCAACAACGAGCCGACGCGCCGCCTCTTCACCCAGGGCATGGTGATCGCCGAAGGCGCCAAGATGTCGAAGTCCAAGGGCAACGTGGTGGGCGCGGACTGGCTCGCCGAAAAGTTCGGCGCCGACACCGCCCGCATGTTCGTGCTCTTCGCCGCGCCGCCGGAAAAGGAAGTGGATTGGCGCGTGGAAGGCGCCGAGGGCATCTATCGTTTCCTGGGACGCGTCTACCGCTTCGCCACGCGCAACACGCCCGCGGAAGAGCGCTCCGGCGCTTCCGATCGCAAGGTCCTCCGCAAGCTCCATCAAACCCTCCGCAAGATCACCGAGGATTTCGAAACCCGCTGGCACTTCAATACCTGCATCGCCTCCATCATGGAGCTGATCAACCAGCTCTACGCCGAGGAGCGGAATATCTCCGCCGCCGCCATGCCGCGCGTGCTGGAAATTCTCGCCCTCATGCTCGCGCCCTTCGCGCCCTATGTCGCGCAGGACATCTGGGAAGAGCTCGGTAACGAAGGCCCCGTTTTCCGCCACGCCTGGCCGGCCTTCGACCCCGAACTCGCCAAAGACGAGGAAGCCGAGATCGTCTTGCAGGTCAACGGCAAGCTGCGCAGCCGCCTTTCCGCCCCCTTTGGCACACCGCAAGAGGAGCTCGAAGCGCGCGCGCTGGCCGACGAAAAAGTGCAGCCCTTCCTCGAAGGCAAGCAAGTGGTCAAAGTAATCACCGTCCCCGATAAGTTGGTCAATATCGTAGTGAAGTAACCTACTGCAAGTGTTTCAACAGAGCCCGGATATTCCGGGCGCCATGCAAAATGCGGAGGATGCGCAGTGGGCGGCCATCCGGATCGTAGACGACAACGTACTGCTTGAACGCGGGACCGGATGCGTAGTCAGATGGTGAGCCGTCCTAAAGATCTCCGGGACCGAAGAGTAGCCCTGGCTTATTGACGGCGGTGGAAATTGGTTTTCGGGGTGCAACAAAGTGATTCTCGACAAGTTCGATCTTGTAATGCTCTGCAATCTGTGCAAGTAGGCGCCGCTGTTGGCCAGGGGCATACCAGGTTTGCCGACTCAATTCCCTGAGCTGCGGTACGCGATCTTCAAACAGCGCAACCGCCTGTCTCGCTGGGTCGAGTCGGCTCGGATACAATAGTCCATCCGCAAGAGTCGGGTGATCATGCAAGGCCTTAGACCACAACTGGGCCACTTCACGATCAGCCGAAAACAGCCGGGAATCCGCCCCTATGCGCACCAGAGCTCCAGATAGTGTGAGATCTATGAGGCGTAGTGCTCGTACGCCCTTAAGCTCGGCGATTGCTTTGGTTTTTAGTTCACTAGTTGTGACCACCCGGCTACTCGGATTCCTGATGAGGCTCTCAACGAACGCACAAAAAACATCGGCCCCAGCATACAGAACGCCATACGATCCGTCCGGCGAGTCGAATCTGAATTGTCCCGTTTTTCCGAAAAATACCGGATGCCGCGAAAAGCTGTGACTCCGAAAAATGGGTTTGTCGAACTCCACGACCGTAACGTTTCCCGTAAAATCTACTGGCGGCGCGGGCAGCGTGCCGGGTTCCACGTTCACTCAGCTCCATGCTCGCCATAGACTGCTGCGGCATCAAGGACAGCGTCCAATTCTCCGGCTTTAAGGGTGTCGACTGGTGTTCGGTTTGCCAACCGCTGATCTTTGCTCACAAAAAACGCGACCTGCATCCACTCATCGTGAGGAGCGAGTACTCGTAGCACATCCTCAAGGCCGGGTAGAACGCCAGATTCATCGAACTGCCAAACGGGGTAGCGGTATCCGTAACGACCGGTTGACACCGCGAGGAGCTTGCCCGCGCGGCGTCGCTTGTCGACCATTTGCCGGCTGATGCCCAGGGTTGCGGCCGCCTGTACCGCTGTCAAGGCGCCCCCATGCTCGTCGATCAATCGGCGCGAAGCCTCTATGCCTCGTATGAAAGCCGGGGCCAGTGGCTCTGCCGCCTTTAGGTCGTCAAGCAGTTCCGTTGAAGACAAGGCTCGCAACAGAACAGCCAGGTCAGTGGGTGCCGCTGTTGCGTTCGCGATTGCGCTTTCCGAGAGCGCTGTGAACCTCAGAACCGCATTGATGCCACGCACGAGGAGGGTGCGCAGAATAGGAGCCTCTCGTTCAACCGTGAGCCGCACATCCTCAAGCCATTCAGGAATCTCCGGGGGTGGCTCAATTGATGACTGTGGCTGGCCCGATGAGAGTCCCGCTTTAGGCTGAGCCGCCCCGGACCGAAATTGCACCCGCCCACGCTGCGCCATAGTTTCCCAATTATCATACCGCTATTTCACGATAATCCGACAACCTCTAGAGTTCTGGAACTCATGAGTGTCATGAGGCGTCCCCCAGCCTCAGCCGCACTACCGTCTCCAGATGGTAGGTCTGCGGGAACAGATCCACCAGCGTCATCCGCTCCACGCGATAGCCCGCCGCCACCAGGCCCGCCAGATCGCGCGCCAGGGTCGCCGGGTCGCACGCCACAATGGTGATCTGCCGCGGACGCAAGTCGATCAACCGCGCCACCACCACTTTGCCCAACCCCGTGCGCGGCGGATCCAGCACCACGAAATCCGGCGCCTTCTCCAACTGCGCCAAGTGCTCCTCGGCCGTCTGCGAGATGGCGCGCAGATTCCCCAGGCCCGCGCGCGCCGCGTTGAATTGCAGATCGCGCACCGCGCCGGCGCCCGATTCCACCGCCGTCACCTCGCGGAAGCGCCGCGCCAGCGGCAGGGAGAGCAGGCCCACGCCGGCATACAAATCGATCGCCGTCTCGCCCTCCGCGCCTTCCGTCGCCGCCTCCACCAGGCGGTCGATCAGCAGCCGGTTCACCTGGAAAAACGAGTTGCTGCTCACCCGGAACTCGCCGCGGTAATCCAAGGCGCCTTCCACCAGCCCCGGAATCAGCGTCCCGCACCAATCGAAGAAACGCCGCGCCACCGGGCGATCCGTTTCCAGCACGTTAATCTGCACCTCGCGCTCGTCGGTGAACACTTCGAGCGACCGTATGAATCGCGGCCACCGCCCGTCGTGTGTCATCGCGCTTAACGCCGCGATCGCCTGGTTGATCTTCGGCGACCCCACCGGGCACTCGCCCACCGTGCGCAGCCGGTGCGAGCGCGCCTCGCGATAGCCGAGCCGGTTCTCTTCCACGTGCAGTTGCACCCGGTTGCGATACCCGAACGGCTCCGCCGCCACCACCGCGATCTCCAACGGCGGCGCCATCTTCCCCAGCCGTTGCAGGGCCTCCACCAGAATCGCCCGCTTGGCGGCCAGTTGGAATTCGTACGGCGCGTGCTGATAGTGGCAGCCGCCGCAGCGGCCGTATGCCGGACACGGCGCCGCCACGCGATCCGGCGCGGCCTCCAGCACTTCGACCATGCGCGCCCGCACCATCCCGGGCTTCTCCTGCTCCGCGCGCGCCAGGATCCGCTCCCCCGGCAGTACGAAAGGCGCGAACACCACGCGCCCATCCAGGCGCGCCAACCCGTCGCCGCCGTATACCAGCTTTTCCACTGTGACTTCAAAATTGCTTACGATAAGAGTTACTCCTCTAAATTACTGCCACCTACCATGAGAACACGAGTCTTCTCCGGAATGCAGCCCACCGGTAATCTTCACATCGGAAATTACCTCGGCGCGCTCAAAAACTGGGTTCGCATCCAACACGACTACGAGTGCATTTTCTGCATCGTGGACCTGCACGCCGTCACAGTCTATCAGAACCCGGCCGAGCTGCGCGCCAAAATCAACGAGATCGCCGCGCTCTACCTGGCCGCCGGAATCGACCCGAACGATTGCGCCATCATGGTGCAGTCCGCCGTCCCCGCCCATGCCGAGCTCGCCTGGATGCTCACCTGCGTCACGCCCGTCGGCTGGCTGGAGCGCATGACGCAGTACAAAATGAAGGCCGCCAAACAGGAGTCCGTCGGCGATGGCCTCCTCCAATACCCCGTCCTCATGGCCGCCGATATCCTCCTCTACCAGGCCGGCATCGTCCCCGTCGGCGAAGACCAGGCCCAGCACCTGGAACTCACCCGCGATGTCGCCCAGCGCTTCAATTCGCTCTACGGCGACACTTTCGTGGTGCCCAACACCAGCCTCCCCACCGTGGGCGCGCGCGTCATGGGACTCGACGATCCCACCCAGAAGATGAGCAAATCCGCCCCGGGAGCGAATCACGCCGTCGCCCTCCTCGACCCGCCCTCCAAGATCCGCAAGACCATCATGCGCGCCACCACCGACTCCCTCCCGGCCGTCGATTTCGACACCGCCGGACCCGGCGTGCTCAATCTCATTTCCATCTACCAGGCCTTCTCCGGCGAGCCCGATGACGCCATCCAGGCCAGGTTCACCGGCATGCGCTACGGCGATCTCAAGAAACAGGTGGCCGAAATGGTGATCGCCCACCTCGAACCCTTCCAGCAGCGCTATCGCGAGATCACCGCCGACCCGGCTTACCTCGCCGCCATCCTGCGCGATGGCGCCGGGCGCGTCGCCCCCATCGCCGATAACACCGTCCGCACCGTCAAGCAACGCATGGGCCTATACACGTAGGACAGGCCTCCTGGCCTGTTTGAATGGGCGTTCCGCCCGCGAAACTTCATGAAAAATGGTGGACCAGGCAAGGTGGGGCAGGCGCTTCCGCCTGCCAACTCCCCATCAAGCCCCCGGGTTG
>JBEKDV010000088.1:0-21908 GCA_050014175.1 Candidatus Solibacter sp. | reverse complement strand
CTGCGAAAGCCGCTGACGAGGGTTTTCAGGAGAGCCGGATGCGGGAAATCTGCACGTCCGGTTCGACGAGGGGACAGTGGGTCGCGAGGACCGTCGCTCACTGTCCTACTCTACCGGCCAAAAAGTCTTCGTTGGCATCAGGTTTAAAACAGGAGCTTCAAGCCGAACTGGATGCGGCGCGGGCTTTCCGCCGATTGGATCTTGCCGAAGGTGGGCGAGCCCACGAAGTTGTCGGGCAGATCCAGATTCACGCGATTCAGCAGATTGAATGCCTCGGCGCGGAACTGGAGGCGCGCGCGCTCGCCGAGTTCGGTGGTCTTAAGCACGGAGACGTTGACGTTCTGCAATCCGGGACCTGTCAGGATGTTGCGCCCGGCATTGCCGAAGCTGCCGTATGGGGGCACAACGAACGCCGTGGTGTCGAACCAACCGTCCGGACCGGGGTGGGAAAGCGCCGGATTGCGCAGCACGTTGGGCCGGTCGTTGGCGCCGAAGCCGAGCGACGAAATGCCGGTGTTGGCGTTGTCATCGTCGGCAAGTAGCGCCACCGTAAACGGCCGGCCGGTCTGGAAGGTCCAGATGCCGAAGGTCTGCCATCCGCCGCGCAGACGCCCCTTGCCGAACGGCAAGTCATATCCGTAACTCAGGGTGAAACGGTGGCGGACATCGAAATCGGAGAGGCCGCGCTCCAGGTCGACGTGACGGCTGTCCTGCGGATAATTGGCATCTCCGGCGGTGGTGAAGAAGCCGGAGGCGTCGTCGATGGATTTCGACCACGTATAGGCGGCGGTGGCCGCCAAACCGGCGCGCAAAGTACGCCGGAAGCCGGCCTGCAGGCTCTGGTAATTGGAATTGCCGCGCGATTCGATGACGTTGATGTCGGCGAACTGCGGCACCGGGCGCGGATTGTCAGCCTGCGCGCTGGGCAGCGGCTGATTGAGATCGCGGGCGCCGATCAGCTTGCTGCCTTTTGAGCCCGCGTACGCCAGTTCCAGTACCTGGTTGCGCCCGGCTTCCTGCTGAACCTGGAAGCTCCACTGTTGGATGTAGGGCGTGCGCAGGTCGCGCTGGAAGGCCAAGGCGCTGGAGGGCACCGAAAGCGGGTAATTTTGGGGAAACGGATCGGACAGGCTGAGCGGAAACTGGGCGAAGGAGTAGTATTCGTTGAGCACGTAGTACGGCGCGTTGAAATAGAGCCCTTCGCCGGTGGCCAGCGACGATTGGTCGTAGGCGATACCGTATCCGGCGCGCACCACAGTTCCCTTCTGGCCCGGGCGCCATGCCACGCCAAGCCGCGGCGCGAAGTTGTTGCGATCGGCCCCGTAGCCACCGCGAGGAATGCCGTTGGTGCCGACGCGGATCAGCGACTGGGTGGCAGGGTCGTACACGTTGGCGCGGTTTTGGGTATCCACCGGCGGCGCGTTGTATTCGTAGCGCACGCCGGCGGAGATGGTCAGGTCCGGCCGCACGCGCCACGTGTCCTCGAAGAAGGCGTACTGGCTGTCGGTGCGCAGGTGCTCGGCATTATCCACGTGCGCCACGGTGGTGACCGAGGGCAGCCCGAGCAGCAATTCCTCCAGCGCGTTGCCGGTCATGCCCAGGAAATCGAGGTAGCCGTTGGCCATCACGTCGCGATAGGCGTTCTGCTGGAGCCAGCGCAGATCCACGCCGGCCTTCAACAGGTGCCGCCCGCGCACCGCCGTGACCGTGTCGGTGACCTGATAGATGGTGGAAGCGCTGTGCTGGGGGTTGTTGTACTCGTCGCCGATGGGCGAATAGCCGGTGATATCGATGAGGCTGAGGCCGGTGTCGCGCGGGTTGGTGGAGACTTGCGGCAGGCCGACCTGACGGTTGAGATTGTTCCCCAGGTTCTGCTGGAAGACGCCGGCCGAGACTCGGTCCAATCCGAAGCGGAGTTCGTTCAGCAGGCTGGCCGAGAAGATGTGGGTTTCGCCGGCCATGGCGTTCTGCGCGCGCCGCGGCACGTTGTCGCCGAAGCCCGGAATGGCGGCGAACGAAGGTCCGGTGAAGGGCTCGTACAGGGCGCGGTCGGCAAAACTGTAGCGCAGGGCCAGATCGTCGGCGGGGCCGAGAGTGTGATCCACGCGGAGGTCGAAATGGTCTTCGCGATCGCGCTCGGCAGGGGAGGAGACGTAATCCTGATTGGCCACGGAGCGGTTGGGCAGCGGATAGAGCGCGGCAATCGCGAGGCCCACCGGATTGAGGTACGCCTTGGGAACCACGTTGCCGGGGAACGGCGTTTGGGTGAAGGGATCGATGGCGGGGACGGCGCTACGCGAGAAATCGCCGGTGCGTTCCAGCGCGGTGGGGACGTTGGTGAGGAGCGTCATGCCTTCGCGCAGGCGGCGGCCTTCGTAATCGGCGAAAAAGAAGGTGCGATTGCGCCGCACGGGACCGCCCGCCGAAGCGCCGAACTGGTTGCGCTGGTAGGCCGGGCTGGGCTGCCCCGCGGGCGCGAAGAAGTTGCGCGCGTCCACCGCGCGGTTGCGCAGAAACTCGTAGGCCGTGCCGTGGAGCTGGTTGCCGCCGCTTTTGAGCACCACGTTGAACTGTCCGCCCGCGTTGCGCCCGAAGGCGGCATCGTAACCGCCGGCGGCCACTTCGAACTCGCGCACGGCATCCACCGGCGGGGTCACGGCGATGCCGTTCAGCTTGGGGTCGCCATTGAAGACGCCGTCGAGCAGGAAGTTGTTGGCGTCCTCGCGGGCGCCGTCGATGTTGACCGCGAAATCGCCGCGCACCGACCCCGCCGATCCCTGGGCGGCAGGTGCGACACCGTTGAGCAGCAGGCTGAGCTCGTAGAAATTGCGCCCGTCCAACGGCAGGCCGGTGATCTGGCGGTTATCGACCACGCCGCCGAGCGCCGCCGAACCGGTGCGCAGGACATCGGCCGTGGCGGTCACCTGCACAGTATCCTTGCGCTGGCCGGGGAGCAGGGATATCTCGATGGTCACGTCCTGATCCAGCAACACATCGAACTGCCGGGTCTGCCGGGCGTAGCCTTCGCGCTCGGTCTCGATGCGGTATTCTCCGGGCGCCAGGTTCGAGATGGTGAACTCGCCCCGCGGGCCGGTGAGCGCGTTGCGCTGGCGGTTGGTCTCCTGGTGGACCAGGCGCACGGCCACGCCTGCGAGCGCCTTGCGTCCGGCATCGGTGACCGTGCCGCGGACCGACTGGGCGCTGGCCGCCAGGGGAAGGAGCAGGCAGACCAACCACAACCACTCCGTAAGCCGGCGAAGGCAGAGCCAAACAGGGAAGGAGTCCATTTGACGCGGAGACGCGGAGACGCGGAGGAAGACGCGGAGAAAAGCGAAGGCAGAACAAGCTGCCGGAAAGGGGCCGGATATGCCTCCGCCCCCGGGGGGCGGCGGTGGGCCGATTGACAATCGGCCGCAGCTTGCCAAGCTGCCCCGCAAGACTCGTTCTCCTCCGCACGCAAGGCAATCGGGCGTCCTTTTTCCCATGCGATCAGTATAAATACATTCGGATCGACATGTCGAGTTTTGCTACAATTGGGGCGATCCGGAACGAGGCGTATGAAGATACTTGCGTTCACCGCCGGCGCGGCCAAAATGTACTGCGGCAGTTGCCTGCGCGACAATGCGCTGGCCGCGGAGATCAAGAGGCAGGGCCACGACCTCATTCTGCTGCCGCTGTACACGCCCACCCGCACCGATGAATCGAACGTCAGCGAACCGGTGGTATTACTGAACGGGATCAGCGTATGCCTGGATCAGCAGGCCGCGTTTTTCCGGAAAACTCACCGCCTGCTGGACCGTCTGTGGGATGCGCGGTGGATGCTGAAGCTGGCATCCAAAACCTCGATCGAGGTGGACCCGCACCTGCTCGGCGGGATGACGGTTTCCATGCTGCGCGGCGAGGATGGCTACCAGCTCAAGGAGATCCGCAAGCTGAGCGCCTGGCTGAGCGACTGGCTGCGCCACGAAGCGCCGCCCGACCTGGTGACGCTGCCCAATTCGCTGCTGATCGGGCTGGCGCGGCCGGTACGCGAAGCCTTGCACCGGCCGGTGTGCTGCACGCTGCAAGGCGAGGAGCTGTTTCTCAGCCAATTGCAGGAGCCCTACCGGACGCAGTCGCTGGAGTTGATTCGCGCCAAGATCGGCGACGTGGACGGGTTCGTGGCCGTCAGCCGGTACTCCGCAGGCTACTGGATCCGCGAACTGGGCATTGCCGAGAACCGGATGCACGTGGTCCCGCTGGGCATCAACCTGGAGGGATACCATGCGGCGGAGCGGGCGCCGCACCAGCCCTTCCGGGTGGGCTACATGGCGCGGGTGGCGCCGGAGAAGGGGCTGGACTTGCTGGCGGAGAGCTACCTGCGCCTGCGCCGCGAGACCGATTTCTCCGGCGCGGTGCTGGAGGCGGCCGGGTACCTGGCGCACGAGCATCGGGCCTATCTGCACGTCGTGGAACGGCGCATGAAGGAGGCCGGCTTGGGCGCGGAGTTCCACTACCAGGGCGAACTCGACCGGGCGCGGAAGATCGAATTCCTGAACAGCCTCGACCTGCTGAGCGTACCCTGCACGTACGACGAGCCGAAGGGCATCTTCCTGCTGGAGGCGATGGCCAGCGGCGTGCCCGTGGTGCAGCCGCGGCGCGGCGCATTTCCGGAGATACTGGCGCAGACCGGAGGCGGAGTCCTGGTGGAACCCGACGACCCGGCCAGCCTGGCCGACGCCATTTACCGCCTGTGGAAAGCGCCCGCGGAGCGCGCCGAGTTGGGCAAGCGCGGTGCAGAGGGCGTTGGCCGGCACTACAGCGCGGCGCACATGGCGGAGCAGGCGCTCGAAGCCTACCGGAGAATCGCCCCGGCGGTGGCCCATGCTTGAAATCTCCCAGGTGGCCAAGCAGTATCCGTCGCCGCGCGGGCCGCTGAGCGTGCTGGCGGGCGTTTCGCTGGTGCTGAAGCGCGGCGATGCGGCGGCCATCATGGGGCCGAGCGGGGCAGGGAAGAGCACGCTGCTTTACATCGCCGGGGGCCTGGAGCCGCCCACGGCGGGAGCGGTGACGCTCGACGGCACCAATCCCTATGAGCTTGGCGAAAAGCAAGTGGCGGCGTTCCGCAATGAAAAGATCGGATTCATCTTCCAGGATCACTGCCTGCTGCCGCAGTGTTCGGTGCTGGAGAACGTTCTCATCCCCACGCTGGTGGGCCCCGACGACGGGGACGCTCCGCGCCGCGCCCGGGAACTGCTCGAACAGGTCGGGTTAGCCGGCCGCTTGGATCACCGGCCGGCGGAGCTATCCGGCGGCGAAAAGCAGCGCGTGGCGTTGGCGCGGGCGCTGATCCGCCGTCCGCATCTGCTGCTGTGCGACGAACCTACCGGCAACCTGGATGAGGCGTCGGCGGAGATGGTCGCGGATCTGCTGATGGAGTTGCACGCCCGCCAGCAGACCATGCTGATCGTGGTGACCCACAGCGCCGCGCTGGCGGCGCGATTTCCCCTGCGCTACGAGTTGCGTCATGCGAACCTCTACCCTGCTGGCGCGTAATCTCGCCTGGTACTGGCGCACCAACCTGGCGGTGCTGCTGGGTGTCGCTACCGCCACCGGCGTGCTGGGCGGCGCTCTCCTGGTGGGCGAATCGGTGCGCGCCAGCCTGCGCGGGCTGGTGCTGGAACGGCTGGGTAATGCGGATTTCGTGGTGACGCGGGGCGGATTCTTTCGCGAACAACTGGCGGAGGAGATGCAGCCTGCCGCGCCGTCGATCGTGCTCGATGGCGTGGTAGCGCACGAACCCACAGGCAAGCGGGCGGAAGGAATCCAGGTGTACGGCGTGGACGAGCGCTTCTGGAAATTCCAGGGACTGGCGGGCGCTCCGCCGCGCGGGCGCGAGATTCAGATGACCGCGGCGCTGGCGCGCGAATTGGGCGCCGCTAGTGGTGACACCATCCTGCTGCGCATTCCGAAGTTTTCGGCGATTCCGTTGGAGACGCTGCACGGACGCAAGGAAGATCTCGGGAAAACGCTGCGGCTCAGCATGAGCGGCGTGGCGCAGCGTCCGTTCTCGCTGCGCGCGCAACAGGGCGATGTACGCGCGGTGTATGTTCCGCTGGCGCATTTGCAGCGTGAAGTGGGCCAGCCCCGCAGGGTGAATACGATTGTGGCGGCGCAGGGGAAGCTGCCGGCGCTCACGCTCGCCGACCTGGGCATCCGGCTGCGGCAGTTGGAAGCGGTGGGGCGGACCCCCCGGTCCGCGCGGGTCCCCCTGGACCCGCTTCCCGGCGCCGTCGGTTTCCTCTCGCTGGAAACCGACAGCGCGGTGATCTCCGACGCGCTGGCGGACGCGGCTACGCGCACCGCGCAAGCACTCGGCCTGCACACGGAACCGGTGTTGAGCTACCTCGCCAACAGCATACGCATCGGCGAGCGCCAGATGCCCTATTCGGTAGTCACCGCCCTCGACGTGGCGCCCGCTCCCGCCGCCGAGGACGGAATCGTGCTGAACCAGTGGGCCGCCGGCGACCTCAGCGCCAGAGTGGGCGACTCCGTGGACTTGGACTACTTCGTCTGGAAAACGGACGCCCAACTGCACACCGAAACGGCCAAATTCCGGGTGGAACGCATCGTGCCGGTGGACGCGGGAGACCGCGATTTGACGCCCGATTATCCGGGCATCACGGAGTCGCGCAGCCTGCGCGACTGGGATCCGCCGTTCCCGCTGGACCTGACCCGCATACGCCCGCGCGACGAGGAATACTGGAATCGCTACCGCACTACGCCTAAGGCGTTCGTACGCCTGGCGCGCGGCCGCGCCCTGTGGGGAACGCGTTTCGGAAGCCTGACGTCGCTGCGCATCTTCCCTTCATCCCAGAACTATGCCGAAGCCCTCAGCAACGCCCTCGACCCCGCCGCGATGGGGATGACGGTAATCCCGGTGAAGGCGCAGAGCCTGGAAGCGGCGCAAGGCGCCACCGATTTCGGCGAGTATTTCGTCTATTTCAGCTTCTTCCTGATGGTGTCGGCGCTGCTATTGACGGGGCTGTTCTTCCGCCTGGGCATCGAACAGCGCAAACGCGAGATCGGCACGCTGCGCGCGCTGGGTTTTTCGGCATCCAAAATCCGCGCGGTGTTTCTGCTGGAAGGGGCGGCGCTCGCCGGGGCGGGCGCGGCGGTGGGCATCGGTGTGGCGCTGGGGTATGGCGCGCTGATCCTGGTGGGGCTGCGCACCTGGTGGTTCGACGCGGTGGGCACGCGCCTGCTCTCGCTGCACGCCTCGGCCCTGCCGCTGGCCGGAGGCGCGCTTGCCGGTGTGATGGTGGGATTGGGTTCGGTGGCATGGACGTTGCGCGGGCTGCAGCCGGAAACTCCCCGTGGTCTATTGGCGGGCGCGCAGAAGACCGCCGCCGGCCGTTGGCGCTGGGTCGCGGGAGCTACGGCGGCGGCGCTCGCCGCGGCACTGGTAGGCGCTGGTGCGGCGGGCAAGGTCGACGCGGCCGCGGGATTCTTCGGCGCAGGCGCGCTCTTGCTGATCGCGGCCTTGCTACTGGAATCCGCCTGGCTGCACACGCGGCGCTTCGCGCCGATCCGGGGACAGTCCACGCTGGGCCTGCGCAACGTGGCGTACCGCCCGGGCCGCAGCATTCTGTGCATCGCCCTGATCGCGTCGGCGACCTTCGTGATTGTCTCGCTGGATGCCTTCCGCCGCGATGGCTCGGCGGCGGGAACGGGCGGCTATCCGCTGCTGGCGGACTCGGTGCTGCCGCTGATCCACGATCCCAATTCGGCGGCGGGGCGCAGCGCGCTCAATCTTCCGCCGCTCGAGGGCGTGCAGTTCGTGCCCTTCCGCCTGCGCCCGGGCGACGACACCAGTTGTCTGAATCTGTATCAACCGCGCCGGCCGCGCATTCTGGCGCCGCCGGCGACGTTTCTGCGCTCGGCGCGTTTCCCCTTTCAGGAGGCCGAGGGGCAGGCGAAAAACCCGTGGCTGCTGCTCGAAGCCCAGCCCGCCGGGGGCGCGATTCCGGCCATCGCGGACGCCAATTCGATGACCTACGTGCTGCACCGTAAACTGGGCGAGGAATTCGAGCTGGATGGGGTGCGCTTCCGCATTGTGGCGGCGCTCCGGGACAGCGTGTTGCAGAGCGAGCTGATCGTCTCGGAGGAGGACTTCCTGCGGTTGTTTCCGGACACGGCGGGTTATCGCTTCTTCCTGGTGAGCGCGCCGCCGGGGAAAGAGGAGGAGACGACGCGCGTACTGGAAGACGCCCTTTCCGATTACGGTTTCGACGTGCAATCCGCGCCGGCGCGGCTGGCGGCATTTCACCGGGTGGAGAACTCGTATCTGGAGACCTTCCGCGCGCTCGGCGCGCTGGGTCTGCTGCTGGGCACGGTGGGTCTGGCGGCGGTGGTGATGCGCAATGTGCTGGAGCGCCGAAGGGAACTGGCGCTATTGCGCGCCGTGGGGTACCGCCCGCGCCATCTGGCGGCGATAGTGCTGGTGGAGAACCTGTTTCTCCTGGCGGTGGGTCTGGCCACCGGCGCGGTTTGCGCCGCGGTGGCGGTGGCCCCCGTGGCCGGCGTGCGCGGCGGTCATTTACCGGTGCTGAGTTTGAGCGTGCTGCTGGCCCTGGTGCTGGCGGCGGGAATGTTGGCTTCCCTGGCCGCCACGGCGGCGGCGTTAGGTTCTTCGGTGCTGGATGCGCTCGGATCGGAGTAAAGTGCCATGAGATTTCGCCGGTGTTGGATTTGGCTGCTGCTGCTCCCGCCGGGGGGGCTGGCGGAAAACTGGCCGCAGTGGCGCGGCCCGACGCTGAATGGCGTGAGCGGCGAGCGGAATCTGCCGGTGCGGTGGAGCACCACGGAGAACGTGGCGTGGAAGCTCGCCATGCCCAGCAAAACGGGCGCCACGCCCATCGTCTGGGGCAACCGGATCTTCCTCAACGTCGCCGATGGCACGAACCTCTACCTGTGGTGCGTCGACAAGGCCAAAGGCGAGCCGCTGTGGAAGAAGCTCATCGCCAGTGGCAATTACCAGATCAACAAACAGAACATGTCGTCTCCCTCGCCCGTGACCGATGGCACGGCGGTGTACGCCATGACGGGGATCGGCGTGCTGAAGGCCTTCGATTTCGCGGGCAACGAACTGTGGGTGCGCGATATCCAAAAAGACTACGGGAAGTTCGGGCAGAACTGGGGGTATGCGTCGTCGCCGCTGCTCTACGGCGACGGTCTGTACGTGGAGGTGGTGCACGGGATGAAGACCAGGGACCCGTCCTATCTGCTGCGCATCGATACCAAGACCGGCAAGACGGTGTGGCGGGTGGAGCGGCACACGGACGCGGTTCGCGAATCGCCCGATTCGTACACCACGCCGGCGCTCTTGAAGTACGGCGATCAGGTGGAGATCATCGTCTCGGGCGCCGATTGCGTCACCGGGCACGACCCGGCCACGGGCAAGGAGTTGTGGCGTGGCAATGGGCTGAACCCGGACCACCATTCGGACTACCGCACCATCGCCTCCACCGTGGTGTTCGGCGACCTGTTCTTCGTGCCCTCGCGCGTCCGGCCGCTGGTGGCGTTCCGCGCGGGAGGGCGCGGCGACATCACCGAATCGCACCGCCTGTGGAGCTTCAACAACGGTCCGGACGTGCCCACGCCGGTCACCGATGGCCAGTACTTCTACACGGTGAACGATCGCGGCATCATGTGGTGCCTGGATGCGCGCACCGGCCAGGAGATCTGGGGCAGCCAGCGGCTGAAGCCCGCCACCTACAGCTCGTCGCCGGTGCTGGCCGATGGCAAGCTGTACCTTAGCAACGAAGACGGCCTCACCACGGTGGTCAAGGCCGGGCCGAAATTCGAAGTGCTGGCGGAGAACGATCTGGCGGGCTATACGCTGAGCTCGCCGGCCATCTCCGACGGACGGATTTTCCTGCGCACGGCGCAGTTCCTGTATGCCATCGGCGGGCGGGTGGGGCGATACGATGGGGATTAAGATGCGAATCTCTCAAAAGCCGAGCGTCATCCTGGCGGCTTCGCTGGTGCTGCCGCCGCTGGGCCTGCTCCTGCTGTGGATGCGCCAGGGCACGTCGATCTTCCGCAAGAGTTTGGGCTCGCTCGCCATCCTGGTGGTCGGCGTGGCGCAGCTCTTCCTCTTTTACGGCCTGCACATGGAATTCGGCGGCGGCATCCAGCCGATGTTCTCCTTCCAGGGCGGGGAGCGGCACTACCGGCAACTGGAAGCCCATCGGGCCGCAATGCCGGCGCCGGCGCCGGCCCCGCCAATCGCGGAAGCCGCACCGGCCGCGCCATCAGGAGCGGAATCCGCTCCGGCGCAGGCCATCGGATCCACCTATTGGGCCGACTTCCTCGGTCCCGGGAGGCTGGGCCACTACGACCAGAAGCCGATTCTGACCCAGTGGCCGGCGGGCGGACTCGAGCGGGTCTGGAAGCAGCCGGTGGGCGGCGGCTATGCCTCGTTCACGGTGGCCAACGGCCTGGCCTTCACCATCGAGCAGCGCCGCGGCAACGAGGTGGTGGCCGCCTACGACGTGCGCACCGGCCGCGAGCGCTGGACGAATTCCTGGAAAGCCCTGTTCGAGGAAATCCTGGGTGGCAACGGACCGCGCGCGACACCGGTGTGGGACGAGGGGCGCATCTACGCCCAGGGCGCCGAGGGCGAACTGCGCTGCCTGGAAGCGGCCACCGGAAAGCTCGTCTGGAACAAGAATATTCTCGCCGATAACGGCGCGTCCAATATTCACTGGGGGATGGCGGCATCGCCGCTGGTGGTGGATGGCAAAGTGATCGTCACACCGGGGGGCCACCACGGAAATTCCGTGGTGGCTTACGACAAGCTCACCGGCAAGCGCGTTTGGGGCTCGCAGGACGACCAGGCGGCCTACGCTTCGCCCACGCTGGCCACGGTCGGCGGCCGGCGCCAGGTGCTGGTGATCACCGCCAAGCGCGCGGTGGGTCTCACGGTGGAAGACGGCAGGCTGCTGTGGGAGTATCCGTGGGTCACGCAGGAGGGCATCAATGCCGCCCAGCCGATTGCGGTGGCGGCCAACCGGGTCTACCTTTCCTCCGGCTACGGACACGGCGCCGCCGTGCTGGAATTGACGCCACAGGGCGACGGTTTCCAGACGCGCGTCGTCTGGTCCAACACTCGCATGAAGAACAAATTCAACAGCGCCGTGCTGTACGAGGGGCATCTCTACGGGCTGGATGAAGGCATCCTGGCGTGCGTGGATGTGGAATCCGGCGACTTGAAGTGGAAGGGCGGCCGCTACGGCTATGGGCAGTTGTTGCTGGCGAGCGGCCACCTGGTGGTGCTGACCGAAGAAGGCGACGTCGTACTGGTGCGCGCCGCGCCGGAGAAACTTCAGGAAGTGGCGCGGTTCAACGCGCTGACGGGCAAGACGTGGAACATCCCCGCCATCAGCGACGGTCTGCTGCTGGTGAGGAATGAAGTGGAGATGGCGGCGTTTCGGATTGCGGCGGATTGAGGCTATCTGACGAGCAGCGCCAGGATGAAAAGAGAGCGGCGGTTCATGTGGGCACGCACGACGTAGAATATCACTATGGTGCGTGGCAGCCTGGCTTTCGTCGCGTTCCTCGCCGTTGTGCCGGCGGCCACGCTGTGCGCACAGGCCGATCGGCCGGCCGCGCGGACCGAGGGGAACTCTCTGCTCGCCCACGCCCAGTTATTGGAAAAAGCCAGAAAGGGCGGCATCGATATTTACTTCGAGGGCGACTCCATCACGCGGCGTTGGGGCGCGACCGACTATCCGGATTTGCTGGCCAATTGGCGACAGAACTTCTTCGGCTGGAACGCGGCCGATTTCGGCTGGGGCGGCGACACCGTTCAAAACATCCTCTGGCGCTTGGACAATGGGGAATTGGACGGGGTTAATCCGAAGGTGATTGTTCTGCTGGGGGGAACCAACAACGTTGGCCGGGTGGCGCCACCGGACGGCGATGAGGCCAAAGCAGCGGACATCACCAGCGGGCTCCGGGCAATCCTGCGCACCATGCAGGCTAAGGCTCCCGGCGCCACCATCATCGTGACCGGCATTTTCCCGCGCAACGACAATATCGCGGTGATGCCCATGATCGATAAGATCAATAGCAACCTGGCCAACCTTGCCGACGGTAAGAAAATCCGCTATCTCAACGTGAATGACAAGCTGGCCGGCCAGGATGGACAACTGTTCGAAGGGATGATGAACGCGGGCGACAAGCTCCACCCGACGGTCAAGGGCTACCAGGTCTGGGCGGATGCGTTGAGGCCCATCTTCACCGAATTGCTCGGCCCTCCCGGGAAGGAGGACCATGCGCCACCGCCCACGGGCGACCCGAGCGCCGGGCGGTAATCGGCGCAGAGTCTATCTTCCGCCGCCTTCCCCGAAGCAGTAGAGCCGCCCATCCTGCGCGCCGATGACGATGCGGCCGGCGGCGATGGCGGGGGACGCGGACAGTGGCGCGCCGGCTTCGAAATCCCAGAGTTTCTTCCCGGTCCCGAGTTCGAGCGCGTAGAAATGGCCGTCGTTGGAGCCTACGTAGACGCGATCGCCAGAGATCGCCGGGGACGATTCCACGCGGGCGCGCGTGGCGAACGTCCAGATGGCTTTGCCGGTTTTCAAATTCAGGCAGTGCACCTTCTTATCGCGGCCGCCCACCACTAAGCGCTCCCCACTGACCGCCGCCGAGGAGTAGAACGGGAACGCGCTCGGGTAGCGCCAGACGATGCGCTTGCGGCGCACGTCGGCGCCGATCACCTCGTTGGCGAGCGTGCCGTAATACGCCCAATCGCCGATGCGGACGGGAGAGGCGCCGGTATAGCCGCCGGAGGGAAATTGCACCGTCTCGCGGCCGTCGGCGATGCGTATACCGTGAAAGATTTCGTCGCAGCCGGCCACCCACGCGATGCCGCCGGAAATGGCGGGCGTGGCATGCACGTAGCTGGCGGTTTCGGCCTTCCACAGCAGCTTGCCGCCGCCGCGGGAGAGCGCGTAGAGGTTGCTGTCGTAAGAGCCGATCAGGACCCGGTCGCCCGCGATCACCGGCGACGATTTGATCTCCGCGTCGGTAGCGAACGTCCACAGCGGCTTGCCGGTAGCCGCGTTCACGGCGTGCAGCACGCCGGCGAGATCGCCGATGTAGACCGCGCCGTCGGCGACGGCGGGAGACGATTCGCCGATACTGTCGGTGGCGCGATATTTCCAGCGCAGCTTACCGGTGGCGAGGTCGATGGCAAGAAGATCCTTCGATTGCGAGCCGACGTACACCGTGCCGCCGGCAATGGCGGCGGACGATTCGATGGATTCGCCGGCATCGTAGGTCCAGAGCAGCTTCAATGTCGCTGGGACCGGCCCGGTGGCGACTCCGGTGAGCTGCGGATTGCCGCGAAACTGCGGCCACTCGTCGGATGGAGACGCGGCCAATACACAGAACGTCAGCAGCCACAGCGCGAAAAAGAAATTGGTTGGCAGGCGGACCCAGAGGGTACCCCGCCTGCCCCACCTTTGCGGGCAAATGACCTGCAACCGGCCCAAGGCGGTCACGGTTTTGCCGCGAGCGCGAAGAGTTGGTTGCGGTTGCTCACGAACAGCGTTCCGTCGGCGGGCACCACCGTGGAGTAGACGTTGCTCCCCATGCCGGTCTGGAAGATCAGCTTCTTCTCCTTGGCCGCTTGCAACACGAACATGTCGCCGTCTTCGTCGCCGAGGTAGACTTTGCCGGCGATCACCATGGGCGACGCCCAAACCTTGGACAACAGGTCGTGAACCCAGTACGGCTTGCCGGTGTTGACATCGAGGCAGTGCAGGAAGCCCGCCAAATCGGCGATGAACAGCAGGCCATTATCGATGGCCACGTTGGAGATGGTACGCGACACCTTGTCGTATTCCCATAGGCGGCCGCTGGTGGTGATGTCGCCCCGTTTGGTGGCGTCGATGGCGTAGAGGTGCGCCTGCCCCGCGCCCGCCTCGGGGTCCTGGCCGTTGGCGATGTACACCTTGTTCTGCCAGATCACGGGCGTGGCGATGATCTCGTTGCGCGTCTTCGGCCACACGGCATTCTTGGGGTTGGTGTCGAACTCCCACAGCTTCTTGCCGGAGAGCGCCTGGTAAGCGCGCACCCAGCCGTCGCCCTCGCCGATCACCACCTGCGCCTCGCCGGCCACCGTCGCCGCCGCCGGCGACGACCACTGGCCGTCCAGGATTTTGTCGCCCACGCTGTTCACCTGCCAGGCCAGCTTGCCGGTCTTCTTGTCGAGGGCGATCATGGAAGGGGCTTTCGGCGCGGGTACGCGTTCGCGATTCTCGTCCTGGCCGTTGGAAGTGCCCACGATCACCAGATCGCCGAAAGCGACCGGCGACGAGTTCGACTGATTGCGCGGCCATACGCCCAGCTCCTTGATCATGTCGAACTTCCACACGACCTTGGCGTTGCCTTTGCCATCGCCGTGCGTGTCCAGGCAGACGAGTTCGCAGCGGTTGGTCACATAGTACAGGCGGTCGGCTTCCACCAGGGGCGAGGAACAGGCGCCGATATCGGGCCAGTCCTGCGCCGCGCCGGCCGCCAGTTTCGGGCTGGTGTGCTGCCACAGGAACGCGCCGTCGGAAGCGCGGAAGCACATCAGCACGCTGCGGTCGCCGGCTTCCTTGGGATTGCGCGGGGGATCGTTGTTGGTGCCGGCGTAGACCTGTCCGCCCGAGACGACGGGGTTGCCGTAGGTCTGCGAGCCCAATTTCGCCACCCACTTCACGTTCTTCCCGGTGGCGACGTCCCAGGTGGCAGGGGCGCCGCTCATGGAAGAGACCATGTTGCGGTCCGCCGTGCCGCCCCACATGGGCCAATCGTGCGCGGCGGGGTCGCTGGCCAGGAGCAGGCAGGCGCAGGCGGCGCAAAGGAGAAGTGTCAGGCGTCGCATCGGTCTCAGCGCTTGATGTCGAAGCTGTAGAGGTTGTCCTGCTCGCGCAGGTAGAGCCGGCCGTTAGCGACCACGGGCGGCGTCCACGTGGGATTCGCTCCGCGCGGGATTTCGAAGCGCGACTTCTCCGTGTAGGCCGCCGGCGTGGGCTCGATCAGGCCGACCGCGCCATCTTCGCCCATGCAGTAGAGGCGCTGGTCGGCGTAGATGCAATTGCCCTTGCCGACGCTGCGGTTGCGCCAGGCCACTTTGCCGGTGAGGAACTCCATGGCGGTGAGGATTTCGCTGGAGTAACCGTACAAGTAGTCGTCCACCAGCACGGAAGTGGTGTAGTGGTTGCGCATGTCCTTATTGAAATAGACCTCGGACGCCTGTACCGATCCGCCTTGCGGCGTGAGTCTCAGCAGGGCGCAGCCGGTGCCGTAATCGGTGGACACGAAGACGAGGTCTTTGCTGACGATGGGCGTGGCGATATTGGCGACGCGGTTGGCGACGTTGGGATAGCGCCACAGCAATTCGCCGTTTTTCATATTCAGCCCGACGGCGGCGCTGGCGGTGAGGATGGCCAGGCCGCGGGTTGCGCCGGCATCGAAGGGAATCGCCGAGGAGTAGGCGGCGCCGTCGCTCTGCGACTTCCAGACGACCGCGCCGGTGGCTTTGTTGAGGGCGACGATGGACGCGCCCGATCCGCCGGGGGTAACGATCACGCGGTCGCCATCCACCAGCGGCGATTCGGCGTATCCCCAACGCGGCTCGCGGCCTTTGAAGTCGGCCACGAAGCTGGTTCCCCACACGCGCTTGCCGGTGTCCGTCTCCAGGCAGACCAGCGTGCCGTCGCCGGCCACCGCGTAGAGGCGGTTGCCGTCCACGGTGGGCGTGCCGCGGGGGCCGTTGCCTTTGTCATTGCCCAGGGCGCGGCCGGTAGGGGTCTTCCAGACTTGCTTGCCGGTGGCGGCGTCGAGAGCGAGGACAAACTCCCCATCGCCCTGCTGCCCCTGTGTGTACAGGCGATTGCCCACGACTGCGAACGAGGAATAGCCTTCGCCGAGGCCCTGCGCCTTCCAAACGAGGCGCGGTCCGCCGGCCGGCCACTGCTGCAGCAAGCCGGTTTCCGCAAATTTTCCGTCGCGATTGGGCCCGCGCCACTGGGGCGAGTCGGCGGCCGGAGCCATCGCGCAGAGGGAAAGAGCGATCAGAAAAACAGATCGGATCATGCCGCAAGGTTAACGCGGCGCACCGCGGCGCGCAACGTGGCATAAGGCTCCATGTGGCATAAGGCTCCGCCTTGTGCTTTCGCTTCGAATCAGAGCTGCGAGCGTCAGAAGGTGAGAAAAAATGTAGTTGGCAGGCGGAAGCGCCTGCCCTACCCGTCCGCCATACGATGCGTGGGCACCGGGCGCGCCGGGCGGAAGCAGGCAAGCTGCCGGACTTCGGCAAGTTGGCCGGAAGCCGCCAGGGCGGCCTCCACGGCGCCGCGCAGCGTTTCGGGCGCGCTCTCGGCGCGGAGGTTGACCGTCAACGTACCGGCGGTGAGCGGCGCTTCCATGGCGTACCGTAATTCGGGCTCGCTCCCACTGGCCACCAGATTCAGCACGGCCAACGCCGGCGTGCCGCCGTCGCGCGCCAGCGTCATCTTGAGGTGAGCGATCTCGACGCCTTCCGCACCCAGAGTGCGTCCGATGTGGCCTCCCAGGTCCATCAGGAACCGGTTGCCGTCGAACGGCGCGGGTGCGTTGACGCGGACCGTGCCGTTCAGCCATCCCAGCAGCGCCTCGCCTTCGGCGTAGAGATTGTAATCGACCTGCGGCGCGGCGGGAGAACCGGCCTCCGCCGCCAACGCGGTGAGCCAGCGGTCGAGCCCCGTGCCTTGGCGCGCGCTGACGCGCAGGATTCCGGCGCCGGCGTAGCGCTCGCGCAGCGCACGTTCCAGTCCGGCGGCGCGCTCGCCATCCAACAGGTCGCACTTGTTGATGACAATCAGGTCGGCCTCTTCCAGTTGCTTGCCGTAGATGTAAAGCACCTTGGCCGAAAACGGCCGGCCCGATTCCCGGCCCAGCACGCGCAGCGCGCGCAACGGGTCCACCAGCACAGACAGCGGACCCACCCGGTAACGGCCGCCGTACATGCGCCGCAAGGGGTACTGGACGGTGGCCCGCAGATCGGTGCAACTGCCCACGGGCTCGGCCAGAATCACGTCCGGGGCGGCGCGGCTCGCCAGGCGTTCCACGGCTTGGGTGAGCGCTAGGAAGCGGCAGCAGAAACAGCCGCCGGAGATCTCTTCCACGGGGAAGCCGTGCGCGGCAAGCAGAGCGGTGTCGACGAGCCCGTGGCTCTGGTCGTTGGCGATCACCCCCACGCGCCGGCCTTGCGCGGTGAGACGGCGGGCCAGTTGCAGCAGGGCGGTAGTTTTGCCGGCGCCCAGGAAGCCGCCGATCATGAAGTAGTCAGCTTTCACAGTCGCCTCCGCATTCTTCTTCGCGGCCGCGGATTACGGCATCGACGGCGTCATCCAGAAGCGCCATGTAGCCGTGGACATCGACTGTGCCCGGCGCGGGGTTGCCGCGCACCCGGTAGAGCCACCCGCGCTCGTAGGGGTCGGTATCGAGCAGCGTGATGTCGCCAGAGATCTCGCCGCCCGTTTCCAGAAACTCGCCTTCCGCCACGGCATACAGGGTATGGAGCGCCTTCAGCCCTTCCACCCAGCCGATTTCCTGGGCGGCGGCGATCGTCATACCAGGGCGAACGGAGAAAGCGAATTCCACCGGGTCGCCGAGGAGCCAGGTGGCCATCCTGGTGAAGCCGACGCGCCAGATTCCGTCCGCCTCTTCGGCCAGCCAGAAGTGCGACGATGTATAACGCCGGTCATCCGGAAGCCGGGTGGTGAATCGCGACCTATGGTAGGGAATGTGTTCGCCCACGATGCGCTATTATCCCACCCGCTGCCGGACCTGGCGCTGGATGCGGCGCTGTTCCACGCCCTGGAATCCGCCGCCGGCATGGAAGCGCTGCGCGTGTGGGAGAGCGCGGCGCCCGTGGTGGTGCTGGGGCGCTCGGGAGTGGTCGCGCGGGACGTGTTGGCGGACGCCTGCGCGGCGGACGGGGTGGGCATTGTGCGGCGCGATTCGGGAGGCGGCGCGGTGCTGCTGGGTCCGGGGTGCATCAGCTATTCCCTGGTGCTGTCGCTGGAGCGGCGGCCCGGGTTGCGCGACGTCCGCGCCAGCTACCGGCAGATTCTGGGATGGCTGATGCGGGTGCTGGCGGTTCCGGGTTTGGAGATCCAGGGAGGGTCGGACCTGGCGATGGCAGGGCGCAAAGTCTCCGGCAACGCGCAGCGGCGCGGCGCGCGGGCGCTGCTGCATCACGGCACCCTGTTGTATGCCTTCGACGCGCGCGCGGCGGGGCGCTACCTGAAGGAACCGGCACGCCGACCCGACTATCGCGGCGGCCGGAGGCACGTGGAGTTTCTCGGTAACCTGCCGCTATCCGGCCGGCAAATCCGCGACGCGCTGGGCCTGGGACTGACAAGGGACTTTGATTAATGGTAACAAAATTGTTACCATATTCCTTGGATGATCGAGCTCCGCGGCTACATCGACGAAAACGGAAACAAACGCTTCGCTCAATGGCTGGAAGGGCTCGACGCGGCGGCTGCCGCCAAGGTGACCATCGCGCTGGCGCGCGTCGAGCAGGGGAACTTCTCGAATGTCAAGGGCGTTGGTTCCGGCGTCTTTGAATACAGGATCGACTTCGGTCCCGGCTACCGTATCTACTTCGGCAAGGATGGCGACCGCCTGGTAATTCTGATTGGCGGCGGTAATAAGAAACGGCAACAACAGGACATCGCGACGGCCCAGGAATGCTGGGCCGCATACAAACGAAGGAAGAGACAGGAGATCCAATAATGCCTTTAACGCACGACTTCAAGGAAACTATCCGGGCGCGGGCGCAGCGCGACCCGAATTTCCGTCAAGCGCTTCTGCGCGAGGCCGTCGAGTGCGTAATCAACGGCGACCTGGCGACCGGCAAGGCTGTCCTGCGCGACTACGTCAACGCGACAGTTGGATTTCCGGACCTCGAAAAGCTTACGCACATACCCGCCAAAAGCCTGATGCGCATGCTGGGGCCAAAGGGCAGCCCCTCTGCCGCGAATCTTTCCAGCATCCTTACCGCATTACAGGAAACGGAAGGCATCCAATTCGAGCTTTCGTTGCGGCGGTAAGACGCGCTGGGCGCTCAGAACTTCATGCCCAGCAGTTTTCTTCCCGCCAGTTTCGCCATTCCCCAGGGACCGTAGCGGTCCTGGAGGAGCTGCATGTAGAGCGCCTTGGTGTCGTCCGGCGGCTCTTTCCGCTGCGCTCTCTCCACTAGCCGGAGAGCGCCCGACGGGCACGTGGTCACGCACAGGCCGCACCCGATGCAGCGCGCCTGGTCCACGCGCGTCTTGCCGTCGCCAGGGCCGCCGGCATTCCCGTCGCCATCCAAAAGCGCCTCCATCTGGCAGCGCGACTGGCACACCCCGCACGCCTCGCAGAGATCGGCGTCCACCTCGGCCTGGAAGCTCGCACTGAAGTACTCCGCCGGCCGCTCGAATCGCTTAGCCGACGTGAGCACGCCGCAACAGCAGCCACAGCAGCAGCACACGAACAGCGGTTTCTTGGTGTTCTCCGGTTGCAGCACCAGGCCTTCCATATCGGCCGCGTCCAGAAGCGCGAGCATTTCCTCCCGGCTGATGGATCTGCCTTGTCCGATGCGCACCATCTCGCGGGCCGCCATGCCAAACGTGAGGCAGTTCTCCATGAGGCTGGTCTGCTTGCACTTCTCTCCCTGCAGTTCCCTCTCGTGGCGGCAGATGCAGGTCATGGTGGCGAAAGGGCCGCCGTGGGACTCGACATAGCCGCGGAGATTCTCATACGTCGCCACGTTGCGCTCGATGGCGATGGTCTTGTTGATGGGAACGGTGCGGAACTGCGTCGTCTTCTTGCTGTGGAATGCCTGCCGGAAGTCGCCCAACAGGTACTCGCGGCAATCGCGTCCCAGCTCCGGCGTCAGGCGTTTCAACTGGCGCTCGAAAAACCCGACGGCGAAAATCATCTTGGCGTAGAGCGGCCCGCCGGGCGCCTGAATGCGCAGGATGATCCCTTTGTCGGCCATCTGGTTCAACCGGTTGGTGACCTCGGCGAGCGGCATCCGCGGTTTGACGCGCCGGTGAATGGTGGCGGCGGGCTCCGGAATGGCGCTGGCCTCGAGAACGAGTGCGGCCTCCTCGGGAGTGAAGAGTTGCCGCAGGATCCGGATCTCCACACCGGATTCGGTGGCCGGAAACCCGACGGGCATCCGGTCCAGATGCTGCTGAAGTTTGCGATAGAGAGTGTCGGAGTCCATATGCTGCCTTTACGGCCTGGCGCCGATGGCGAAAAGGTGTTTGCCTCCCCGGACGTAGAGCACGCCGCCGGAAATCGCCGGGGTGGCCATCACGGTCTCGCCGATGTCGTTTTCGGCGAGCACCTTGTACTCGCGGCCAGGCGCCAGCACGAAGCTGTGGCCGTCCTCGTCGATGATGTAGACCTGGTTGCCGGCGGTCACGGGAGAACTGCTGAAGCCGCTCGACCCGCCGCCGAGACGCTGCTGGTATAGCTTTTCTCCGGTAGCCAGTTGGTAGACCGTGAGCACGCCGGTGTCGAAGCAGAAGTAACCCAGGCCGCCCGCCAATAGCGGGGTCTGCATATAGTTGCCGGCGCGTTCCTGGGTCCACGCGATGGCGGTATGCTTGCCGGTAAGGTCGCCGGCGGCGTCGGTGCGAATGGCGTAGATCGGCCGCGCCTGCCCGTGGGCGCTGGTGATCACCACCAGGCCGTCGGAGAAAACCGGGGTCGGGACGGGAATATCGCCGCCGCCCGCGAGCGTCCACAATTCCTTCCCCGTTTTCAGATCGTAGCCGCCGATGTGCTTCCACCCGTTGACCACCACCTGCCACCCCTGCACGCCCCCGGCGGTGTACGGCACCACGGCGGGCGTGCCGAACGTGGGCACATCGCTGCGCGCGGTGCGCCAGAGTTCCCGGCCGGTGCGGACGTCCAGGGCGGCGAGGAAAGAGTTCTTCTGCACGTCCGCCTGGATAATGACGGTGTCCTCGAAAATTACCGGGGAACTGGCAAAGCCCCACTGCGCCGACGGCACCATGTAGAAGCCGGCATCCAGCGTTCCGAAATCCTTCTTCCACAGCAACCCGCCCTGGAGGTCATAGGCGAAGAGACCTTCCGACCCGAAGAAAGCCACTACGCGCTTGCCGTCGGTAGCAGGAGTCGGGTTGGCGTGGGTGGATTTGGGGTGGCGCATGATTTTGGGCTCGCCGGTGGCTGCCGTGCGTTCCCAGAGGATTTTGCCGCTCTTTCGGTCCAGGCAGTAGACGCGGAAGCTCTGCGGCGGTTCGCCTTTGACGGGAGCGATATCGCCATAGAGGCCGACTTTGAGTTGCGCCTCGCCCGTGGCCGGGACCGCCGCGGTGAGGAAGATCTTGTCGCCCCAAATTACCGGGCTGGAATGACCCAAGCCCGGGATGGCCGTCTTCCAGAGGATGTTCTTCCCCGATTCCACATTCCATTCGGCCGGCGGGGAACCGGTCCCCACGCCACTGCCGGATGGGCCGCGAAACTGCGGCCAATTGGCGTCGGCGGCGGACGCCGCCACTGCCACCAGCGCCAACAGACTGGTCTTCATCTGGCTTCAGTGTACTCCGCCGCGTCCCTCTGGCGGCGTTGTCTCCCCCGTCCCGATCGTCCCAGCTTCCCGCGCCCCTCGCTGAAAGAACTGGCCGCCGATGAACGCCGATGAACACGGATAAGCAATCCCTGTTTTTATCTGCGTTCATCGGCGTTCATCGGCGTTCATCGGGTGCGCCAGGCCAAGCCTGGCTGATCTTGTGAGATGAAAGGAACTCACCATGTAAATTGCCCATTCGACATGTAGCCAATCGGGCGTGAAGCGGGGC
>JBEKDV010000087.1:0-22094 GCA_050014175.1 Candidatus Solibacter sp. | reverse complement strand
CCGTGTGCGGGATGAGGCGGAACTGGACCGCCTCGTTCGCTACGTGGAGTACAACCCTGTCAACGCTGGCCTGGCAGCTCATCCACGCGCCTGGCCTTGGTCGAGCGCGCGGTTGGCAGGCGGACCCAGAGGGTACCCCGCCTGCCCCACGATTGACGCGAACCCCTGCCAAATGTAGAAACTCCAGTGACAGGCTGAAGCCTGCCCCACCAAGGCTCGGAAAGATGCCGCAATCAGTGTCATCATAAGAGTACATGTCACTGGAAATCCTACAGCGCGACCGCGAAGGCATCGCCGTCCTCGAAATGAAAGGGCGCATCACGGTAGGCAAGGAAGCTACCGCGCTGCGCGAGAAGGTGGCGGAACTGGTTGCGGCCAACGTGCGCAACCTGGTATTCAACCTGGCGGGCGTGGATTACATCGATAGCACGGGCCTGGGCGCCCTGGTAATGTGCGCGACCACGCTGCGCAAAGCCGGCGGCAACGTGAAACTGGTCAACCTGAACCGGCGGAATATCGAACTGCTGGTGATGACCCGGCTGGCCACCTGTTTTGAGATCTTCACGGACGAGGGCGACGCGGTGGGCAGCTACTATCCGGACCGCAAGATCAAGACCTTCGACATTCTGGACTTTGTGAGCAAGATGAAGAACGAGGAGTAGGCGCCGATGGCACTGGTGGTCATCGGGGGAGTGGCCGCGGGGCTGAGCGCGGCGGCGCGCGCGCGGCGGGTGGATGCGCGCCTGGAGATCGTCGTTCTGGAAAAGGGTCCGGCGATTTCCTACGGCGCTTGCGGGCTGCCCTATTTCGTGGAAGGCCGGGTGCGCGAGATCGGGGACCTGATCCAGTACACGCCGGAATACTTCCGCAAGCAGCGGAATATCGAGGTGCGCACGGGCGCGCGGGTGACGGCGATTTCGCATCCGCGGCGGGAGGTGGTGCTGGAATCGGGCGCCAAGGTGGGGTATGAGAAGCTGGTGATCGCCACCGGAGCGCGCGGCGGGATGCCGGCTCTGCCGGGTGCGCAACTGCCGCACGTATTCACGCTCTACACGCTGGACGACGCCGAGCGGATGCGCCGCTTCCTGGGCGAGCGGAGGCCGAAGAGCGCGGTGGTGGTGGGCGCCGGATACATCGGGGTGGAGGTGGCCGATGCGCTGCGGCGCAACGGACTGCGGGTGACCATCCTGGAGCGCTCGGCGCACGCCCTGCTGCGCGACGACGACCGATTCACGGGGGCGGTCCGCCAGCAACTGGAAGAGCACGGCGTGGAACTGCGCACCGGCGTGACGGTGAAGGCGATCGAGCCCGATGGGGTGGCTGGCGTTCCGTGCGACATGGTGGTTGTGGCAGCCGGCTTCCAGCCCAATGTGGAACTGGCGGCGGCGGCGGGGATCGAGATCGGACGCACGGGCGCGATTCGCACCGACGAGCGGATGGAGACAAACCTGCGCGGGGTGTTCGCGGCCGGCGATTGCGCCGAAGTCACCCATCTGGTGACCGGCCGCCCCACCTGGATTCCGCTGGGCACCACCGCCAACAAGGCGGGCCGCGTGGCGGGGGCATGTGCGGCGGGCGCGCGGGAGCGCTTCGCGGGCGTGGTGGGGACGTCGATTGTGGGCATCTTCGGGATGGGTTTTGCCACCACGGGATTTTCGGCGGCGGCGGCGCGCGCCGAGGGCTTTTCGCCGGTGGTGGCGAGGATCGAGGCCAACTCGCGTCCGCGCTACTACCAGGGCGTGAAGACCACGGTGGAACTGGTGGCCGACCGCACCACGCGGCGGCTGGTGGGAGGCTCGGTAATCGGCGAGGATGGGGCGGCGGGCAGGATCAACGTGATCGCCACGGCGCTGCACGCCCGCATGCGGGTGGAGGAGTTCGCACAGTTGGACCTGGCCTACTCGCCGCCGTTCACGCCGGTTTGGGACCCGATTCTGATCGCGGCGCAGCAACTGGCCAAGGAACTGGCGGGATAGGGGGCTCAACTGGAATCGTCCGAGCTTCGCTCGGATGCACAAGGCGGAGCCTTATGCCACGGATTGTCCGAGCTTCGCTCGGATGCACAAGGCGGAGCCTTATGCCACGGCACAAGGCGGAGCCTTATGCCACGGGATGCACAAGGCGGAGCCTTATGCCACGGGACAAAACTAACCTCTACCCAACTACTTATAAAAGAACCCTTATGTCCTCGAAATATATGATTCCTTGTGGCAGGCGTCAAGCCATATAATCTAAAGTGTCCGTTTAGTTTTTCTAAATTATATGGAACTGGGACAATTGCGGGTCTTTTTGGCGGTGATGGAGACGGCCAGCGTCACCCGGGCGGCGGAAATGGTGGGGCTGAGCCCGGGAGCGGTGAGCCAGCAGTTGCGCGCCCTGGGAGCCGGTCTGGGGGTGGAACTCTTCATCCGCGCGGGCCGCAAGATCGCCCCGACGCCACACGCCCTGCGATTGGCGGAACATGCGCGCGCCATTCTGCATCAGGTGGACCGGACGGAGCAGGAGTTCAGCAAGGACGAGTCCGGCGACAAACGCGCGTTTCACTTCGCCACCGGGGCGACGGCGCTGATCTACCGTCTGGGCAAGCCGCTACGCCTGCTGCGGCGGAGGTTTCCGCAAAACGAGATTCTGGTGACGGTGGCGGCCACCGAGGAAATCGCCGCCGGCCTGCTGGCGCGGCGGTTCGATCTGGGCCTGATCTCCATGCCCGTACCCGAGGACAAGCTCAACATTCTGCCGCTGTTTGAGGAAGAGCTGATGGGGCTTCGTCCGTCGCATGGGCGGACCGGCGGCGCCAAGGTCGTGCATTTGCAGCCCGAACAGTTGAGGGATGCGCCGTTTCTGCTCTATCCGCCGCGCAGCAACATGCGGTTGACGATCGACACCTTCTTCCGGCAACTGGGGATTGCGCCGCGGGTGATCATGGAGGCCGACGATACGGAAGCCATCAAGCGCCTGGTGGAGTCGGGCTTCGGGTACTCGATGCTGCCGGAGTTTTCGCTGCGAGGGCAGAGCCGTTTTCTGGAGTTGTTCCGGGTGGCGGGGCACCGGCTGGTCCGGCGGCAGGCGTTGGCGATGCCGCGGACGGAGTATCCGCGGGCGCTGACGCAGGCGATCGCCAGCGAGATCCACGCGGCGCTGGTGGGGAACTGACGGGAGAGCGGAGGATTTCGGCCGGGTGCGGACCTTTCAAACGCGTCGCTCTGATACCATTTAGGCATGTCTGAACATGGACTTTTCTCGCTGACCGGCCAAGTGGCGGTTGTTATCGGAGGAGGCGGGGTCCTCGCCGGGGCGATGGCCACGGGTTTGGCGCAAGCTGGAGCGGAGATCGCCATCCTGGACGTCAGCAAGGAGGGCGCGGACGCCCGGGCGCGCGCCATCGAGGAAATGGGACGCGGGGCGATCGGCGTGGGATGCGACGCTACCAGCAAGACCAGCCTGGAGCAGGCGCTGGCGGTTGTGCTGGAGCGTTTCGGCCATGTGGACATTCTGTTGAATGCGGCCGGGGTGAATTCCGGCACGCCGTTTTTCGAGATTGCCGAAGCCGAGTGGCAGCGCATTCTGGATATCGACCTGACCAGCGTGTTTCTGGCGTGCCAGGTATTCGGCAAGGCGATGGTGGATGCCGGAAACGGGGGCTCCATCATCAACATCTCTTCGGCTTCGTCGGGACCGCCGCTGTCCAAGGTGTTCACCTACGCGGTGTCCAAGGCGGGCGTCAATCAGATCACCCAGTTTCTGGCGCGCGAACTGGCGCCCAACAACATTCGGGTGAACGCCATCCTGCCCGGTTTTTTCCCCGCCGAGCAGAACCGCAAACTGCTCACCGAGGAGCGCGTGGCCAGCATTATGGGCCATACGCCCATGCACCGCTTCGGAGAAAGCACCGAACTGGTGGGGGCGGCGGTGTATCTGGCGTCGCGGGCAGCGTCTTCGTTCGTGACCGGGTCGATCCTGAGGGTAGACGGCGGCTTTACCGCCATGACGATCTAGAAAGCGGGGAAGTAGGGGTGGTCCTGTACCTCTCAGTGTGCCGGAATGGAGCGTACGGGACTTTTTCGTGGGTGGTTCTGATGCACAATCCTAGTTAATGACCATTACCTATCCAAATGGAACGGTGCGGAAGGCAATCGTGCTCTCGCATGAGGAAAACGAAATTCGCGCCGCCGCCGCCGGTTGCGATGACGTACTGGTTTTCACCCGCATTGAGGGAATCTGGATCTCGGAAGAGATCGAGCCGGTCACGTTCGAGTTCGAGTGGCAGCGTCGCGTGGCGCCTGCGGCCTGGTCCGAGGACGAGTGCGTTTGCCCCCAGGAACTGGCGGACCGCCTGATTTCGGGGCTGTATGCCGGCTCCGAGCGGGACGAAGACGAGGCGAATACGCTTTATGTTTTCAGCCCGGAGGGGAACCGCGTCGCCATCCATCGAAGGGATTTGGTACCGAACTAAGGACCGCGCCGGCGCCCTACGGTCGGGAGATTCTAACCGTATGCAGGGCCGCCTCACCGCCTCATGCCAGCCGCCGGAAACCGGTAAGATTTAGTTTATGGCTTCACGGCGGCAGCATCCGCTTCCCGCTCCCGGTTCCCGGGCGCCCGGCTTCCGGCTTTCCGGCCTGGAGGGTGGGGACGGCACGCTGGCGGAATGGACCGCGCGCGGGAGCGTGCTGGTGGTGTTCTTCAAGGCGACCTGTCCGGTGTGCCAGTTGACCATGCCGTTCCTGGAGCGCTTGCACGGCTCCGGCAGGCTGGCCATTGGCGGCATCTCGCAGAACGACGCGGCCGATACGCGGGAATTCAACCGGTATTTCGGTGTCACGTTTCCCACGTTGCTGGATTCCGAGGACGACGGCTTCCCGGCGAGCAACGCGTACGGCATCTCGAGTGTTCCGACCATGTTCCTGGTGGAGGCGGACGGCGTGATTTCGCGTGTCATCGAGGGTTGGAACAAGGCGGACATGGAGGCGCTGGGCGCCGTGGCGGGCGTGACCCTGTTCCGGCCGGAGGATAATGTTCCGGCCTGGAAAGCGGGCTGAAGTTCGCGCAACTAGGCTCCCGGGCGGGAGCCACGCTAAACTGGAAGCAGACCGATGGCTAACAAAATCGAAGAGATCCTGGGTACGGCGGCAGCTATCGCCAAGGGAATGGGCATCACCTTCAAGGAGATGATGGGGCCCACGGTAACGGACGATTATCCCGACGCGCCGCCCAAGTTCGAAGAGCGCTTCCGCGGCGTGCACGTGCTGCAGCGCGACGTCAACGGGATGGAGAAATGCGTGGCGTGCTTCCTGTGCGCGGCGGCGTGTCCCTCCAACTGCATCTATATCGAAGCGGCCGAGAACACCGCGGCCACCCGCATTTCGGGCGGCGAGCGTTACGCCAAGGTCTACAACATCGATTACAACCGATGCATCTTCTGCGGCTACTGCGTGGAAGCGTGCCCCACCGACGCGATCACGCATGGTCACGGATTCGAAGCGGCCAGCTATAACACTTCCACGCTGGTCAAACGCAAAGAGGACATGCTGGTGGTGTTAGCGGCAGGAACTCACTAGGTTTCGACGGCTTTTACCCGGCGAAGCCGAAGAATGCCCCCTCGAAAGGGGTCATGGCAGCCCTGGAGGGCTACGCTACGTTAATTCGCCAGCGGGGTTTTCTCGGCGTGGTCCACTACCAGGACGTCGACCGGGCCTTTGCGCTTTTCCAATTTCAGGCCGAGTTGCTTCTGCACGGCCTCGAAGATGGAGGGGCCGTCGGGGGAGTCCGACGGCGGGGCGTTGGGCGCGGCCGAGGGGAGGCTGTTGTCGCGCGCCCAATCCAGCTTCACTTCGAAGAATCCGGGGATGGCTGTCTGGTCCAGCACGGGAGTGCGGGTGAAGCGGGCGATCAGGGTGGCCAGCAGCAGCGTGGTGATCCGGTTGTGGTGGATGTGGCCCAGCCCGAGACTGTTGCCGCCTTCGATGGGCGGTTCCTGGGCGGGTTTCAGCCCGCGATCGCCATTGGGCGCCGTCAGCGCGTAGTAGGAAAGCACGCGCGGTTCGTGGCGGAGCGCCAGTTTGAAGCGGTCTTCGAGCAGGGTGCGCAGCATGAGGAGCGCCTGGGCGCGGGGCGTGGCGGGCGCGGTCTTGGCCAGGATGTCGAAGCGCACCGCCTTGTTCTTGATCCATTCGGGCCCCGCGAGAAGATCGTCGGTGGTGATGTCGTAGGCGAAGCGGATGCACTCGGCGAGGGTGGTATTGGTGAGGGTGACGACGCCGTTGCGGTAGGTTCCGAGGTTGGCGGTGTAGAGGTCGGCGCCGTCGAGGACTACGGGTTTGAGGGAGGCCACGTCGAACTCGGGGCGTTGGCTCCATGCCGCCCACGCGGCAGCCAGCGTCAGCACGGCGGCGCCTAGCGCCGGTTTCATGGCAGCATGCCGATCTGCTTCAGCCAGTCGCCGAGGCGCAGTTGCCAGGACGTGGCGGCGGGCGACGGGTTTTTGGTATTGGGGTTGATGCCGAAGCCATGGCCGCCGGTGGCGTAGACGTGGACTTCGGTCTGGATTCCGGCGGCTTTCAGCATGGGGTAGAGAACCGAAAGGGCGGTGGAGGGTCCGCGGTCGTTATCGGCGCAGAGCATGAACGTCACGGGCATGTCCTTGGGAATGGTGTAGGTGTTGGCGCGGATACCGGGGTAGATGAGGGCGTCGAAATCGGGACGCGAGCTGGGGCGGTCGATGGGGTCGGCGGCATCGGGTTTGCCGGCGTCGAAGCGGGTGGCGGCGAGAGAGGCGACCTCGCCGCCGGCGGAGAAGCCCATGATGCCGATGCGCGCCGGGTTCAGGCTCCACTCGGCGGCGCGGGCACGCAGCAGGCGGATGGCGCGCTGGGCGTCGGCGAGAGGGTGTTCCTCGACCTTGTAGGTGGACCCGGGCTCGCGCGCCAGGCGGTATTTGAGCACGAAGCCGGCCACGCCGATGGTGTTCAGGTATTCGGCGACGTAGGTCCCCTCCTGATCGAAATTGAGGAAGGCGTGGCCGCCGCCCGGGGCGATGATCATGGCGGCGCCGCCGGCTTTGCCGGCCGGCGGCAGAAAGACGGTCAACGAGGGCTGGTGTACGCCCGTGACCTTGAGGTAGCCGTGGTCCTTGTTGGGCGGCTCGACGACCTCGGCGGCGGTCTTGCCTTCGGAGCCGGGGGCGCCATTGGGCCAGAGACGGATCTCGGTAGGGGCGGCGGCCGGCGAGGCGCCGCAGAGCAAAAGCAGGAGCATGGTAGCGCGCATGGATATGATGATACTCCAGCCCCTTTCGGATACGATAGACGGCGCCGAAGCGCGCCAGACGCTAACGCCGGCTGGAGTATGATGAATCCTGGCTGGCCGGAAAGGATTGTCACCGGCCATTTGCCGGCCTGACATGCCCAAACCACGCCCCGCACCGAACGCCGCCCGGCGCACGCTGGCAGACACTCGCGGGAACAAGCGAACCTCACCGTCCGGCCCGTTGCTTGCGCTGCGCGGCGACCTCTGGATTTACCTGCTGCTGGCGGCCGCGGTGCTGGCGGCCTACGGCCAGGTGCTGCACTTCGGCTTCGTGACCTATGACGACCCCGATTATGTGACGGCGAATGCGCACGTGCAGGCGGGGCTGACCCGGGCAGGCGTCGCGTGGGCCTTCCGTTCTTCGTTCGCCGGCAACTGGTTTCCGCTCACCTGGCTCTCCCACATGCTGGACTGCACTCTTTTTGGCATGGACGCCGGCTGGCATCACTTCACCAACGCGTGGATACATGCCCTCAGTTCGCTGGTGTGGTTCGCGGTGCTGAAGCGCCTCACCGGGGCGCGCTGGCGGAGCGCGCTGGCCGCGTTCCTGTTCGCCCTACACCCCCTGCACGTGGAGAGCGTAGCGTGGGTGGCGGAACGGAAAGACGTGTTGAGCGGCCTGTTTTGGGTACTGACGCTGTGGGCTTATGCTGCCTACACCGCTCGCCCCGGACCCCTCCGGTATGGGTTCACCCTGTTCCTCTTCTGCCTCGGCCTGATGGCCAAGCCGATGCTCGTGACCTTGCCGGTGGTGCTCCTTTTGCTCGACCGCTGGCCCTTGCGGCGGGGAACGAGAATCCTCGAAAAGGTCCCGTTCTTCGCGGCGTCCGTGGCGGTCTCGGTGGTGACGGTTCTGGCGCACCGGGAGGTTGGCGCGACGGCCTCCTTCTCGCTGATTCCGGCTGCGGTGCGCCTGGAAAACGCCCTGGTTTCCTACGCCGCCTATTTCTTCCAGACGCTCTGGCCGGCGCGCCTGGCGGTGTTTTACCCTTACCCGCTGGGGTCGCTCGCCGTGCCGGCCGCGATGGCGGGCATCGCTTTGGCTGCCGTCACGGGGCTAGGGATCCGCCTCTTTCCGCGGCGCCCTTACCTGGCCATCGGGTGGCTCTGGTACCTGGTCACGCTGCTGCCGGTCATCGGGCTGATTCAGGTCGGGGCGCAAGCGCGGGCCGACCGGTATACGTACATCCCCATGGTTGGTCTCGCCATCGCCTTGGTTTGGGGAGTCTCGGACGCTTTCGAGCGTTGGCCCCGCATGCAAATGGCGCTGGCCGCGGCGCTCTGCCTGGCGTGTCTCACTGTTACCTGGCGGCAAGTGGGGTATTGGCGGGACAGCATTTCGCTATACCAGCACGCTATCGACGCGACCTCGGGCAATTACGTGGCCCGCTATAACCTGGCGATCGTTCTGGAGACACGGGGCGAGATCGCCGAGGCTGCCGCCCAACTGCGCGAAACCGTCCGTATACGGCCGCGCTTTGCGCCGGCGCACGCCGCGCTGGGACAGTTGCTCGCCAAACAGGGGCTGGCGGAACAAGCCCTGCCGGAATTGTGGACGGCGGTGAGCCTGCGGCCGGACCTGGCCGACGCCTATATCGGGATGGGGTCGGTGCTGGGCGCGCTGGGACGGAACGACGAGGCGGCGGCCGCCTTCTCCGAGGGGGTTCGCCAGGAACCCGAGAATGCCGATGCGCATTACAATTTCGGGATCGCCCTCGCCCAAGGGGGCAAGCTGGGGGATGCCGCGCGCGAGTTCCGTGCAGCGGTGAAAGTGAGGCCGGCCGATGTGGAAGCGCGCTACAACTTGGGAATCGTCCTGGCCCGGTTGGGACAGGCCGATGAGGCCATCGCCCAATTCTCCGAAGCCTTGCGGATCAGGCCGGAGTTTGCTGCAGCCCGGCAGGCGCTGGACGACCTGATGGGGCGTAAAGAGCACTAGGGGGCCATGAAAAACAGGTGGGGCAGGCGCTTCCGCCTGCCAACCGGGGCTCGATCAAGAGTTGGCAGGCGGACCCAGAGGGTACCCCGCCTGCCCCACCTGTTAGTAGAAGTAGGTACAGCGTGTTTAGAAGTGGAGCCGCAAGCCGAACTCCATGTTGCGCGGAGTCGAGGAAGTGCTGGTGATGCGGCCAAAGGTCGAGGGAGTGGTGACCGTCATGGTCGGATTGCCCATCACCACGTGGTTAAACACGTTGGTGAAGGCGATGCTGACGTCGGCGCCCATGCCTTCGCGGAAGGCGGCGATGGTCTTGTGGACGCCGAGATCGACGTTCCAGCGCGGCAGGCCGCGCATGGCATAGCCGCCGCAATTGCCGTCTAAGCCGAGGACGCACTTGCGGAACTCGGCCAGCACCGCGGCCGGATCGGCGAACATGTTGACGCCCGTCGGGTTGGTGGTGCCGACGGCAGTGGTTACGCCGTTGATAACGCCGGTGGTGCCGGCGTTGTTGTAGTGCGCCGCGCCTCCGCCCGTGTAGGGGGACGCCGCCTGAGCATTGGTGGAAAAGGCTGTGGTGGCCGACGAAGTCGTGCTGACTTCGCCGAACGCCTGGCAGTCCGTGCAGCCGCCTTCGCTATAGGTCGGAGCAAATGGGTTGCCGCTCTGCGCGGTCAACAGGGGCGAGAACGTCCAGCCACCCAGCACCTTGCCCACTACGCCTTTCTGGCGTTCGAAGACCCTGGGCGTGTAGTACAGGGTGACGTTGTAGACGAACTTGACGTCGTAGCTCTGCAGGCCGTAGTTGTTCTGCAGGTTGTAGTTGTCCAGGGCCGTATTGGAGCTGGTGGCCTGCGAGGTATTGCCGGTGCCGAGCGCGCGGCCCCAGGTGAAATTGCTGGTGGCGGTAATCCCGTGGAAGTCGCGGATGCGGTGGGTGATGAACAGCGCATTGTAGTTGCCCCAGCCAAGGGAAGTATTCAACAGGTAGGTATAGCCCTGGCTGTTGAGACCCGCGCCGAGCGGCTGCGCCACCAGGCTGCGGCCGAGAGTCCAACCCGGAGCCTTATACAGCGCGGTCCACAGATCGGACACCGCCGTGTTCTTGAACGAAGTAGTGTTCTTGGCGGCCACCGCGGCGGTGCAGCTTGCATAACCGGCGCAGTAGGCGCCGCTGGCCCCGCCAAGCGCGGTTTCAAAGAACGGCTGTGGCGTCGGCGTGGCGCCGGCGGCTACCGCGAGGTAGGTCTGAGAATACGCGTTGGCGAACGTCTGGCCGCCCAGGGTGGTCATGTAGGGAACCGAATCCAGGTTGATGGGCAGCAGCTCGTTGCGGATGATGCGGCCGATGTAGCCCACTTCCATGCTCACCGTCTTGTTGACCTGGCGTTGCAGGCTGACGGTCAGGTTGTCCGTGCGCTCCGGCCGGTAATTCGGATCGAGGGCCGTCACGTCGGAAGCGCCGGCGTTGGTGCCCACGCCGGGAAGGTACGGTTGCGACAGAGTCGGGGAAGCGTAGGGCAGGGGCGCCGACATGCCGTCGGTGCCGATGCGGAAGGCGGTGCTGGGGTCCACGCCGTTGTTGCCCAGGCACTGTCCGGTCCGGCTGACGCCGGTGCAGGAGACAGCCTGTAACAGACCCGGGGGCAGCAGCGGCACCAGCACCTGGTTTACGCCGTTGATGCGGCCGAAGAGGCGGCCGTAGCCGACGCGCAACACGCTGGCATTGTTACCCAGCAGCGTGCCCAGCAAGCCATCGCTGTACTTGGGATTCCAGGCCACCGAAAAGCGCGGGCTGAAAGCCCCGTAAAACGGGTTGTACGGGTACTTCTTGCCCGCGCCGACGTTGTTCACGGTTGCGAAGCCGAGCGTCGGGTTGTAGACGGAACCGGCCAGCGCCGCTTTCTCGCGCTGCGCCATGTAGCTGGCCGCGTCCACCTGGGAACCGTCCTGATAGACCATGGTCACCTGCTGGGAGTTGAGCTCGTGCGGCGGCATTTCCAACTGGTAACTGATCCCGTAAGAGAAGGTAACAGTCGGTTTGACGTGCCAGGTGTCGGCAATGTAACTGTTGTAGTAAGGAATGACGCTCTGCGCCAGGGCGGCGGAGCCGATGGGGCCGAGCGCCAGGTTGCTGCCGGAACGGGTGTAGACCAACTGCGACTGCGCCACCATGCCCAACACGTAGGAGTAATAGGTGTTGAAGTTACTCGCCTGGCTGGAAGGCATGCCCGTGGGATAGGTGAAGTTACCGAAGTTGATGTTGGACGAGGTGATCTGATAGACGATCTGGTTGTTGATGCCCTGGCCGTTATCGGTGCGCGAATGGATATCGAAATTGTGCTGATAGGATCCGCCGATCTGGATCAGGTGGTTGCCCTTGATGATGGTCAGGTCGTCCTTTAACTGGTGGTCCTTGCCGTCCCAATAGCGGGTGCGCGTGTTCTGCGTATTGACGTTGTAGGGGATGAGCGCATTGGTGCTCTCACCGGCGATTTCCACGGCGCCGCCGAGGCCGGCAACCTGCGGCGGATCGCCCAGGCTGAACCACTGCCAGAAATTGCGCGAGTAGCTCCAGCGGAAATCGTTGGTAATGGTGGGCGTGATCGAGCTGGTCAGACCGACCACCCAGAACGAGGGCTTCTGCACGCGCGGCGCCGTCGCCGTCGGCGTGCCCAGGGTAGCGCCGCTGGTCAGGCCGCCGATATCCACCTGATTGGTGGTGAGGCTGGTGACGTTGGTGTAGCGATAGGTGGCGAATAAGCGATTCTTTTCGTTGAAATCGTGATCGATGCGGGCCACGTAGGAGTTCGAAGTCAGAGGCGCGCGAACCGTGGAGATGTAGCCGCCCACGTTGGCGCCGTCACCCGCCGCACCGGTAAAATCGGTCGGCAGCGGCATGTAACTCCAGATCTTTTGCACGATCGGGTTGAGGCCGATTCCGCGGGGATCGCACAGGCTGGTTCCGCACTGCGCCGGTTGATACGTTACTCCACCCACCGTTACCGGATTGGGGTTGAGGTTATAGGCCTGGTACTTGCCGGTGGCGTCGGCCACCTGGATGACGCCGGCGCGCAGCAGGGCGGAGGGCGAGTTGCGCTCGTAGGGTCCCACATTGGGGAAGCGGCTGCCTTCGTAATTCGCGAAGAAGTACGTCTTGCCGCCCAGGAGTTTGGGAAGCAGCACGCCGCCCAGGGAGCCCCCGAAGCGGTCGCGATGATTGGAGGGCAGCGCGGTGTACGTGAGGCCACCGGACGGGGTGTGATTGTTGGCCCAGGAGTTGGCCGCGCCCACGTTGGTGGCAAAGTAGAATCCGTAAGCGGAACCGTGGTAGTTGTTGGTGCCGCGCTTGGTCACCATCTGCACCTGCGAGCCGATGGAGCCGGAGAAGTCGGCGGTCTGATTGAAGCTGCTCACCTTAAACTCTTCGATACTCTCCACCGGGGTGGGAATGATGCCCGACGGGCTGCCGTTGGTCTGCGTGCCGCCGGTGCCGGTAAAGTTGGTGACGTAGCTGGTATTGTTGCCGGCCATGTCGTCGGAGTTGTTGCCGCCATCCAGCGTGAACACGTTCTGGTCCGAGAACGACCCGGCCGTCATGCCGCTGGGCGAGGTGCCCGGCTGCAACACGGCGAGCGTGGCTGCGTCGCGGCCCATGTTGGGCAGCTTCATCAACGTTTCACTCGTCAGCGTGTTGCCTACCGTGGCGTTGGTGGTCTGCAAGTCCGCGCCCACCGTGGCCGCCACCTCGACCGTGGTGGTGGTGGCGCCGACCTTCAGCACCGCGTTCACCGTCATGGTGGTGCCCACGTCGACTTTCTGCGAGTTGACCTTGTGCACCGTGAAGCCCTGCTTGCTGACATAGATCGCGTAGGTTCCGGGCGATACGTTGACGATGACGTAGCGGCCGGTATCGTTGGTGAGTGTAGTCTGGGTTTCGCCCGTGGCCGAATCCACGATGCGGACTTCGGCTCCCGGAACGGCGGCGTTTTGCTCATCCGTGACGAGGCCGGCCACGGTGGCGGACGAAGTTGCTTGGGACCAGGCCGCGGTAGTCCCGAAGCCTATAAGCATTGCCAGGCTCAAGACCAACAGCCTAGTGGTGATACAGAAAGAACCGATACGGCGGAAACTCATTTCCCCAATTCTCCTCAGAGTTACGTAGATTGGACTCTCAACGTGGAATGCTCCCTGTGCGAGGGAGTATTGGAGTGAGTCTAGTGCTGTAACCGTGGTGTAGTCAAGAAAAATATTTGGATGGGGCTGAGAAGCTAAATTATTGAATTAAATCGTGTAGAAAGCCGACAGCACTCTATGAATTTACGGAGAATTGGCCGCGAAATAGCCCTTCGCGGAGCGGCAATAGGGCGATGGGACTACGCGTACTAGACGCCTTGGTAACGTGGCATTCTGTCACTTTACCGCCAGCCATGCCAGAAACAGGCCATCGGGCTCGACGTCTTCCCAGTAAGACACGAAGCGGCTGGAAACCTCGCGGCAATCGCGCCGCAACAGGCGTTCGAGTTCCTTGCGGCTGAACCATTGCTCCCATTCCGGAGTGTGCAGGCGGCCCCAGTGTTGGGCGTTCTTATCGATGATGGCGATGCGGCCGCCGGGCTTGACGACGCGGCAGATTTCGCTCACCGCCTTTTCGATCTCCACGGCATGTTCCAGGCTCTCGGTAGCGTAGGCGCAGTCGAAGAAGGCATCCTCGAAAGGAAGCTCGGTCATGGCGCCGGCGCGGGTGTGAATCCCGGCGGGGACGAAGCGCAGCATCTCCTCGGAGATATCCAGGCCCCAGAGTTCGGCGCGCGGTTCCTGCTCCTGGAAGACGCGCGCGAAGCGGCCCTTGCCGCAGCCCACGTCGAGCACGCGGCGGCCGGCGAGATCGCCCAGGTGGCCGCGGATCAGCTTGACGTGGTAAATGCGCGGATCGATGGTGGAGGGAAAATTCTCCTCGTCGCGGGCGGCTTCGTCGAACGAGGTCTGAATGCGGGCGCGCAGCTCAGGGGTGAGCTGCGCGCGCGGTTTAGCGGAAAAGAGGCGCTTCCAGTTCAATGCAATGCCTCAATCTTCGTCCGAGAAGGACCGCACCCTGAGAAGCTGTAAAGATAATCGGTTCGCAGGCGAAAGCGCCTGCCCCACAAAACATCGAAGCGGGAGCTTTTATGCCCGCGTCAGGAAAATCGGCAGGCCGACTTTTCGATCGTAGATGGGGCGGTAACGCTCGGTGTTGTACATGGTGGCCACTTCCACGCGGCGAGGTCCCAGTTTGGGATCGGGAATCCCGACCATGCGGTAACAGCCGTTGGAGATGGCCGTCATGAGGCCACGCTCGCCCTTGGCGATGGCGTCGAGCGCCATGCCGGCGAAGGTGGAAGCCACCATGCGGTCAACGAAATCGGCGCTTCCGGAGCGCAGGTCGTAGGTCAGGTCGCTGACGATGGTTTCCTCCCCGGTGGCGGCCTTGATTTCGTTGCTCAGGTCTTCGGCCACGGACATCTTCTTGCGATGCCCGAAGGCGTCGGCTTCGCCGTATTCCTTCACCGTGTAGCCTTCCCACTCGGCGCCCTCGCTGAGCACGGCCAGCGAGTAGTTGCTGGGGTTGTTCTTCTTGTCGGTGACCAGCAGCTCAATCAGCTTCGGCAGGCTCACCTTGAATTCCGGAATGCAGCAGCGTACGGAGGTGACGTACGCGGTGTAGAGCGCGGTATAGCCGGCGTCGCGGCCAAATACGCGGAACAGGCCGACGCGCTCGTGGGAGCCCACCGTGGTGCGCTGCCGCTCGATGGCGTCCATGGCGCGCGTGATGGCGGTGGAGAACCCGATGCAATACTCGGTGTTTTGCACGTCGTTATCCATGGTCTTGGGCACGGCGATGACGTTGAAACCCTGGCGGTCGAGTTCCGCGGCATAACTGAGGGTATCGTCGCCGCCGATGGCGATCAGGTAATCCAGGTTGAGCGTCTCGATGTTCTTGAGCACCGCCTTGGTCACGTCGAAGACCTGGGACGTCACGCCCTTTTTGGTAGACTCCTTGACCGGGAATTCCTGGCCTTCGAGCACCGGAGGCAGTTTCTTCATCTTGGACGGGTTGGTGCGCGAACTGTGCAGATAGGTGCCGCCGGTGCGGTCGATGGTGCGGGTGTTTTCGCGATTCAGCGGCAGCACGTAGCGGGTGCGGCTCGCCGGATCCTGCAGGTTGACGTGCGTCAGACCTTCCCAGCCGCGGCGAATTCCGATCACCTCGCAGCCGATTTCACTTCCACCGTATACCACCGTCTTGATTACGGAATTCAGTCCCGGAACGTCACCGCCACCCGTCAGAATACCGATACGCTTCGCAACCATGATTGCTCCTCTTCGATAGGGTTATCTTGCAGATTGGAAAACCTCATTATAGTTGATGGCTTGCCATTTCGCGCGCCGAACCGATATACTCACGCCGATGCGCCGCGTAATGCAAGCCGGCCTGACCGTTCTGCCGATCGCCTTTTGCGGCCGGGCGGAATCGGAGGGCTGTAACGCCGATGTCAAGCGGCTCGGCGGAAGGTGAAATCGTTATGGCAAAACCGATACTCAGAGCGTTCAATCAGGGGATCATCCCCACGATCGCAGTTTTCAACAAAGCCAGGACTCCGCTCGGCTGCAAACTCAAAGACCTGATTGCCGCCATGCAGGACTATGTCGACGAACACGTGGCGCCGGTATGGGGGACGCCCGCGAAACTGGTCCACAGCAGGGATTTCGTCAAAGGCGCGTGGGCCATGGTGTTCCTCGAAACGGCCGACGAGCCGGACGCCCTGGCGTATCACGATCTGACGCCGGAAGGGTTGCCGGAGGCCAAGGTCTTCGTCAAGACCACGCTTGACAATGGGGAACTGGTGAGCGTTTCGGCGTCGCACGAACTGGTGGAGATGCTGGTGGATCCAGCCACCAACCTGATGACCACCGGACCCGATGGCAAGACGATCTATGCGTACGAGAGTGCCGATCCGGTGGAGGCGCTGGATTTCGAGGTGCGGGGAATGCGCATGAGCGATTTCGTGTACCCGGCGTATTTCGAGGACTTTCACAAGCGGGGGTCGGTGCAGTTCGACCACTTGGACAAGGTCAAGAAGCCGTTTCAGATTCTGCCCGACGGCTACCAGATTGTCTTCCGGCGGGGGAAGTGGACTCAGGTCTATGGTTCCGTCAAGAAGGAGAAGGCGTTCCGGAAGGAAGACCGCCGCGGCCACCGCAGCGAACAGCGCAAGGCGAAGGAGCTGTTGCCGGCGGACGTGAAAGAGATCAGGCGGAAGGAACGGGCGGTCTGAGTGGGAGGAGGTTCGCGGCCTGTTGGGATGGGCGTGCGGCCGGCGAGGTTTGATAGAAAATGGTGGGGCAGGCGGAAGGAAGCGCCTGCCCCACCGGGGACTCGCTCAAGAGTTGGCAGGCGGAAGCGCCTGCCCCACCGGGGACTCGCTCAAGAGTTGGCAGGCGGAAGCGCCTGCCCCACCAGTTCCACCAGCCTGCGCCCGCAGATCATGCTGGCCTCGTGCTTGTTTCCGCCAGGACCCGGCCAATGGGTCTCCAGACTGAGCCAGCCCTCGTACCCATCGCGCACCAGGGCGTCCACCTGCCCGCGCCACCCCACCACGCCATCGCCGAGGGCGCACCACAGAGGCGTGTGCCCGTCCATGGTGCAATCCTTGGCATGCACGTGTTGAATGCGCGAGACCGGCAGTTTGCCGTAGCCTTCGGGGAAGGCCTTCTCGCCCGAAACCACCGCGTTGGCCGGGTCCCAGACCACTTTCAGGTTGGGGTGATCGAGCGCCGCCAGCAGGCGCGCCGTTTCGGCACCGGTAGCGATATTGCAGGCGTGCTCGTTTTCCAGGCCGATGATTACGTTGTGCGGCGCGGCCTGATGGGCCAGGGCGCGCAGGGCTTCCACGATGCGGTCGAAGCAAGCTTGGGGATCCACTGTGCGCCAGTACGAGAACACGCGGATGATGCGCGCGCCGGTGCGTTCCGCAATCTCGAGAGCGCGCGCCGTCAGCCGGGGCTGATCGGCGAAGGTGTGTTTGGCGGCGAACATATCCTGCTGGAAGCGGGCATCCACCTCCGGCGAGTCGGGCAGCAGGCACTTCAACAGCGGCGAGGCGATGGAGATAATCTCCAGGCCGGCGCCGCGCACGATATCGATGGCGCGCGCCAGCTCCTCATCGCTCAAATCGACGATGTTCTTGCCGAACACCATGCGGAGCTCCGCGCCCGTCATGCCGATGTCGGTCATGGAGCGGACGGCAATTTCGATATCCAGCGAAAACTCGTCGGTGATGGCGGCGACTCGAAAATGTGCGGGCATACAAGCTCATTATAAAGCGTGGCAGTGCGAGAATAACAAAGATGCCCAGTATCGCTTCTTCGGTGGAAATGGTGCCGCGCTCGCGGATACGGGAATTGGCGGAGATCGCCATGACGATGGACGGCGTTTTGCGCCTGTATTTCGGCGAGAGCAACCTGCCCACCCCGGAGTACATTAAACAGGCCGCCAATCGCGCCCTGGCCGATGGGTACACTTTTTACACGGAGAATGCCGGCCTGCCCACGCTGCGCGCCGCGTTGGCCGATAACTACCGCCGTCTGCACGGCGTGGCCTTGGACCCCGCCGGCGAGATCGTGGTCACCGCCAGCGGCGTGCAGGCGTTGCATCTGGGGATTCGCTGCGTGCTGAATCCGGGCGATGAAGCGCTCGTGCTCACCCCGGCGTGGCCCAACGTATCTTCCAGCATCATGATGGCCAATGCCGCGGCGCGCCAGGTGCCGCACCCGCTGGTGGAGGGGCGCTATACCGTGGATTTCGCGGCGCTGGAAGCCGCCGTGACGCCGCGCACGCGCCTCCTGCTCTATACGTCCCCCTCCAATCCGCTGGGCTGGGTGGCTTCGGACGAGGAACAGCAGGGCCTGCTCGATTTCGCGCGGCGCCACGGATTGTGGCTGTTGGCGGACGAAGTTTACGACCGCTTGTACTACGCCGGCCGGGAGTTGGGCGAGCCCGTGCCTTCCATCCTGCGCAAGGCCACACGCGACGACGCGGTGATGGTGGTCCATTCGTTTTCCAAGACGTACTGCATGACCGGCTGGCGCGTGGGATGGCTGGTGGCGCGGCGCGATCTGGCGGAGAAGGCTACCCAGTTGAACGAATTCATCGTCTCCCACGCGCCCACCTTCGCCCAGAAGGCGGCCGAGACGGCGCTGGCCGAGGGCGAAAGCGAAGTGCGGCGCATGCTAAGGAATTTGCAGGCGAATCGCGATCTCTGCCTGGACGCGCTCGGCGGCTTGCCCGGCGTGACGGTTCCCAAACCCGACGGCGCGTTCTACCTTTTCCCGCGGGTGGAGGGGATGACGGATTCGTTTGCGTTTTGCCGGAAGCTGCTGGAGGAGACGCGCGTCGGTCTGGCGCCCGGCGTGGCGTTCGGGGCGGGCGGTGAGGGTTCCTTCCGCATTTGTTACGCCGCCGAGCGGAGCATCCTGGAACCGGCCATGGAGAGGCTGACCAAGTTCTTGCGATCGCACGCCTGGTGAGAGGGTTTCTACAGCCCGATATTGATTCCGCCCATGCCGAAATCCGGTGGCACGATTTCCTGGAAGGGCACATGGAGGAACTCCGCCACGCGAGCCGCCATGGCCACTTCCGCGCCCTGCCCTCCCATCAGAACCACATCCCCAACCGAGGTCTGCGAAGAAGTCTTCTGGTGATCGAGCGGCAGTTCCCGCCCGTCTTTGAAAACGATCACCGACTGCCACACCAGCACCGGCTGCGGCACGGAAACGTTCTGATTCCCGCTGGGAGCCGAGTTTTCGACGCGCCACTGCTTGCGCGTCTCGATGCGCAGAACGTCGGCAATGGCATACGTCGAGTCTTGCGCGCCGATCAGCCGCTTCTTTTGATAGGAAAGCTTGCCGGTCGCTTTATTGGCGCCCACGGTGATGGAAGAACTGAGACAAATGGCGACGATTCCGACGACCACCAGCGCCAGGGCAATCCAGATCGCGTACGCATTGGAAGCATGGAGGAAGATCCCGACGGCCAGCCCGGCGGCAACGAAAACAACTCCAATGGCGATGCCGGATGCGCCGCCCTCCTTGAGCACCAACTCGTCCGCCGACTGGCTAATGATTTTCATGGCGATATTCTCCTCCAATTTGTCCCGGGAAGCAAGAAAACGTCCGGATCTGGTTCTGCAAGATTCCCTTTACGTGCTCGTATTTTCCCGGCAAGACGAGCATGGCGGTGATGTTCTTCCTCTACCTGGCCGGCTTCGCCACCTATAGCTGGACGATGGCCGACCTGGAGGCCAGGCTGCTCGGCGATCCCGCGCAGTTGCTGCTGTTTTACGTGGTGATTGCGGCCGCGCTATACGGGCTGGGGCGGCTGGAAAAGCGCGAGCTGGGCGTCGACGATTCGCTGATCTACGAGGACGAGCCCGACCCCATCGTGCGCAGCCTCGAGCTCGGCTGAACGCGCTACTTCTGTTTGGGCGGATATTTGCCAATCGACTTCTTGACCATGTCGTCCAGTTTTCCCTGGATCTTGGCGGCGTTGCTTTTGTCCTCCCGGGCGATCCCGCGCCAGACCAGGGCGCGCGTAGTGCCGTCGCGCAAATCGATGACCAGCGTGCCCTCGGTGTAGGGAACCCGCACCACGCGCGTCCCCAGCCCGCGCCATCCGGCGGGGTACCTCTCCACTTCCGTTGCGCGCGCCGACCCGAAGTGGTAGCGCACGTTCAGATCCGATGGCCCCTGCGCCACCACCAGACCCTTGGCCGAGAGATTGCGCGCGATGTCGGCCTCGATCTGCTTCTTCACCAGTTCGCTGTTCAGCGCCGGACTCTTGCTGTTCAACTGCCCGTCGCGTATGGCGAAGGTCTTGTACCGGCTGAAATCGACGCCCGGGTCGAATTCCACCGTCACATTCTGCGCGAACGCCGCAGCAGCGGCCAGTAACGCCGGGATGAGCACCCTCATGATTCGGTTACGATAGCACACCACGGAGCATCCGCCGATGCCGATTTCTTCCGCTCGTGGATGAGCCTTATGCCGGGCCGGGCATGGTTGTTACACTGATTCAGTGCTCCTCCCGCAGTTGCTTCTGACCCTCGTTCTGCTGGTGGTGTGTTCGTTTGCGCCGGGCTTTCTGCTGGTGCGCCGCTGGCGTTGGAGCGGCCTGGAAAAGCTCTGCGGGTCGGTCGCGCTCTCCCTGGTGCTCCTGTGGCTGGCGGCCTGGGGAATCTACATTTTCGCGGCTCCGGCGGCGTATTTCGGGCTGGCCGCGGCCTGCGGCGTGGCGGGCATCGTGGGGGCCAAAGACGCCTGGCGGCTGTTTCGCGGATTGCGTGTGCGGCGCGCGGTTGCCGCCTACGGGCTGCTGCTGGCCTGGACGCTGCTCGTGCTGGCCGTCATCCGCAACTATTCCGGCGCCCTGTGGAGCGGCGACTGGCTGGAACATTTCCAGCGAACCTTGTTCTTCCTCCACCACTTCGCCAAGGACACGCCGATTTACGGCGGCTACCTGCTGCCGGCGCGCCCGCCCATGATGAACGTGCTGGCGGCGTTCTTCCTGGGGGTGACGCAGGATCGCTTTGAGATCTTTCAGTTCGTGTTCGTGTTCCTGAACCTGCTGGTATTCCTGCCCTGCTGCCTGGCGATTCCCGTGTTGGTGCGCGTACGCAAGGTGCGCCTTTTGCCGCTGGTGGGCCTCTTCGCCATGAATCCCGCCGTGATGCAGAACGCCACCTACACCTGGACCAAAATGCCGACGGCGTTCTTCGTGGTGCTGGCGGTTTGTCTTTACCTCTCCGGGTGGAGGAAACGCGATTCCGTGCGCTTGACCGCGGCCTTCGTGGCGCTGGCAGCCGGTCTGCTGGTGCACTATTCGGCAGGCCCCTACTGCGTGTTTTTCGCGCTGCACTACCTCCTGGTTCTTTTCCGCCACCGGCCGGCCAGATGGAAGGAACTGGCGGCCGTCGCCATCGCCTGCGGCCTCCTGTTATTCACCTGGTTTGGCTGGTCGATAGCCGCGTACGGGGCCAAGCCCACATTCACGTCGAACACTTCGCTCACCCCCACCATGCAGTTTCAGGGCAGCAACCTCGCCAAGATCGCCGGCAACGTCTTCGATTCCATCGTGCCCCGCATCTCTTACGATCCCGCGCAGGTGCATCTCTTCGACCAGCCGTATGCGCCCGCGGTGGTGCGCGACAACATTTTCCTGCTCTACCAGACCAACCTGATTCTCTCCATGGGACTGATTGGCGGGCCGCTCGTGGTCTGGAGCGTCGTCGCCGCCTTCCGCGGCGGCAAGGGGTTGGGCGGGGAACGCAACTTCTGGCTGATGCTGATCGGCTTTTCCCTGATAGCCGGCCTCGCCGTGGTGGGCGAGCGCGATTACTTCGGCGTGGCGCACCTCACGCTCATCCCGCTGGAACTGCTGGGCCTCACTTTACTGGCCGCGCGATTCTACTCGCGGCGGTGGATCGCCCTGCTCGTGGTCGCCGGCTGCGTCATCGATTTTTCCCTGGGCGTCTTCTTCCACGCGCGCGTGCAGCACCTCGACAACACCGCCGAGCACACCTATTTCACCGGACTGAGTTACGGCAACGGGCAATTTATCATCGGCGGCGCCGGACCGGATTCGCTCAACATTTATGCGTGGCGCAACTGGCTGGGCAAACACCACGTCGCCCTCTGCGAAAAGTGGTTACGTCTGGGCGAGGCGTACCGTCGCGGCGAAGCCGAGGTGGAACCGGCCAGAGCGGATTTGCGCGCCGCCATCGGCGAGCGCCTGAAGGAGGACGAGGTCAACTGGCAC
>JBEKDV010000086.1:0-22336 GCA_050014175.1 Candidatus Solibacter sp. | reverse complement strand
ATATCAATCTTTCGCTTGCAGTTGGTTGACAATCTCTTTGAAGCACTGGCCACGGTGTTCGTAGCTTTGGAACTGGTCGAAACTGGCGCACGCGGGCGCCAGCAACACGGTGTCGCCGGACACGGCATGCGCGTAGGCATGGGCGACGGCCGCTTCCATGGTCCCGGCGGCAACCAGCGGGACCGCGCCCTGAAGTTGTTCGGCGATCTTCGCCGCGGCGGCGCCAATCACTAGCGCGGCGTGCGCCTTGGCGGCCAGCGGAGCGCGCAGCGCCGTGTATTCCAGGCCCTTGTCCTTGCCGCCGAGAATCACCCAGAGCCCGCCCGGAAAGGCGTCCAGGGCTTTCAGCGTCGCATCCACGCTGGTGGCCTTGGAATCGTTATAGAACTCCACGCCGCTCACGGAGCGCACGAATTCCAGGCGGTGCTCCACGGCGCGAAACGTGCGCACGGCGGCGGCGATCATCGCGTGGGAGACGCCGGCGCGCGCGGCCGCTATCGACGCGGCCAGCACGTTTTCGACATTGTGTCGGCCGCGAATCGGTATGTCGCCGGCCGGCATCAGGGGCTGGCCGTCGAGTATCAGTGTGTCGCCGGAGAGCCAGGCGCCGGGCTCCACGTTGCGGCGGCTGCTGAACCACTCGGACGACGCGGTAGAGCGGCCGGCGTAGCCTACGCAGACGGCGTCATCGGCATTGAGGACGGCATAATCGCCGGCACCCTGGGTTTCGAACAGGCGCCCCTTGGCGGCGGCGTAATTTTCGAAGGTGTGGTGACGGTCCAGATGGTTCTGCGTGACGTTGAGCGCCAGAGCGATGTGCGCCCGGAATTCGACGATGGTCTCCAGTTGGAAACTGGAAAGCTCCAGCACGTTCCAGCCATCCTCGCGCGAAGTATCCACCATGGCCGTGACGGGCAGCCCGATGTTGCCGCCCACCTGCACGGCGATGCCGCTCTCTCGTAAGATATGGCCGGCCAGGCTCGTGGTTGTGGTCTTCCCGTTGGAGCCCGTAATGCCGATGGTGCGGCCCTTGAGGAAGGGCGCGGCGAGTTCCACTTCGCCGATCACGGGCACGCCGCGGCGCCGCGCGTCCACCAGCGGCGCGAGATCGGCCGGGACATCGGGAGAGAGCACGATGATGTCGGCGGATTGGAAGACTTCGGCGGTCTGTTGGGCGAAGGGGATGTTGAGTTCCCTGACGCCGGGTAGTTCGTCGATTCCCTTGAGGTCGGTGGCGCGTACCACGGCGCCCTCGCGGGCGAGCAGCGCCGCCGAAGCCACACCGGACTTCTTCATGCCGACTATCAGCGCCTGTATGCCGTTGAGGTTCATCTGAGTTTCAGCGTCGTGAGCGCGAACAGGGCCAGCACTAACCCTGCGATCCAGAACCGCGCGATGATCTTCGATTCCGTCCAGCCCAGCGCCTCGAAATGATGGTGCAGGGGCGCCATCTTGAAAATGCGCTTGCCGTGACGCAGTTTGTAGCTGCCCACCTGGAGGATGACGGAGATGGCTTCCACAATGAAGATGCCGCCAATGAAGAGCAGCAGAACTTCCTGCTTGATCAGCACCGCGACCACGGCCATGGCCCCGCCCAGCCCGAGCGAACCCACGTCGCCCATGAAGATTTCGGCGGGATGCGCGTTGTACCACAGGAAGCCGAGGCTGGCCCCGGTCATGGATCCGCAGAAGATGGTGAGTTCAGCGGTGCGCGGATTGCGCGCCAGTTGCAGGTACTGGGCAAGATCTCTGTGGCCGCCGGCATAGGTGAGGATGGTGAGGGCGCCGGCGGCGACCACCATGAGGCCGATGGCCAGGCCGTCCAGGCCATCGGTGAGGTTGACGGCGTTCGAGGTGAACACGACCACCAGGGCCACGAAAATGCAGAAGGGCGCCACGCCGAGCACGTAGGTCCACGGGCTGGCCATCAGTTGCGTGATCAACAGCGAGGGTTTGAAAGTCTTGAAGAACGGAAAGTTCATGGCGGTATTGAAATCGCCCCAGGCGCGCATGAAGAGCAGCGAGGCGGCGAAGGCGAAGCCGACGATGAACTGGTAGAGCAGCTTGCGCTTGCCGCTGAGGCCGAGATTGCGCTGCCGCGTGACCTTCGCGTAGTCGTCCAGAAAGCCGATCCACCCGAAGGCGAGCAGGGTCAGCGTGGCAATCCACACATAGGGGTTGCTCAGATCGGCCCACAGCAGCGTCGGGACCACGATGGAGATGATGATGAGAATGCCGCCCATGGTGGGCGTGCCGGCCTTCTTCTGGTGCGACTTGGGGCCTTCCTCGCGGATGTATTGGCCGATTTGAAAGTAGCGCAGCTTGTTGATCAGCCACGGGCCAAGCGCGATGCACAGGAACAGCGCGGTGAGCGAGGCGAAGGCGGTCCGCGAGGTGGTGTACCCGAAGACGCGCAGCGGGCTGATGTGCTTGTAGAGCTGTTCGTAGAGTAAGAAATAGAGCATGAGCTACGCCGTAAACCTTTCCAGCGCCTTTTCCACCTTCACGCCTCGCGAACCCTTGAAGAGGACGGCATCGCCAGGCCGCGCCACCTGGCGGACGCGCTCGCCCGCTTCGGCCGGGTCTTCATAAAACTGCGCCTCGACGCCCGCTTGCGCCGCGGCTTCCACCATGGCGCGCGCCGCCCCGCGAACGCCAATCAGCAAATCCACGCGCCCGGCGGCGTATCGGCCCACCTGGCGATGCAATTCGTCACCCGCCAACCCCAGTTCGAGCATTTCCCCCAGCACCGCGATGCGCCGCGCGGCGGGAGTTTCGCGCAGTACGTCCAGCATGGACTGCGCCGCCTCCGGATTGGAGTTGTAGCAGTCGTTCCAGATGACGATGCCGTCATGCACCGTACGCTCGCCGCGCATGTGGCCCACCGTGAAGCCGGCAATGGCCGCGCGCAGGCTCTCGGGCGCGATCTCGAAGACATGTGCCACCGCGATCGCGGCCACGAGGTTCATCACCGCGTGACGGCCCGGCAGGGCGCTCTCAAAATCCACGCCCAGACAGCGGAAACGCGAGCCGGCGGCGCTGAATTCGACGTTTTCGGCGCGGACTTCGGCCGCCTCCGAGAAGCCGAAGGTGACGGAGCGGCCGGCGTGGGTTGCGCCGAAGCGTGAAACGCGCGGGTCGTCGGCATTGAGCACCGCTACGCCATCGGGCGGCAGCCCTTCGATCAATTCGCGCTTGGCGGCGGCGATGCCTTCGATGGAATCGAAGAACTCGACGTGGGCGTAGCCCACGTTGGTCACCACGCCGATATCGGGTTTGGCGATTTCCGCCAGCCGGCGGATTTCTCCCGCATGGTTCATCCCCATCTCGATCACACCGGCACGGCAGCCATCGGGCAGGCGCAGCAGCGAGAGCGGCACGCCCACGTGGTTATTGAAATTGCCGTCGGTCTTGCCGGTGGGAAAGGCGGTTTCCAGCAGATGCGCGATGGCGTCCTTAGTGGTGGTCTTGCCCGCGCTGCCCGTGACGGCAATGACGCGTCCACCCCACTTTTGGCGCGCCCATGCGGCCAGATCCTGGAGCGCGCGCTCCGTATCCGGCACCACAAGTTCTGGTGGCATAAGGCTCCGCCTTGTGCATCCGAGCGAAGCTCGGACGCCCACCACTACCGCCGCGGCGCCTTTTTCCATGGCGGCGGTGAGAAAATTGTGCCCATCGTGGTGAGGGCCGCGTAGCGCAAAATACACGTCACCCCGATTCTGTGTCCGTGTGTCCACGCTCCAACCGGCGACCGCCAGGGGCGGCGGCTCGGCAGAAGCGCCAACGGCCCGCGCAACTTCTTGCAGATTCAGGGTCATGGCTCACTGGGTCTTGTGATACCCATACCCCTTCAGCACTTCTCTCGCCACCGCGCGGTCGTCGAAGTCGATGGTCTTGTCTTTGAGCACCTGGTAAGTTTCGTGGCCTTTGCCGGCCAGAATGACGATATCGCCCTCGCGCGCCTCCTTCAGAGCGCGGCGGATGGCAGCCTGGCGGTCGGGTTCGACGACATGGGAGACGTCGACACGGCGGATACCCACGAGAGCGTCGTTCATGATGGCCAGTGGATCTTCCGACCGCGGGTTGTCGCTGGTGAGCACCACAAAATCGCTGGCTTCGGCGGCCGCCTGCCCCATCAGGGGACGCTTGGCCCGGTCGCGGTCGCCGCCGCAGCCGAAAAGCGTGATGACCCGCTTGGGGTTGAGCCCGCGAGCTGCCGAAATGACGTTGCGCAGCGCGTCGTCGGTGTGCGCGTAGTCCACCACGACGACGAAGGGCTGGCCTTCATCGACACGTTCGAAGCGCCCGGGGACCGCTTTCAGATCGGCGATGCCGCGCGCGATCGCTACCGGAGAAAAACCGTAGGAGATGCCGGCGGCGCAGGCCGCCAGGATGTTATAGACGTTGATCTTGCCGATCAGCGGAGATTCGATGACGAATCGCTGCTTTCCGAATGCCAGGTCGAAACGCACCCCGCCGAAGCCGGAAGCGATGTGGCGCGGGCGCAGTGCCGCTTCCGGGCCGAGTCCGTACCAGAGCACTTCCGTCCGGGGATGCACTTTGATCTGGCGCGCCCACTCGTCGTCGCGATTGAGCACGGCGAAGCGCGGCGGCGCTCCGCCGGCGCCGGCAAACAGCGACTGCTTGGCGGCGAAGTAGCTTTCCATATCGCCGTGGAAATCCAGATGGTCGCGCGTCAGGTTGGTGAAGACCGTGGTGTGGAAGTTGAGACCGTAAACGCGGCCCAGCGCCAGGGCGTGCGAAGAAACCTCCATCGTGACGTGCGTGCCGCCGGCGCTTTCCAGGTCGCGGAAGAGACGCATCAGGTCGAGCGATTCGGGCGTGGTGTTGACGGCTTTCAGCACGCGGCCGGCGAGGTGATACTCGATGGTGCCGATCATGGCGGTGGTTTTTCCCGCGGCGCGCAGCACCGAATCGATGAGGTATGCCGTCGTGGTTTTCCCGTTAGTCCCGGTGATGCCGGTCAGCGAGAGGCGTTCGTCCGGGCGCCCGTAGAAGTTACGGGCGGCCAGCGAGAGCGCCTGCCGGCCGTGCGCCACTTGAATCCAGCGGGCCGCCAGGTCGGGCGGCGCGGGCGACTCCGAGACCACGGCCACGGCGCCGCGGGCCAGCGCATCTCCGGCGAACTGCCGGCCGTCGGCCTTACTGCCGGGGAAGGCGAAGAAGAGCGATTGCGGCGAAACGCGGCGCGAATCGTACTCGATGGCGGACACGGGTGCTTGGGCGAGTTCCGGCGCAAGCGGCTCGATCAGCGCTGCACCCGAGAGTATTTCGCCTAGGTTCATCGTGCAAACTGTACGCGGATGCGTTCCCCCTGATGCAGAGGCGCGCCCGGCGGAGGAGACTGTACGCGGGCAATGCCGCTTCCGTCGGGGAGAATGGAGAGACCTTTGGCGGCGGCTTCGGCGAGCACGGCGCGCATGGTCATGCCGCGGAAATTGGGCACCCGCGGCCCTTGCGGCTTGGCCGGCGCGGGTGCGGCCGCCACTGCCGGCGGACCCTGGGTTGGCCTGGAGGTCGACGCTCCGATCGGAGCCCCGAGCGTCAGCGAGAGGGTTGGCGCGTTCTCCGCCACCGCGCTCTCCGCCTCGTCGCTCTCTTCCAGAATGTTGCGTCGCGATTCGCCCAGGTCCGCGATGGCCAGATCGTTGAGGTCTTCCGTGTTGCTTGCCACCAGCGTCCGCGCCGGAATGTTCTCCGGCAGGTCCTTCGGAACATCGAAAACGCGCAGCGCTTCGCTGGCGACAATTTTGAATACCGGCGCCGCCGACGATCCACCGAAGCCCGATTCACCGTGTGTGCCGTTCAGTGTCACCACTACCACCACCTGCGGATTGGCCATCGGGGCAAAGCCCATGAACGAGCCGTTGTAGGTGTGGGTGTAGTGCTTGGTGGCGTAATCGTAGATCTGTGCCGAGCCTGTCTTTCCGCCGCTGGAATAGCCCGCCAGCCGGGCGCGGGTGCCGCTGCCGAAGAGCACCACGCCCTCCATCATCTGGCGCATCGTGATCGCATTCTCCGGCTTCAACACCCGCACCGGGGCCGCCACCGGCTCGGCCACATCGCCCCGCTTCAGCAACAGGCGCGGCTTCACCAGCAAGCCGCCATTGGCGATCACCGACCCTAGCCGCGCCAGCTGCAGCGTGGTCACGCTCACCTCCTGGCCCATCGATACCGAGGCCAGCGAAGTCTTGCCCCAGCGCTCCAGCCGGTATACTTTGCCGGGCGATTCCCCTGGCAGCGGCAGTCCGGTCCTCTGCCCGAAGCCAAACCGCACCATGTAGTCGTGCATGTTGACCTGCCCCACCTTCAGCCCCACCTGGATGGCGCCGATGTTGCTGGATTTGGCGAACGCGGTGGCTGCCGGGACCACCCACATGCCGGCGTGAGAATCGTGGATCGTCCGTATGCCGAAGGTGAGCTTGCCGCCGTTACAATTGATGGCGGTTTCGGGTCGCAGGTTGGTGGTTTCGAACCCCGCCGAGTAAGTAACTACTTTGAACACCGAACCGGGCTCGAAGGGGACGCTGAACGCGTGGTTCATGCGCGGTTGCGGATCCTCCCCGTGCTCCACCGGGATATTGGGGTCGAAAGTCGGATAACTGGCCATGGCCAGGATGTCGCCGGTATCCGGTTTCATCACCACCACGCTGCCCGAGACGGCGTGGTGGGCCGCCACGGCGAGCGCGATTTCGCGCTCCGCCACGAATTGCAGCCGCTCGTCGAGGGTGAGGGTAAGCGAGGTGCCGGGCTTGGCGGCAATCGTGGTCTGCGGCGCGATGCCGCGGCGGTGCACGTCGGTGAGCAGCCGGATGTGGCCCGGGGTGCCCCGCAGTTCGGCGTCCAGACCTTTCTCAATGCCGGCGTTGCCCTTTTCTTCGAAATCGACCGACCCCAGCACATGCGCGGCCAGCGTGCCGTTCGGGTAGTGACGCTGGCTTTCGTTGGATAGGCTAACCCAATCCAGGCGCGACTTCAGGTTCAGCAGGTTGTCGTACTCTTCGGGAGTGAGTTGCCGTTTGACGATCAGGTATCCACGGTGGGCATCGGCCGCCTGCTTGATCTTCAGGTAAAGTTCGGCCCGGTCCAGGTGCAGCAGATAGCCGAGAAGATCGCTGGCCACCCCGATATCCACCTTCGTCGGATTGATGAAAACCGTGCGCGTCGCCAGGCTCATGGCCAGCGGGTGGCCGTCGCGGTCGAAGATCGTGCCGCGCGGCGCCGGGATCTCCACCACCACTTCCTGGATGGACCGCGCTTTCACCGCGTACTCCCGGTGGTGCACAATTTGCAGCGAAATCAGATTCTTGAAAATTGCCGCGCCCCACACCAGGACGATGACGGCGAGACATGTAAGACGGCGCTCGACCATGATGCACAGCGAGAGAGATCGCGCCTCCGGATTCCTTACTTCGCCATCGCAACCGCGCCTTGGGGTTTGCCTTCCAGGTGGAAGACCTGGCCCGAGGTCGGAGCCACCAGATTGTTCTGTTGGGCAAGCTGATCCAATCGCGCCGGGCTCAGCAGCTCGGCTTCCTGCAGATCCAGGCCGCGGCGCTCTTCCAGCAGGCGCCGCTCTTCGATGCGCAGCGCTTCCAGCTTGTAGCCGGCGATAGTTGTGGCGACCGATGGCGCAAAGGCGCTGGTCAATAGGACCGCCAGCACGCAGGCTGCGCCGATGGCGCTCCAGCACGCCCCGCGCGATTTCGGGTCCGCCTCGCGCACCAGGCGCGAATTGTCGATCTGTTTCTTGTGCAGGAAGAGGTGCTCGTGCGGCAAGGCGCGCAACTGGAAGGGATCGCGCACCGCGCGGATCCGGTTGGTTCGGGCGTCGGCGCCCCGCGGGGATTCCGCCGGGGAATCGTTTTTCTTGAAAAAGGCTGGCAGCGTCGCCATGATCTTTTGCTTACCTCCAGGCCCCTTTGGGCTCAAATCGTTTCCAGCGCCCGCAGCTTCGCGCTTCGCGATGCCGGGTTGGACGCACTCTCTTCGTCGCTTGGCTGCAACGGATGTTTGGTGAGGATGGTGACGCGCCCCGCGTGTCCCAGCGCCTTGAACTTCTCCTTAACGGCCCTGTCGTCGCTGGACATGAAACTGATCACCACCATTCGCCCGCCGCTCTTCAATAACTCCGGACCAAGTTCAAGCAACCGGCCCAATTCCTCGGGTTCGTCGTTGACCTTCATTCGCAAAGCCATGAAAGTCTTCGTGGCCGGGTGCAAACGGCCCGTCCTGGGCACGGCCCGCTCCACTACATCGGCCAGATGCAGTGTGCTCCGTAAGGGCCGTGCTCGGACGATTGCTCTGGCTATCTTCCGCGCCCTCCTTTCCTCGCCTAACTGAAAAATCAGATCGGCGAGCGTCTTTTCGTCGGTGTGATTGACAAGATCGGCTGCCGTCATTTGGATGGATTGGTCCATCCGCATATCCAGAGGCCCATCTGACATGAACGAAAACCCTCTATCCGGATCGGTGAGCTGATACCGGCTGACTCCCAAATCGGCCAGCAGCCCATCCACCTTCACAAATCCTGCCTGCTCCACCGCTTGCCCGAGCGAGCCGAACCCGCCGTAATGAAAGCAGATCCGGTCGGCCCAGGCCGCGGTGTTGGCCCGCGCCATCTCAAGCGATCGCGTATCGCGATCGTTGGCGATCACCGCTCCCGTCGTCAACTGCCGGGCGATTAAACCCGTATGTCCGCCCAGCCCCGCCGTGGCATCCAGATAGATACCGTCGGGACGCACCCTCAACATCTCCATCGACTCCCGGGGCATTACCGATACGTGCATACGGCATCACTGCATTCCCGCTTGATCCAACTGCTCCAGTTCGTCCGCCGGATTGGCTGCCGCGGCTAGCTGGTCTGCTTCGTAAACCGCCTGCGTAAAAACTTTGATGTGCCCCCGATACGCGTACATGTGGACCACCTGCTCTTCCATCTTTAGCGCCCTGCGCAGCTCCGGGCTGAACAGCACCCGCGCCTGCGAGTCCATCTCGGTCACCGCCCCCAGATCGGCCGCATTGAACGCCATGTGCTTGGCCACCTTGGGGTCTTTTGTGTAGTTCTCCATGAACTTCTTGGTTTGCTTCCAATAAGTAATGGGGTACACTTGCGCTATGCGGCGGTCCAGGCTCGTCACAAACAGGCGCTTGTCCTCGAACTTCTCGAGGTACTTCTGGATTAACACGGGAAGCTTGACACGCCCGCGATCGTCCATGCGGGAGGGATACATTCCTTCGGGAATTTCGATCTCTGGCGGCTGACTAGGTGTCTCTTCCACTTTCTAGCCCCAAACTATCCCATTTCTGGCCACAACCCATAGTATGATGACCCTTCACGTATTGCAAGCAGTTTTTTGCAGATATTACTGATACGAAAAGGGGTTATACTTCCACAACCAGAGCTACACTGATTGCGCAACACACTACCTATTGATGTGAAGGGAAGATAAAGCGAAGAAAGTGTAAATGGAGGAGTGGGGGCGAGCCGGGCTCGCCCCCGTTGGAAACCACTACTGGATGGGAAGTTTGCTGCCGTTGCTGAAACGGGTCTGGCTATCGCCAGGCGCATTGACGGCAACGCTCAGGACAACGTCGTTCCCCGTAGACCCGCTCGGAACCTGGAAGGCCACTTCGTAAACGCCGATCAGGTTGGGCGAGACACGCGAGGTGACCACGTAAGCGCCGGCATTGTTGATGCCGACGATCACTGTACCCAGAACCAGCGAATCGGAGCCGGGGACGGGAAACGACCCGGTAACCATGGCCGGAGCCGCCGGTCCCAGACCGCTGACGTAGACGCGGACAACTTCGCCTTGCCGCGCCGGATTCTGCAGGCTGACGAAGCTGCCGTCGGGCCGGACGGCCACGGCGCGGCTCACGCCATCGCTCATCACGGTCTCGAAGATGCCGGGGCTGGCGGCCACAACCGGGAAAGTGATGGTGGCCGAACCGCCGGCGACATTGATGGTGATGGGGACGGCGCTGCCTACAGCCGTTTCGCAGGGGACCTGGAAGGTAAGCTCGCTCGCGCCGCTCACGGTGCCCACGCTGTAAATGGGCGCGGCCACATTGTTCACCGTGACCGTGTCCGAGGCCAGGATGGTGGCCCAGGGACCGAAGTTATTGGTATTGTGCACCAGGCCCTGAACGTTGGGCGCCAATCCGGCGGCGACCACCGTGACTAGGCTGCACGGCGAGAGAGCGCCGATCCGGGTGAGCCCGCCGGCGTTATAGAAACTGCCGTTGGACAGTGTCGGGCCGGGGGGAATGATGGTGAGAGTGAAAGTCTGCGAGAAGGTTCCGATGAAGGCCGTGACGATCACCGTGCCGGGCGTGGCTCCAGCCGTCACCGTGACTTGCGCCTGGCCGCTGGCATTGGTTAGCTCCGAAAGCGCGGAAAGCGTTGCCGCGCCGGTTGTGACCGAAAAGCCTATCGGTTGGTTCGACACCGGCTGGCCGTTGGTACCGTTGACCTGCACCACCAGCGGCGCACCGAAACTCTGTCCCGATTGCGTGGTCTGCAGATCGCCCGACACCTTCGTGATGGTGGCAATCACCACGTTCGTATTGAGCGTGAAGGTGGTCGACACGCCTGTGTAATTCCCCGTCAGAGCCGCTCTGACGGTGACCTGCCCGGACGCGTTGGGAGCGAAGGTGACGGCGGTTTGCGCCTGTCCCGCCGAATTGGTGGTGGACACAGCCGGGCTCACGGTCGCCGCGCCGGCGGGAAGAACCGTCCAGGAAACGTTCTGATTGGCGATGGTCACGGCGCCGGTGCCGTCCGTGACTTTGACCACAAGGGGATTGGAAGTCTGGCCGGGATTGACGCTCTGATTGTTGCCCGTGACGATCGTGACGAGACCGGGGGTGATGGGGGTCACGGTGAGCTGGATCGAGTTGAAGAACTCGTCGAACGCCAGCGCCTGGGTCAGCGGCTGGGGGCTGATAGTCTGATCGAATTCGATGGGGTCGATGCCGCCCACCAGCACGCTAACCGGGCCTGAACCGACCCTCGGGCCGAAAACCGGGTAGCACGTGGCATTGCCGCTGGCATCGGTGAGCACACTGCCTGGATCGGCGCCGGAAGCCGCAGCACAACTGGCGGAAACCTGCGTGGTATCGAGTGCCACCTGTCCGTTGGAGTTCGTCACCTCGGGACTGAGGATGCGTACGGAAACGTTGGGCACTGGAATTCCACGCCCGTCGATGTGAACCTGGATGGGAGTCGTGCCCGTGCTGCCGGCCGGCCCCGTCAACTGCGTTCCCCAAGGAGTGACCAGCGTATCGTAGACGATCTGCTCGTTGAAGGTGATGTCGGTGAGCGCCTGCGTTTCCGTGAAATTGACGCTGACACTGTCCACCGAAGCGTTGATTACGCTTTGCAGAAACGGCATCGCGGCGGTGCCGCCCTGCACACCCTGAAATAGCCTGGCGACGGAGAGTCCGTTGCTGTTGGTAGTCGTAACGGTATCGAAGCTGGGCAGCGTGCCAATGGACGATACAAGGTTCCAGGACACGGTCTTGCCGCCAATGGGATTACCGCTGGCGTCGGTCACCTTGACCACCATGGGATAGAAGTACGTGAAATTCTTGTAGCCCCCACCGGATTCGATCATCTGTCCATTGCCGGAGACGACCGTGATAGCCGCCGCGACGGGCTGCGCGGATGCGGTAGGCGTGCAGAGTATCGCGATTACAAATGCCGTGAGTAACGTAATTTTAAGTCTGTCCAAGACTAGCTCCTCGTTCCCTTTGGGAACATGGTTGGATTCGGATGGACGCGGGAGAATTTTAGTGTAGCACTTTTCGCGCCGCTTTCGCGAAACGAAATCTGACAAAAAAATGGGGGGAGCCGAAGCTCCCCCCTTACAGTTAAATCTACTTCTGTCTGTTTAGTGGCCGTCCTGCTCGCCAGCGCTCGTCGAGCAACCGGAGACGCCGGTGCACTCACCAGGTCCAGCACTGCGCGTGCCGGTACCAGGATCGGGGATGACGATTGCCAGGTAGCCCATGGCCAGGTTACGTGCACCAACATCGCTGATGAACGCAAAGCCGTGAGCGTACTGGAAGTTGCAGACCGCGAACATGTAGCCCTGGAAGCCCGGGGCGATGGTCTGCAGCGTGTTGGCCCAAACCGTTCCGGCGGCGATGGTGCCCGTGTTGCCGGGTGCCGGAGGAGTGGTCGGAGCGGCGGCGGTGCCACCGTAGTAGGTCAACGCGCAACTGCCGGCCTGTGCACCGGTCACGCTGCTGCCCACCGTGAACGGATCTTGCGAGGTATTCGCCACCGTCAAACCGGTGTCGAAGCCGGCCTGATTGGTGATGTACGGATACAGCAAGATGGTACGGCAGATGTTGATTATAAAGATATTCCTGGCCGCGAGGGAATCACCCGCGAAGCGCGGAATAGGCAAGGTGGCAGAAGCCACGCCGGAGGTCGCCGTCGGAGCGAAGCTGAGGTTGACGGTGGTGGTTCCGGGCAGCGGGCTGTTCTGGGCCACGTTGGCTACGTAGGTGGTGTAGACCGCGAACTTGAAGCTTTCATTCGTGTTCGGGTTGGTGTTCACCACTTCCCATACGGCGGCGCCGGTTCCGTTGCTGAGGGAAACTTCAGCGATCGGGACGTTACCGTTGTTGGGACCGTTGTCCGTGGAGGCGATGGCCGGGAAGAAGCCGGAGATGCCAGCGTTGCCGTCGTTGATGCTCTCCGTGCTGCCGACGCTGACCAGTTGGGCCAAACCGATGTAGGCGCCAGCGGTGTTGTTTTGGTTGCCGGTGACCGCACCAACCAGACCGCCGCCGGGCGGGACCGGAGGAGTGGCCGTGGAAATCGGGGAGGCAGCGTTGTTTACGTTGACAGTCGACACGAAAATACGCGTGCCGGCCGGAACGTTATTGAAGGTCGCTTTCAGACGGGTTCCGAAATCGGCCAAACCAGCAATGTTGCTGCCGGAACTGGCTCCCGGGAACACGAAGTTGGACTCGGAGTTGTAGATCGCGCCAGGGATGTTCTGCTGCGGGTTGTTAACTTGGCCGGCATATTGCGCGTTCGGCGACGGCGCCGACGCAGCATTAACCCTCGTCTTGAACGCCGTACCGAAGTTCTCGGAGAACGTCAGGATGTTGATTCCGGTCTTCGTCTGCGTGGCGCACTGGTTCAGGCCGCTAGCGCTGGAAGCGCCGGCGGTCAGGCCCAGGCTAACGTATCCGACGTTGGGAGCCGAGTTCGAGATCGACAGCGAGGTGGCGCCGCTGATCGAGATCGACGCCTGAACCGGCGAAGCGCCCGATGCGGAACCGCCAGCCAGAGGCTGTGCGTTCACGCGAACGTTGGTGACGCGGAAAACGCGCGAACCGGTCGTGGTCGGGGGCATAACGGGAACGCCGAAGAACGTCACGGAGTTGCCGCTCACTACGCCCTGATACACGTTCGGAGCCGGCACGCTACCGGGGGTATAAACTCCGGTGGTAGCGTTGGTCACTCCGGGCGTGGTCACCGCAGCGAGAGTGGTCGAAACAGTCCCCACAGGATTCACCGGCAATCCGACGTATGCCGTGCAGCCCGTCAGCGGGGTGGTGCACAGTGTCTGGTTCAGCGAGGGGCCGAACCCACCAAGACCGGAACCCGGCTCGTCGATGAGCAACAGGGCTTCGGACGTGCTGCCCGAAGACTGCGGCGAGCTCACCGGCAGTAGACGGCTGGTCACCGTGGTGTTGTAAAAGATCGTAAAGTTGACCAGCGGAAGCTGGTTACCCGCCACGTAGGTCGTGGGGCCGCCGGTGCAGGTGATGGTGATATCACCCGTCTGTTCAGTGTAGCCTTCACCACGCAGTGCCGGGGTGACGGTTACGTTGGTGGAGCAGGTCAACTGGGTTTGACCCGTTCCGCCAACCTGCGCGCTGGCTAACCCTACGAATAGGGCGAGCACGGCGAGCGCAGTAATTACTCTGCGAAAAGCTACCATTTCCTTCTCCTTGTGAATTGCGAATTGAATCGGTCGAAGTTCTCTTCCAACCTGAGCCTCAAAACTTGCAGTCTCAAAATCTGTTCAGCCAACCTAAGGAACTTCTCCGTGTCGGGCGGAGAGTCGATTTCCGAAAGCCGTTACGGCCATCGGGCCTTACTGAAAAAACCTGGCCTGCGGCACATGATCGTTACTTCTTATGTCTTCTGTGCTCGACAGGCTCAAATACAAAATTGCCATTGAAACCAGACGCGGTAAAGACATTGATAGCTGATTGCCCGCTGTAAGTCAAGAGAAATCCTTCCCCCTCAACACGAAGCGGCGTGACAGCCAGCGAAATTCCAGGGCGCATACAGCGCTCGCCCGATTTAAGCACGCTACAGGCCTCGTAGTCAATAGTTTCGCACCAAATCGCCTGGTTTTTCGCATCATTGTACTGCAACCAACACCGAATTGCTCCCTTGCCCCCCTACTTTGAGGGTAAGGGGAATCGCCAGTCCGGGTGGCGTGCCGGCCGGAATCGTCAAATTCACCTGGTAAAGCCCGATAAACCCCGGCGCCAGTCCGGCAAAAGACACCGGCAGTTCGACCCCGTTCAACACCACAGTCGTGGTGGCGTTGGTCCGGGAAAGCTGCCCGCTCTGTGTCACCGCGCCCAGCCCTGTGGCAAAAATAACCATTGCCTGTCCCCTTGCCAGAGGATTGGATGGCCCGACGAGATTATAATTCTGGTCCGTAATCGCTCCAACCGCCGGGTTTCCTATCAAAAAGATCCCCGGAGCCACCGCCGAAACCGTCACAGACTGCTGTGACGATCCGTACGCCGACTGAACTCGTATCGTATGCACGCCTGGTGCCATCGTCAGGGGTACCTCGGCATTAATCTGAAACGGCGTGGCAAACAACAGCCGCATCACCGTCCCATCCATATCGACCGTGGTCGCTTGACCGCTACCCGAAAGCCCGGTACCGAAGATGGAAACCACCCCTCCCGGTGCGATTCCTGGGGTGAAGGTGGCCCCGCCCACCACCGAAGCTGCCGTGAAGCTGACGCCCTGAGGCGCCAGCGTCAGATAGAATTGCGGGCGTGTGGCCTGCCACGTGGCGGGAGTGCTGCCCGAGAGATCCGTGAGCGACCCGCCGGGCGCCAGGTCGGTGAGTTGGGCGTGGAACGGTTGCCCCGTTCCGACCTGGATCTGGTAGGCCGCCTGCGCGCCATCGCACACCGTAAGACGCGAGAGCAGCGGGCCGGCAGCCGCCTCGCCGGCCGAATCGACCGCATCGAAGAGTTCCAAAGGCTGCCCGCAGGTTCCCGCCGCGGAGGTGATGTCGGTGGCCAGGGATGCGAGCAGCGCTGTGGGCTGGGAGAGCGCGGCTACCAGGAAGCGCGTGGATACCGGGCTGCGCAGGGCAAAGCGCGCCACGCCGCGTACCGTCGCCTGCCAGGCGCCTCCGCCGGCGTTGAAGCCGTTCAGATAATCGGCCAGGCGGGTGCGGGCGAACAGCGGGCTCGGATCCTGTATGAAGATGGAACCGTCCACATCGATGCCGGTAGCCACCACGAAGTGGCCGCCCGCGGGCGCGCCGTTCAGGCTCATGGCGAGGGAAAGCAGCACCGGTGAGCCCTGCGCCAGGAAATCGGCGATGGCCGGGGGAGTCGCCGCCACCACCTCCACATCGGCGCCCCCCGTGAATTCCGCCGCGCGCCATAGATTCACCACCTGCTCCCCCCCAGTGGATCCCGCTAGGTACCCGTCGCAGAGTTGGTTCCCCTTGGCGTCGGTGGGGCAATAGGCGGAGAGGAACTGATTGAGCGCCGCCGGCGTGGCGGGACCGTTCGGCGCGGCCAGTTCGCCCCGGTTCTGGTGGTAACTGAGAATCGCCGCCACCGCCGTCAATAACGCGCCTTTTTGAGCGATCGTGGCCGGCCCGCCGCCCAGTATGTTGGCGCCGGCCTGCTGCAATGCCGGGAAATTGGAAAGCGAGGAAGCCGCCGAGAGAACATAGAAAGTCACTGAGCTGGATGCCACCCCGGGCGCACGCGCGACCACCCCGGTGAGGCCCTGGGCGCTGGGGAGCCGGACCGTGGTGGTGGCCTGGCCGCTGGCATCGGTGACCGTGCTGACAGTGGAAAGCTGCGCCCCGCTGGAGGCTTGGAAGCTCACCGCGGCCCCCACCACGGGGTTGCCCGCGGCATCGAGCAATGCCACCTCTAGCGGCACCGGCAGCAGCGCGCCCGGAGGACCGGTCTGATTGTCGCCCTGCACTTTGACCAAAGGCACGCTGTTGTCGTTGAATCCGCGCACCGTGAGGGTGCCGTCCGCCGTGCTGGTTCCATTGCTCTGGGCCGCGTGCACCGCCGTGGTGCCGCTCTTCGTGGAGAGCGGGATGAACATACTCCACGTGTAGGCGCCATTGGCCGTGGTCACGGTGAAATTGGGCTGGCCGGTGACCGAGACGACAATCGTGCTGTTATTGGGGAAGCCCACGATGGCCACGCGCGCCGTGCTGCCCGCCGGCAACGTGGCCGGCGAAATGATGAGCCCCGGAGTCTTGGCCGCCGGATGTTCCGTCGCGGCGGTGTCGCCCGGGGACCAGGTGAAATTGCCGCCCTCGAAGTTCTGCTGGTGGACACCTCCGGTCACGAACTCGTCGCCGATGGGCATGCCGTAGTTGCCGCCCGCCCCGCCCAGCACGTTGTAGCGCGCCAGAATCAGGCCGGTGACGAAATACGCCTGCCCACTGCGCGGCCCGGCCGTGGCGTTATAAATGGCGCCGCCGGCGAACGCCTGGGCCACCCCGGAGTTGGCGCCGAAGGTGGAAAAGGTGGTGGCGTCGGAGACCGGAACGCCCGCCGCTCCGGTCTCATACCCCAGCAGTCCCCACTTGGTGAGGATGCCGCCACCGACCAGGTGCACCGGATTGCCGGCCAGTGCCGTTCCAGTCGCAAAACGCTGCGTGCCGCCGGCACTGACATCGCTGATCGGATAGCCCAGCGTGCCGCCCGCTCCGCCCATCGACAGCCAGGCGGTAAGCACCGCGCCCCCCACCACATAGGCGGTGCCGACACTGTCCGACTCCGCCAGGATGTAGGTGGCGGCCGAGGCGTCGGCGGATTGCACCATCTGTATGTACCCGTTACCCACGCGCACCGCCGGGCTGGGAATCGGAATCTGCACCGGGATCTGGTTGCGCGTCAGGGCAGCCTGGAACGATTGCTGCACGGCGAGGGGCGCGCCATCGCCCACCTGGCAGCAGGGCGAAATCACAATCACGTTGAGCTTCTGGCTGGCCACCCCCTCGCTGGCCGCGGTCACGCTGGCCGCCCCGCCGCCCACTGCCTTGGCCACCGCCGTCCCGTTGCTGGTGGCGGTGATCGTGATCACCCGGCTGTTGGTCGTGCTCCACGATACCGGCCGGTCCGTGAGCGCCACGCCGGCCGAGCTGGTGGGCGTCGCCGTCAGGGTGACGCTTTGACCCAGATTCAGAGTAAGCGTGCTGCCCAGGGGTGCGCCGCTGAGTTGCACGGTGGAGACCGGGGGCCGGATGACGGGACCGGTGCCACCCGGCGTGTACTGGATGACGCCGCCCTCGAACGTCTGCCGGTGGTCGCCGCTGGAGAGGACGATTTCCTGCGTCGTCGGCAGGCCAAGGCTGCCCGCCGGACCGAGGTTGTTCATGTACAGTCCGTAGATCGGCTGTATCACCGTGAAAAGCGTGTTCTTGTTGAGCCCCGACGTGATGGAGTAGATGGCGCCGTTGACGAACGCCTGCTGCGTGGCCGTGGTAGCCGTGGTAGCGGGCGGAACCACCAACCCCGTGACCGCGGTCTCCACGTCCAACGGGTTTCCCAGGCCGCCGAGGCCGCCGCTGGCCGTCCAGGCCGTGTAGAACAGGATGCTGGTGCTCCCGGCGAGGTTGCGTATGGTGAAGTTTTGCCCGGTCAACAGCGCCGCGTGGTAGGCGAACAGCGCGTAGCTCTTATCGAAAATGTCGTAGGTGCAGGTAATGGTCCCGACCGATGGACACGGCTGCGTGTCGTAGAGCGGCAATCCCGCCGTGCCCGCGCCGACGGTCGTGTAGTAGCCGTAGAGATCCGCCAGGAGTTGCACGATGGTGATCGTGGTGCCGTTGTTGCTCGTGGGCGCGGTCGGGCTGACCGTGGCCAGCGCGAGTTTCGTCCCCGAAACGGGGGGGTTGGCGTTAAACTCCTGAACGTATCCGCCGGTGCCCAGGGTCTTCACGTTGCCGAGCGGCGGCAGCGAAACCAGGTTGTTGAATCCACCACGGAAGAACGCGTTCAGAAACTGACTCTGCATGGTCGCGGTGGGCGCGCCGGTGCCGACAGTGAGCAACGGGCTCACGGTAATCGTGACGCTGGCCGTTTGTGCCGGATCCGCCAGGCTCGTTACAGTCACCCTGACACTGGTGGCCGTCGTGACGGGCGTCGGTGCGGTGTATGAGTTCGTCGAAGTGCCGCTCGCATCGGGGCCTGCCGGTGGTCCGATGGTGGCTCCCGCTATGGTGGGCGTAAAGCTCCAGATCACGCCGGTGTTGGTGCCCGCCCCGGTTACCAGCGCTACCAGGTTTGCCGTCTGCCCATCGGTCAACGCACTGGAAGTGGTGCTCAAAGTGATGGTCACCGCACCATGGAGGGCGCTCGCCGCGAAGCAAACCAGCAGCAGGCGAAGAAGTACCGAGGTAGTCCGGTTGAGACGCACGGGTATCCTGTATCTTAAATCTTAATATGGTGCAAACCCCGCGGACCAAAGAGAGTTTCGTTTCCGCGGAAGCGAAAGGCTTTCCAGCCATGGTAAGTTAGGTCTAAGAGGCCCCCAATGGCCACGCAGCCTAAAACGTACCTCACGCCGGAACAGTACCTCGAAATCGAACGCAAAGCCGAGTTTAAGAGCGAATACTACCAGGGCGAGATGTTCGCCATGAGCGGCGCTAGGGAACCCCACAATTTGATCGTTTGGAATTTGTCCACCGAACTCGGCGTGCAACTTCGCAAGCGCCCCTGCCGGGCATACGTTGCCGACATGCGCGTCCGTGTGGGCGCAACCGGCCTGTACACCTACCCGGATGTCGCCGCCGTCTGCGGCGAGCCGCAATTCCTCGATGAAACGCGCGATACTCTGCTCAATCCCAGCCTGATCGTCGAAGTGCTTTCGCCCTCCACCGAGGCCTACGACCGCGTTCGCAAATTCAAGCACTACCGTTCCGTCGAGTCTGTCATCGAATACCTCATGGTTGCCTCGGAGAGCATCAGTACGGAGTTGTACACCCGACAACCCGACGGCCGCTGGCTGCTCGCCGCCGCCGACCGCCTGGAAGATACGCTCGACCTGCAATCCGTGGGAGTTCACCTGGCGCTCGCCGATCTGTACGAAAAAGTCGACTTCCCCGCGCCCGCCGCTTAGCCCGCGATGGCGTCCGCCAGGTGCGGTTGATACGTGCAGCGCGGGTCTTCCGCCAGGTAATCGCCCGTCAGCGCGTAAGCCCGCGAGCGCGATCCGCCGCAAATCTTCTGGTATTCGCAGATGCCGCACTTGCCTTCCCGCTGCGTGGTGTCGCGCAGTTTCTTGAAGAGCTCGCTGTTGCGGTACACGTCGGTCAGCGACTGGTTGAGCACGTTGCCGCCGCTCACCGGCAGGAACCCGCTGGGGAAGATCTCGCCCTGGTGCGATACAAACACGAAGCCCTTGCCATCGCTCACCCCCGCCGTGCGGAAGGCCACGCCCTTGGCCGCTTCGTTTTCCGTGGCGCCATGCTCGGCGCGGATGCGCTGCGCCACATACCGCCGGTAGTGCATCGCCTCGGTGGTCTTGATGCCGAACGGTGCCGTCTTCGAAAGCTGGTACATGTATTCGAAAACGTCTTCGTACTCGCTGGCCAGCAGGTCTTCGCTTTCCAGCGCGCGCCCGGTCACGATCAGGAAAAACAGGCTCCACATTTTGGAGCGCATCTCGCTGACAATCTCCGCGATGGCGGGGAGGTGCCCCATATTGCGCCGCGTTACCGTGGTCTGGAACTGCGTATCCAGGCCGATATCGCGGGCGTGCGCCAGAGCGAACATGGCGCGCTCGAAGGTGCCCGGAATGCCGCGGAAATCGTCGTGCGACGCGGCGTCGTGCCCGTCCACGCTGATCGCCATGCGGGTCACGCCCGCTTCCTTGAACCTGTCGATGGCTTCCGCCGTCAGCAGCGGCGTGGCACTGGGAGTCACGTTGGTGCGCAGGCCGATCTTCACGGAGTAGCGGATCAGGTCGAAAATGTCGGGCCGCTTGAGCGGATCGCCGCCCGTGAACACCATCAGGGGCTCGCCGAAGGAGCGGATTTCGTCGAGCAGCCGATACCCCTGTTCCGTGGTCAGCTCCGTAGGGCTCCGTTCGGACTGCGCCGAGGCCCGGCAGTGCACACAGGCGAGGTCGCAGGCTTGCGTCGCTTCCCAGATCACCAGCATCGGGGATTGGTCGAAGTTCATGGCGTGTCTCCGTTCCTAAATGATACCGTAGGGGACAGACATGAATTTCCGGCGCTCTTTGCCGGAAATTCGCTGTCTGTCCCCGGTTTGCCCCCCGGTTACAATAGAGACTCACTGTGAAATCACGCGGCATCTTCATCACTTTCGAGGGCATGGACGGCAGCGGCAAAACCACCCAGATGCACCGTCTGGCGGAGCGCTTGCGTTCCCTGGGGCGGACCGTTACGGAAACCGTGGAGCCCGGCGGCCCGCCCATCGCCCAAAAAATCCGCCGGATTCTGCTCGATTCGGCCAACCAGGAACTGAGTCCCACCACCGAGATCCTCCTCTACTTCGCCTCGCGCGCGCAAAACGTGGACCAGTGGATCCTGCCGGCGTTGGGCCGCGGCGAGATCGTGCTCTCCGACCGCTTCACCGATTCCTCCCTGGCGTACCAGGGGGTGGGCCGCGGATTGGGCATCGACACGGTGATCGAGCTGGACCGCATCGCCTGCCGCGGATTGAAGCCCGATCTCACCATCCTGGTGGACGTCGACGCCGAGGCGAGCCTGGCGCGGGCGCGCTCGCGCAATCGGGCCCAACCGCACTGCGAAACCCGCATGGACGATCAGGCCATCGAGTTTCACCTCAAGGTGTACCAGGCGTATCATGCGCTCGCCGCGGCGGAACCGGAGCGCGTGAAACTGGTCGACGGGCGCGCCGAAATCGATGCCATCGAGCGCGCCGTGTGGGACATTGTGAGCGCGCATGTTTGAGAATTTTTGGGGCAACCAGGCAGTCGCCGAATCGCTGGAGCAGATGATCGCCGGGCAGCGGCTCTCGCAAACGCTCTTGTTTTCCGGCCGCGAAGGCGTGGGCAAAGCCACCCTGGCGCGCCGCTGTGCCGCGCGCTTGCTGGGGCGCGCGGAGCTGATCGAGAAGGACGATCTGGCGCTGCCCGGCAACCTGGAGACTATCGCCGCGCGCGAGAAGTGGACCGCCGAGAAGCGCAACGAAGACCCGCTACAGTTCGCCACCCACCCGGATTTCGTCACCTTCGCCCCCGACGGTCCGCTGCGCCAGATCTCCATTCCGCAGACCCGCCTGCTGAAGGAAGCGGCGCAATACCTGCCCCACAAGGGCGCCCGCCGCGTCTTCCTCATCGACCACGTGGACCGCGCCAACGACCAGGCGGCCAACTCCCTGCTCAAGACGCTGGAGGAGCCGCCCGACCATCTCATCCTCATCATGACGGCCGAAAACGCCTACGATCTCCTGCCCACCATCCGCTCGCGCGCCGTGCCCTTCTACTTCGCGCCCCTCGAGCCCGAGGAAATGCGCGCCTTCGTGCGCGCCCGCTCTCTCGATCGACCCGAGCGGCGCATTGCGCTCGCCGCCGGCAGTCCGGGCATCGCCATGTCGCTCGACCTGGAGGCCTACGATAAGCGCCGCGCCGCCATGCTGGCGCTGCTCAAGGTAGCCGCGGGCGCGGCGCCGTTCGCCACCTGGGTCCCGATCGGCGAAGCCATCGGCCGCAGCAAGAGCGAAAAGCTCGAGCTGTATCTCAAGGTGCTGTACGAACTGCTGCGCGACGTGCTGCTGCTGCACGAAGGCGCGGGCGAGATTCGCAACCAGGATATCCGCCGCGAGCTGGAATCGCTGGCGGCCAAGGTGCAGTTCGCCTGGATTCGCAAGGCGGTCGCGCGCGCCGACGAAATCGCCATGCTCATCCGCCGCAATATCCAGAAGACCATCGCCCTCGACGCCCTGATCCTGGAACTCCGCGCCGTGGCATAAGGCTCCGCCTTGTGCATCAGTTGTGGCATAAGGCTCCGCCTTGTGCATCAGTTGTGGCATAAGGCTCCGCCTTGTGCATCCGCGC
>JBEKDV010000085.1:0-22374 GCA_050014175.1 Candidatus Solibacter sp. | reverse complement strand
CCAACAGTCCCACCCACCACTCGTGGGCGTTTTTCCCCAGCCAGTTCATCGCCGGAATCGATTTCGACCGCAGTCCCGGGTCGGCGTCGACCATCGGACCCACCAACTTCGGCGGGTCGATCGACCTGTTGTCGCGCAGCGTGCCGTACGGCATGGGTATCCGGGCGTCCGCCATGTACGGCTCCTTTAATACCCGCATGCTCTCCTTGGATCTCGATAGCGGACAGTTCGGCGGCAAGAGCAAGAAATCCAGCTTCGTGATCAACCTGCACCAGATGTTATCGGACGGATATCAGACGTATAACTATCAAAAACGCCTGGCTGGTTTTCTGAAATACCAGTACCGGCTGAGTGACAGGACCACTTTCACACTGTTCACCGGACTGGTCGATCTGTGGACTAACACGCCGAATACCAAAGGCCCAACGCGCGCCCAAGTCGCGCAGTTCGGAGATGACTACCTGATGAGCGGCGACCCATCGCAGCCGAACTACTACGGCTATAACTTCTATCATGTACAGACGGACTTCGAGTACTTTGGCATCAAGAGCGATCTGGGCCACGGATGGAAGTTGGACAACAAGACTTACACGTACCGCTACTGGAACAAGCAGAACTACAATGGCACGACCATCAGCAAGACGAGCGCGGTGGACAAGCTCAACGGCTATCGTAAGGCCGGCGACGTGCTGGCGGTAAGCCACGAATCGGCAAGGGGCATTTTCCGTACGGGTTTGTGGTACGAATGGGCGTATACGGACCGCTACCAGATTCCCAGCGATCCCAGGACCTGGGTGGACGCGGCATTGCCCAACTTCCACGAACACTTCATCACCAATTCGCTCCAGCCGTTTGCCGAGTATGAATACAAGGTGACGCGGGATCTAAGTCTGACGGCCGGCATCAAGCTCGCCGACTACGGCATGAATTTCACCCAGTTCGCCGACAACGGCAAGACGGTGGGCAGCCTGAACGGGGCCGCCAGCGTAACCCATGACGCCACCTATCGCGCCTGGATGCCCTCGCTCGACGCACGTTACAAGGTGAGGACCAACTGGACGGTGTACGCTCAGTTCGCCACGGGGAGCGTGATTCCGCCGTCCAGTGTGTTCGACACGAAGGATGCCGCGGTCGCCGTTTTGCCGAAACCCACCTCGACCAAGACTTACCAGCTTGGTTCAGTATTGAAATTCAACCGGGTCACGCTGGATGTGGACGGCTACTACAGCCACTTCCAGAACCCCTACTCGTCGGCGCCCGACGCATCCGGCGAACCGATCTATTACCAGACCGGCCCATCGAACACGAAGGGCGTCGAGGCGGAGAGTAATATCCTGATCGGGTACGGATTCAGCCTTTACCTTAATGGAACGCTGGGCGTCGCGAAGTATCAGCAGACGGGTCTTTGGGTGGCGAACGCTCCGAAGAATACCGAGACGATCGGGTTCACCTACCAGTTGAAGGGCTGGGACATGGGTTTCTTCAATAAGCGCATCGGCCCCATGTACAACGATAATGGGAGCACGAACCAGGCGATCGCGATCGACCCATTCAATGTGACCAATCTGTTCCTGAATTACACGATCCGAGGCGACTCGTACCTGCGCGGGACCAAGATCCGGTTCGGCGTCAATAATCTGCTGGACCAGCACAGTATTGTGGGCGTGACCGCGGCCTCGACCACCACTTCCGTGGCATCTCCCAACGACATCCTGACGATGTTGCCGGCGCGCAGTTTTTCGTTGGGCGTGACGTTCGGCTACGCGCCGGGGCGCTGAGCACCGTAGAGCAGGCGTCCCGCCTGCCATGCCGGTATTCGTGCCGGCATTCTTTGAAGAACGTCGGCAAGGACGCCGACGTGGCAGCCTGAAAGGCTACTCTACGGTGTACGGGTGCATCGACGAAGAAGCAACCAGTTGCAGGTGGGTTTCCGGAGAGAAGCACAAACAAGTCTGGATAAGCGCGTTACTTCACGCGCGCCGCGCCGGCGCGGTAATCGGCCGCGAAACCGGCTGCTACGGCCAGCGCCAGCTCAATAGCGATACAGCCAGCGAGCTTTCTCGACGACCTTTTCCGCATTGGGCAGGAAGGCCTCCTCCAGCGGAGGGCTGTAGGGGACCGGCGTATCCGGCGCCGTCACCCGCACGATGGGCCCATCCAGGTATTCGAAGACGGTCTCGGTGATGGTGGCGGCGAGCTCGCCCGCCATGCCGCCGGTGCGCGTGTCCTCGTGCAGCAGGAGCGCCTTGGACGTCTTGCGGACGCTGGCGCAGATGGTGTCGCGATCCAGCGGCACCAGGGTGCGCAGGTCCACCACTTCGGCGCTACAGCCTTCCCCGGCCAGTTTTTCGGCGGCTTCCAGCGCCGTCCAGACCATGGCGCCGTAGGTGATGATGCTGAGGTCGCGCCCCTCGCGGACCACTTTGGCCTTGCCGATGGGCACTGTGTACTCTTCGGAAGGCAGGTCCTCTTTGATTTTGCGGTAGAGAGCCTTGTGCTCGAAGAAGAGGACGGGGTCGTTGTCGCGGATGGCGGATTTGATGAGGCCTTTGGCGTCGTACGCGGTGGCCGGGCAGACCACTTTGAGGCCGGGAGTGCGCACGAACCACATCTCGGGGTTCTGCGAATGGAAGGGCCCGCCGTGGATGCCGCCGCCGGAGGGCGCGCGGATGACGATGGGCACGCCGGCATTCCAGCGGTAGCGGCACTTGGCGGCGAAGTTGACGATCTGGTCGAAGCCGCAGGTGATGAAATCGGCGAACTGCATCTCGGCGACGGGCCGCAGTCCCATGAGCCCCGCGCCGATGGAGGCGCCGACGATGGCGGCTTCGGAGATGGGCGTATCCACCACGCGGCGGGCGCCGAAGCGCTCCAGCAGTCCCGCGGTCACCTTGAAAGCGCCGCCGTACTCGCCGATATCCTCGCCGATGCAGAAGACGTTGGGGTCGCGCTCCATCTCCTCCCAGAGACCTTCACGAATTGCTTCCAGGTATGTGGTGGACATGGTTAGAGGGTCTCGTAGACGTCGTCGAGCAGGGTGGCGGCTTCGGGGAAGGGGCTCTGCTCGGCCCACGCCACGGCGTCGTCGACTTCGCGCGCGATGGCGGCATGTGCTTCATCGAGATCTCCCTGGGCGGCCCAGCTCTCGTCGAGCATGCGCTTTTCCAGGCGGACGATGGGGTCGAGTTTGCCCCACTCCTCGAACAACCCCTGGGGGACGTAGTGGGCGGCGTCGTGGGCGGAGTGGCCGGTCATGCGGAAGGTCTTGCACTCCAGCAGATAAGGCCCGTTGCCGGCACGGGCGTGGGCAGCGGCGCGAACCGTAGCTTCGTAGACCGCCAGCACGTCGTTGCCATCCACGATTTCGGCAGGCATATTGTAAGCGGGGCCGCGATCGGCCACGTGGGTGCAGGCCATTTGCAGATTCAGGGGCGTGGAGTAGGCGTACTGGTTGTTGTTGCAGATAAACACCACGGGCAGTTTCTGCACGCTGGCGAAGTTGACGCCCTCGTGCCAATCGCCGCGGCTGGTGGAGCCGTCGCCAAAATAGCTGAAGGCCACCCCGTCGATGCCTTTGTAGCGCATGGCCAGGGCGGCGCCTGCCGCCACCGGGACGGTGGCCGCGAGCGCGCTGATGATGGAGACCACGCCGGCGCTCATATCGCCCATGTGCATGTTGCCGTCGCGGCCGCGGGTCAGGCCGCCGACGCGGCCCATGTACTGGGCCAGGACGCGGCGCGCCGGGACGCCGCGGACGAAGAAAACGGCCATGTCCCGGTGCGAGGGAAAGAGCACGTCTTCGGCCCGGGCGACCAGGGCGCTGCCCACCGGTATGGCCTCCTGCCCGCGCCCCACATAGACCCCGCCGACCACTTTACCCTGGCGGTAGAGTTTGCGCTCGATGCGATCTTCCACTTCGCGCATCAGGAGCATGAAATGGAGACACTTATGGGCCAGTTCGGCCTCGGGCGTGCGGGCCGCCGGAGCCGCATTGTGGATTTCCGCACCAGTAGCGTGGAGCGCGCTCATGGAAAATACCTCGTTCTGGGGGTCAAATGGGTAGTATAACGCTATTCGGCAGGTTGGCCGGACTCGAGAGCGGGGCACATCACGAGCCCTGGAGGTTTATTGAGGGTGGCGGCCTTCGAGCTTTTTTGCCCGATCATCGATGGATTCCATCTCCAGGTCGATCGCCCGGAGCGCGGCCGAGGTGGTGCGGTTGCGGGCCTCCGCCGGTGACGCCCACTTATGGAACTCGGTCAACAGCTTCGTTTCCACCTGCTCGGATCTCTCGTTGACGTGGGAAACGATCCGTTCCTCCATCTCCATCAGGTACTGCTTCAGCTCCGCATCCACAACCTTAGTCTACTCCCATCACAAACCTCGCGGCTGCCGGGCAGAAGCTTCGTGGCCCCGCTTACGATTCCGTTTCCAGCAGCATCGGCTCGGTGTCGCCGTTTTCGGCCAGGCGGTGGACCAGTTCGGAGCCATACTCGAAGCCTTTGTCGAAAGCTTGCAGGTTGAGCTTCTGCATGGCGGGGGGAACGGAATCGGCGACGGCCTGGCGCAGGCTGTCGGGGTCGAGCATATGGGTCACGGCGGCAAAGAAGCCGATCATGACGATGTTCAGCACCACCTTGCGGCCGAGTTCTTCGGCCAGGCGGGTGGCGGGAACGCCGTAGAAGCGGACGCCCTGCGGAGGGTGATCGATGCGCACCAGATCCTGCTCCACAATCAGGATGCCGCCGGGCTTTAGCTGCTTGGAGAAGACAGCATAGGCTTCCTGGCTCATCACCACCAGGATGTCCGGTTGGGTGACGTAGGGGTAGAGGATGGGCTCGCCGGAGAGGATCACCTGGGCGGCGGACGATCCGCCGCGAGCTTCGGGGCCGAAGCTCTGCGTCATGGTGGCGTAGCCGCCCTCGAAGATGGCGGCGGCCTTGCCGACGACGGCGGCGGCCAGAATGACGCCCTGGCCGCCGAAGCCGGCGATGCGGATTTCCGTAAGTCCTAGTTTGCTTAGCCCTCGCTGCATGTGGTTACCTCCGGATCGGCGTAGCGGTTGCCCAACGTTTCCTTCATCTGGTGGGTGAGGAGTTCCAGGTAATCGGGGCGCTGGCGGTCGACAAATTTGCCGACTACGATTTCGCCCGACTTGGTGAGGGCGCATTCGCCGGTGGGCGCGCCGTTGCGCACCTTGCTGACTTGCTTATAAAACTTCATGGCGTCGAGGCCATCGCCCATCTTGTTGCGCCGCTGGTAGAGCGTGGGGCAGGGGGAGAGCACTTCGATGAAACAGAAGCCCTTGCGGTGGAGCACCTCCTCCATGGAGCGGCTGAGCTGTTTGACGTGGTAGGTGGTCCAGCGCGCCACGTAGGATGCGCCGGCGGCTTCGGCAAGCTGTACCAGATTGAAGGAAGGCTCGAAGACGCCGTAGGGCGAGGTGGCGGAGATCACTTCGGAGGGCGTGGCCGGTCCGGTTTGCCCGCCCGTCATGGCGTAGGTGAGGTTATTGACGCAGATCACCTTGATGTCCATGTTGCGGCGCGCGGCGTGGATGAAGTGGTTGCCACCGATGGCGAACAGGTCGCCATCGCCGGAGTAGACCACCACCTGCAATTCCGGGTTGGAGAGTTTGAGCCCGGTGGCGAAGGGGATGGCGCGTCCGTGGGTGGTGTGGAAGCTATCGAGGTTGGCGTACCCGGCGACGCGGCCGGTGCAACCGATGCCGGAGACGATCGCCACCTTATTCAGGTCCAGTTTGGAGCTTTCCAGGGCGCGGGCGAAGCAGTTCACGGTGGTGCCGATGCCGCACGCCGGGCACCAGATGTGCGGCATGCGGTCCATGCGGAGGAAGGGCTCCACCGGATTGGTCATGGTCAAAGGGACATCGAGAATGGCTTCACTCATCGGGCGGCCTCCAGAATGGCTTGCAGAATGACTTCGGGTTTGTGCACCGTGCCGCCGGCGTGCGGTACGGAAATGGTCTTGGCGCGTCCGGCCGCGTGGCGCTCCACTTCTTGGACCATCTGGCCCATGTTGAGCTCGGGAACGACGAAGGCTTTGACGCGGCCGGCGAGGTCGCGGATGTGCTGCTCGGGGAAAGGCCAGGCCGAGATCAGGCGGAATATGCCGGCCTTAATGCCCTGGGCGCGGGCCATTTGGGTGGCGCGCTGGGCGACGCGCGAAGTGATGCCGTAGGAGACCACCACGACTTCGGCGTCATCCAGGTTGACGGCTTCGAAAAGCGCGCGGCCATTGGTGAACGGCTTCAGCTTTGCCTGCATGCGGCGCACCAGCTTGTCCTGGGTCTCGACGTTCATGCTGGGGTAGCCGCGCTCGTCGTGGGTGAGGCCGGTGACGTGGAATTTGTAGCCATCGCCGGCTTTCACCATGTCGGGGACCAGGTCTTCGGTGGGTTTGAAGAGGCGGAATTCTTCGGGAGACTGGTGGGTATAGCGGCGCGGGGTGATGGCGATCTGGTCGCTCTCGGGGATGACCACCTTTTCGGTCATGTGGCCGACGCACTCATCGAGCATCATCATGACGGGGACGCGGAACTCTTCGGCCAGATTGAAGCCGGTGACGGTCAGATCGAAGCATTCCTGCGGGGAATTGGGGCAGAGGGCGATGATGCTGTAATCGCCGTGGGATCCCCACCTGGCCTGCATCATGTCGGCCTGCGCAGGCAGGGTGGGGAGTCCGGTGGAGGGTCCGCCGCGCTGCACGTTGACGAAGACACAGGGGGTTTCGGTGATGGCGGCGTAGCCGATGTGCTCCATCATGAGGGAGAAGCCGGGGCCGGAAGTGACGGTGAAGGCTTTGGCGCCGCCCCAAACCGCGCCTTGGATGGCGATGGAAGCGGCCAGTTCGTCCTCCATTTGTATGAAGATGCCGCCGACGGTAGGAATTCTCCAGGCGAAGCGTTCGACCACTTCGGTGGAGGGAGTAATGGGATAACCTGCGGCAAATCGCGCACCGGCTGCGAGGGTTCCCTCACAACAGGCGTGGTCGCCGTCGAGAAAATGGACACCTGTAAGAACACCTTTGGGGTCAGCGTGCATTGCGAGCTCCGAAGATAGCGAAATCGGGGCAGTACATTCCGCAGAGGTCGCAGCCCGAGCACTTTTCGCCAGCGACGACGTGGGGTGGATGATAACCCTTTGAATTGAATGCGGAAGAGAGCGCGAGGACGTGGGTGGGGCAAAATTCGACACAGAATCCGCACCCTTTACAGCGCTCGACGGTGATTGCAACCTGGCCTTTAGCCATGAGCCCTCCTGGAGTTAGTCAGTATGACAGCAAGCACGTGGTGGGCCATTTGATGCTATCGGACCTGGATGGGGCGGCGAGGAGTGGAAAAGCGGGAGAGATCGTCGACTTGTGGTCTTGTGGTCTGCCGTGCCGCGCTGTGCCACGGCTGGATGATACACTGACGAAGCCGGACAACCTATGGCATCGCCCTCAGATCACGCAGCCTCTTTGCACGCCGCCCGCGCCGACACGAGTTTTTTCGGCCACCCCCGGGGACTGGCCACCCTGTTCTTCACCGAGATGTGGGAGCGCTTCAGCTACTACGGGATGCGCGCCATCCTGATTTTTTATCTCACCGCCAAGGTGGCCAACGGCGGCCTGGGGTTCGCCGATTCCAAGGCCGGCGCGGTGTACGGACTGTACACCGGGATGGTGTACCTGATGTGCCTGGGGGGCGGCTGGGTGGCGGACCGGATCACCGGGCAGCGGCGGGCGGTGCTGATTGGCGGCATTCTGATCGCGTGTGGCGAGTTCTGCCTGGTGGTGCCGTCGGAAGCGTCGTTCTATCTCGGCCTGGTGCTGCTGGTATGCGGCACGGGGCTGCTCAAGGGCAACGTCAGCACGATCGTCGGGCAGTTGTATGTGCAGGGCGATGTGCGCCGCGACTCGGGCTTTTCGATTTTCTACATGGGGATCAATCTGGGCGCGCTGATTTCGCCGCTTTTCTGCGGCTACGTGGGCGAGCGCATCAGTTGGCGGCTGGGTTTCGGCGTGGCCGGATTGGGCATGCTGGCGGGGATCGTCCAATACCTTGTGACCAGCCGGCATTTGGGGTCGGCGGGCCTGCACCCGGCCTCCACGGGCGATGCGGAGAAGGATCTGCGGGAGAAGAAGAGTGCGATTCGGGCGGTGGGCATCGGGGCGGCGGTGCTGGCGATACTGGCCGCGCTCGGAATGAGCGGCGTCGTCGAACTCAACGCCACGATGATCTCCGACGGCTTCGGCTGGTGCCTGCTGGGCATTTCCGTGGTGGTCTTTTCCTGGCTGATCTTCTTCGGAGAGTGGTCGGCGGTGGAACGCAAGCGCTGCGCCGCTATCCTGGTGCTGTTCGTCTCTTCGGCGCTGTTCTGGGCGGCCTACGAGCAGGCCGGATCCTCGCTCAGTTTCTTCGCCGAACGGGGCACCGATTGCACTTTCTTAGGCTACGCGTTCCCGGCGAGCTGGTTCCAGAGCCTGCAGCCGATTTTCGTGGTCGTACTGGCGCCGGTTTTTGCCTGGATCTGGCTGGCGATGGGCCGCAGGGAGCCATCGAGCCCCGGCAAATTCTCGTTTGGCCTGTTGTTCGGGGGCCTGGCCTTCGTCATCCTGGTTCCCGCCGCGTACATGGTGGTCAGCGGCTCGAAGGTCGGGCCGTATTGGCTCGCCGGCACGTATATGCTGCAGACGTTGGGCGAGTTGTGCCTGAGCCCGGTGGGGTTGAGCGCCATGACCAAACTCGCGCCGGCGCGCGCCGGCGGATTCATCATGGGCATCTGGTTTCTCTCCACCAGCATCGGCAACTGGCTGGCGGGCAAGGCGGCGTCGATGTACAGCTCCATGCCGCTGCCGAGCCTGTTTGGGAGTGTGGCCGGTTTCAGCATCGCGGCGGCGGTGGTGCTGGCCATCCTGATCAGGCCCACGGTGCGCCTGATGCAGGGGGTGAAGTAAGGGCCTAAAAGCGGGTCACTTCGGTGAAGTTGAAGCCGCGCACCTTCATGGCGGGGACCACCATATCGAACGTTTCCTCGCCCGACGTGCGGACGGCGGGCGATAGGGCTTCGACGTTGGACAGCATCTCCAACAGGCCCACGTTGAAGCGGAAATTGCGCAGGCCGGCTGCCACATTACCGTCTTCCACCAGGAACGTGCCATCGCGCGTCATGCCGGTGAAAATCTTCTCGTAAGGGTCCACCTCGCGGATGTACCAGAGGCGGGTCACCAGAACGCCGTGACTGGTGGCCGCGACCATCTGTTCCACGGTAGTATCGCCGCCCGCAATCACGATATTCATGGGCGCTTCGCCGATTTCGTTGGGGAGCGGGAAGCCGTGTCCGGTGGGCGGAACGCCGGCGAGGGCGGCCGCCTGCCGGCACCAGGCGACTTCGCGCACCACGCCCGCATCCACCAGCGTCAGGCGGCGCCGCGGCACGCCTTCGGCATCGAAGCCGGCGCCGGATTGCAGCGGATGGCGCGCATCGTCGTAGACGGTGATGTTGTCGCCGAAGAGTTTGTGGCCGATGCGGTCGTTGAGGAAGCTGCGGCCGTCAGAGAGGGCCGTGCCGCTGAAATCCAGGAACATCTGCCCGACCAGATCGAGCACCGCGGCGGGTTCCAGAATCACCGTGTAGCGGCCGGCGGGCAGTTCGCGCGGCAGGCGCGACCCGGCCGCCTTGCGCGCCGCCGAACGGGCCAGCGCCACCGGGTCCAGGGCGCGCCGGTCGCAGGCGCTGGCCTTGGCCCATCCGGAGCTATCGCCCGCCATGGCGGTGACGGAGAAGCGCGCCATGGTTTCGCGGTAACTGGCCGCCACGCCGCGCGAATTGTACAAGGCGAACAGGCTCTCGCCGGTGGAATAGATGCCGGCGGCCGTCTGTCCTTCGGCCGACACGGCGCCGATGGCCTCCGCCACGGCCTGCGCGCGATCTTCGGGCGTGGCTTGCGCGGTGGAATCGAAGTGGCGCGGCACGTCTTCGAAGTCCGAAGGCTCGGCCAGCGGCGGCAGATCCGCGTCGCTTTCGGTGAGACGGGTGATGGCGATGGCCTCGGCCACCACGCGGCGGATGCCGGCGGCGTCGAGGCGGTTGGTGGTGGCGCGCGCCGTCCGCCCATCGATCACCGGCCGCACCGAAAGCTGCGTGTTTTGCTCGGAGACGTTCTGATGGATGGCGTTGTTGGCGAATCGCGTGAGCGCCTGCGTCTCTTCGCTGACGATGGCCTCGATCTCGGTGACCCCCAGCGCGCGCGCGGCGTCGAGCACCTGGGGGAAGAGATCATCCGGCATGGCGCACGTCCGAGCTGCGCTCGGATGCACAAGGCGACCCAGAGGGTACCCCCTTATGCCACATAGGCACTCCCTACTTTGATCTTGCGGAAGCGGGCCGGACTGGCGCCGTGGCCGGTGCCGATCACCTGCTCGGGCTGCCCTTTGCCGCAATTGGGAACGCCCCAGAGCGTCCAGTGCTCGCGTCCGGCGATGGCCGCGCAGGCATTCCAGAACTCGGTGGAAATGCCGCTGTAGCTGGGGTTTTTCAGCATCCGCGTGCGCTTGCCGTTACGGATCTCCCAGGCGATCTCGCAGCCGAACTGGAAGTTGTAGCGCTTGTCGTCGATGGACCAACTGCGATTGGTCTCCATGTAGATTCCGCGATCCACGTCGAAAACCTCTTCGAGGGTCTGCTCCCCGGGCTCAAGGCTCACGTTGGTCATGCGGATCAAGGGCAGGCGCGCCCATCCATCGGCGCGCATGCAGCCATTGGAGCGCGCCGCGCCCACCGCCGCGGCGGTTTCGCGCGAAGTCATGTAGCCGACGAACCGGCCGCGGCGGATGATGTCGTTGCCCTGCGCCGGAACGCCCTCGTCGTCGAAGGCGAAGGTGCCGAGGCCGGGACCGTGCTGCTGGCGCGCGTCGCAGACCACGTTGACGATGTCTGAAGCGTAGCGCAGGTGGTTGAGTTGATCCAGGGTGAGGAAGCTCATGCCCGCGTAATTGGCCTCGCTGCCCAGCACGCGATCCAGCTCGATGGGGTGGCCGATGGATTCGTGAATCTGCAAACCCAGTTGCGTGCTGTCCAGGATGAGGTCGCTTTCGCCCTCGGGACACTGGACGGCGGAGTGCAGCGCCACGGCCTCCTCGGCGATCCGCGGGGCGTTCTCGACCAGGCGCAACTCGTCCACCAGTTCGTAGCCCTTCAACTGAAACTGGCCGCCGAAGGAGTTGGGGAACGAGCGCTTCTGGATCTCGCCATCGTGGTAGCTGAGGGCGGAAAAACCGGCGCCCGAAAGGCACCGAGTCTGGTCGATCACAGAGCCCAGGGTGGAGACGAAGACCTGCCGCCGTTTCTCGAACTGCATGGAAGCCTCGGCCAGGCTGACGCCAGGGTTGCGGCGCAGTTCCTGATCGACGGCCAGCAGCACGGCGAGGCAGCGATCCACCGGCACGGTGAACGGGTCCACGAGCATGGGTGAGGTCCACACGGCCTGGTACTTTTCCTCCGGCGCCAGCGCCACTTCGTGGGTGCGCGCCAGAGTGCCCGCCCGCGCGATCCGGAAGGCGAGCGCCGCGGCGGCCTCGATACCGGCGGGCGTCAGACGATCGGTCGCGGCGAAGCCCCAGCAGCCGTGCGCCAGCACGCGGATGCCGATGCCCTGCGATTCGGCGATGGAGACGTGGCCGATTTTGCCGTTCTTGGTGGAGAAGGCGCGCTCGCCAGAGTCCACCGCGCGGATGTCGGCGTAGGCGACGCCGCGCCGCGCCACGGCATCGAGCGCGCGCAGGGCGAGGTCTTTCATCGCGGCGTGATCAGGCCGCCGAGTTTATCCTGTTCGCCGGCCGCGGAGCGTGGAAAGCGCGTGGAATAGGCTTCGGGGTACTTCAGGCCCGACCCGGTGTTGTAGATCACGATGCGGTCGGAACTCTTCAGGAAGCGCGAGCGCAGGAGGCGGGCGGCGGCGTCCACACAGGCGGCGCCCTCGGGCGCGGCGAAGATGCCTTCGTCGCTGGCCATGTGCACACCGGCCGCGAGCATGTCCTCATCGCTCACCGCGATAGCCGTGCCGCCGCTTTCGCGCACCGCGTTGAGCACCAGGAAATCGCCCAGGGGTTTGGGCACGCGGAGGCCGCTCGCCACCGTGTGCGCGCCGTCCCAGAAGCGGCTGCGCGGCTCGTTCTCCAGGTAGGCGCGCACCACCGGCTGGCAGCCATCGGCCTGCACGGCGATCATCTTGGGCCGCCGGCTGCCGATCCAGCCCAGCTTCTCCATTTCGTCGAACGCCTTCCACATGCCGATCATGCCGACGCCGCCGCCGGTAGGATAGAAGATGGCGTCGGGCAGTTCCCAACCCATCTGCTCGGCGACTTCGTACCCCATGGTCTTCTTGCCTTCGATGCGGTACGGCTCCTTGAGGGTGCTCGCGTCGAACCATCCCTCTTTGGGGCCTTGCTCGGCCACCATGCGGCCGCAATCGGAGATGAGCCCGTCCACCAGGGTGACGTGCGCGCCGTAGGCTTTGCACTCCAGGTAGTTGGATTGCGGAACGTCGCGCGGCATGAAGATATGGGCCTCGATGCCGGCGGCGGCGGCGTAGGCCGCCATGGCGCTGGCGGCGTTGCCCGCCGACGGAATGGCCACCTTTTTGATGCCCAGTTCCACGCACATGGAAACGGCGCAGGCCAGGCCGCGCGCCTTGAAGGAGGCGGTGGGATTGAGCCCTTCGTCCTTCACCCAGAGCTGGTCGGCGCCGATGCGCGCGCCCAGCCGTTTGGTGCGGACCAGCGGCGTCCAGCCCTCGCCCAGGGTCACCACGTTCGCTTCGGCCGGCGGCAGCACGGGCGCGTACCGCCACATGTTGGCCGGACCGCTGGCGACTTCGCGCCGTGGCCAGCGGTGCCGGATGACGGCGAAATCGTACCGGACGAGCAGCGGTCCTCCGCAGGCGCAGAGGTTGGCTACCGCCGCCGCATCGTACTTGGCGCCGCAGAGGCTGCATTCCAGATGGGTAGCTTTAGGCATTCAGTAGAAGTCTAACATCTGGCTGCTGGCGGGCTGTTGGGCAAGTCCGAGCGGCCAGTCCGAGCTGGGCTCGGATGCACAAGGCGGAGCCTTATGCCACCTGAATCGATACCACGACGATGCCGCGCTCGCGATCGTCCGATTCGTCCGGCGCCAGAGCTTTGTCCAGGCGGAACCGCAATTCCAATTCGCCGCTCTCCACATCGAGTTCCCGCCGGTAGCTTTCCATCCCCGCCGTGTCGTACACGGCGGGCAGGAGCGCCACTCCGTTGGCCGTGGCGTGCAGGGTGATGGCGCCCAAGCGGCGCACCGATTCCCCGGCCACGTACAGCTTCATGGTGAGCACGCGCCGGCCCACGCCGGCGCGCACGCGGACGGCGAACTCCCGCCCGGTCCAACGCCAGCCGGTCTCTTCGCTTTCATGCCAGCCGGACAGCAGTTCGAGATTGGCCAGGCGGTCGTAGCGGCTCTCCAGCAGGCAGAAGGCGCGCTCGTCGCGGTCGAGGCGCACCGGATCGCTCAACGAGGTGTCGCCCAGGCTCACATAGTCGCGAATCCGCCAATGCGCGCGGTCGAGCATCACGCGCAGGCCGGGCTCGGAAAAAATGAAGTAGTTGCTGTTGTCCTGGTTGAGTTCCTCTTCGGCCAGCAGATAAGCCAGCGCCACATTGGCCGGCATGGCGGAGCCATCGGGGAGACGGCGCGCCACCCGCGTGCTCAGAAAGCAGCGGGTGGTGCGCCGTGCCAGTTCCTCCAGCACGTAGAAGGGATTCCGCAAGTGGTACAGAATGCCCAGGAAGAAGATCAGGTCGTAGGTATCGTGCGGCAGAGTGAACGGCCGGTCGGCATCCAACTCGTGAATCTCCACGGCGGAGCCGAGCGCCGCTTTCAGGGCGCGGATGCCGCGCATGCCATTGTGGTTGTACGCCGGATGATCCACCGCCACCACCTGGTAGCCCAGGCTTTCCAGGAAGAAGGCGAGCTCGCCATCCTGCGAACCCATATCGAGCACGCGGCCGCGCCCGTCCACGAGGTTGCGATTGGCGCCGGTGAGCAGATTCTCCAGATGTCCCAGGGCCGACAGCGTGTCGTAGGGGTACCATTCGAAGCCCGGGTCTCCCAGGCTTTGTTTCGTGTGGCGGATGCGCTCCTGGAAGAGCGCCGCTTCCTTGACTAGCGCTGCGATATCCACGGGCCCACTTTAGCCCTACCGCGCTTCCACGGGAGCGGGCATGGTTTCCTTGGTGAAGCGCGGGACCATCCCGTCGCGATTGGCCACGTGCCACACCGCCGCCGCCACGATGGCCGCCGCCTTGTTCACATCGTCCGGGATGATGCGCTCGTAGGTGTCGAGGTTGGTGTGGTGGGTGAGCGTGTTGTACTCAATCGGGTCCTGCGCAAACCCGACGCCGGGCAGCCCCGCGTTGTTGAACGACGTGCTGTCCGTGCCGCCGGTGGCGCGGCTGTTGGTAGTGCTCACGCCGAATACGCCCCAATCGGTGAACTGCGCCAGTACCTGCCGCAGCGCGGCGCCGGCTTCCGCGGGTCCGAAAATCGATGCGCCGCGGAGGCGTCCGGTGCCGGTGTCCACATTGAAGTAGCAATCCAGCTTGGCCCATTCCGGCGTGGGATTCTCCGCCGTGCCGAAATGCTGCTTAACGTAAGCCAGCGACCCGAGCAGCCCTTCCTCTTCGCCGGACCACAGCGCCACGCGCACGGTGCGCCGCGGCTTCAACCCGAGCGCCTGAATCAGGCGCACGGCTTCCATCATGATGGACGAGCCGATGGCGTTATCGGTGGCGCCGGTGGCGGCGTGCCAGGAATCGAGGTGGCCGCCGAGCATGACGATTTCGTCCGCTTTGTCGGAGCCCGGAATCTCGGCGGCCACGTTATAGCTCGTCTTGCCCTCGGGAAAGACGTGGTTGACGATGTGGAACTCCATCTTGACGTCTTCGCCATCGGCCAGCAGGCGTTCCACGCGGCCGTAATCGTCATTGCGCAGGATGAGGGTGGGCACGGTCTTGGCGGGATCGTAGGCGCGGTGCTGCTGGGCGACGATGATGCCATCGCCGCGCGCCGCGTCATTCAGCCGCACCACGGCGCCGCCCGCGATCAGCATGGCGTCGAGCTGTTCGCCCACCTGCACCGGGGTGAGGCGGTTGGGATCTGTCGGCCCACCGCGGCCGGCGCCGGACCCAAAGGGTACCCCGCCGCGGCCGCGCCCGGCGTTGGGGTTGTTGGGATCGTACTGCGCCTTCACCTGCTCATCGTCGCGCCGCTTGGCGGGCAAATCGAAATTCACCGGAATCACCGCCGCCTGGCCCATCAGCACGACTTTGCCTTTCACCTTGGACTGGTTGGCCTTCACCCACTCGTCCATCTCCGTTTTGGTAGGCCCCAGCCGCGCCGGCGCGCCGCCACGCCCCGGGAAGCCGCCACGAGCGCCACGCCCCGCGGCGGCGGCCGCGTCCGTGTTCGGCGCGGGTGGAGGAGGAGGCGGTCCCTGCGGCGGCACCAGTTGTATGGCCGAGGCGGTGACGGTGCCTTTGGTGGAAGGCGTCCAGGCGAGCACCTCGAATTTCAAATTCTCCTGTACCGGCGAAACGAGGAAGGCCGTGGCCCGCTCGTTAGTCCATCCCGGATGGCCGAAGTCCCACGGTTCCAGGTGGGCATTCTTGAGACCCCAGTCGGTGAGCTGCTTGACCGCCCATTTGGCCGCCGCCTCGTGGTTCGGCGTGCCGGTGACACGGGGACCGTAGCGGTCCGTGAGCATGTGGAGCGTGTGCATGATCTGCGACTTCTCCAGCTCTTCACTGCGGAAGCGGGCGCCGGTGGCCGAATCCACGTTCTCCTGCGCCGCCAGCAGAGCGCAGGCGGCAAGGGCAAGCAACATCTTTTTCATATGCGATTCAGGATAGCCTAATCGCCGTACAATCGGAACATGTCCCGTTTGCTTTTATCGCTGCTCTGCCTGTGCCCACTGCTCACGGCCGCCGACCGCCAGCTCTTCAACGGCAAGGATCTCACCGGATGGGCGCGCATCCCGCGTCACGAAAACGCTCCGAAGGACCAACAGCCCGGCCTGGTGGTAAAGGATGGCATGCTGGTATCCATCCCCACCGCGCCGGAGGACGACCTGTGGTTCACCGGCGAAAAGATCGGCAACGCCACCCTGCGCGTGGTCTACAAAGTGTCCGCGCCCAACGCCAATTCCGGCGTGTTCATCCGCATCCCCATCGAGCCGAAGTCCGAGGACGACGCCATCAACAAGGGTATCGAAGTGCAGATCGACGAAAGCGGCGACGCCTACCACTGCACGGGCGTTCTCTACTCCATGACGCAGGCCAAGGCGCGCCCGTACAAACCGGCGGGCGAGTGGAACACGCTGGAAATCACCATGAAGGGGCAGCGCACCATCGTCATGCTGAATGGCGTCCTGGTGACCGACTATGACGGCGTGGCTGCGGTGCCGGCCAAGAAATCGGTGTACGAGCCGGACCGCGGCCCGCGGCCCGACACCGGCTACATCGCCATCCAGCACCACGGCGGCGGGGCGAGCGTGACCTTCAAGGAAATCAGTCTGCGGTAGGGAAGAATGCCCCCAGGAATGGGGTCGGCCCAGAGGGCACCCCGCCTGAAAGGCTACGCTACAGGGCCAGGCGGCGGGAACGCGGACGGGACAGGCGCGCCTTGAGGCGGCTCTCGCGGCGGCGGATCTCCGGGGTGTCTTCGAAGAGCAGGGCGTTACGCGTCATCTCCAGCGCCATCGGGTAGTTTTTCTCGCGATGCTCGTAGTGTTTGGCGATCTCTTCGAAGGCGCGCACGCGGTAGGGATTGCGCGCACTGGCGAGTTCGGTGAGGAGGGCTAGCGCGGCATCGTCGCGGCCGGCGCGGCGCTCGATCGCGGCGATATCCCACATGGTGCGGAAGCTCAAATCGTCGGGCAGCCCCATTTGCAGGGCGCGGCGGAAGAGGCGCAGGGCTTCGTCCTGGCGCTCGGCCTGCAGCAGCCAGCGGGCGAGGCCGATCAGGTCGGCGCCGTGGCGGACATCGGCCTCTTCGGGCGAGCGGAAGGCGAAGGGCACGATGGCGGTCAGGCAGGCGAGGGAGAGGATATCGATGGCGTTGTGGTGGAAGATGGGGACCACCTGGAAGGCTTTCTGGCTGCGCAGGAAATCGAAGTAGACGTAGGGGATCATTTCGCCGGGCAGATCGCCCTGGCGCTCCACGCCGAGGATGCGGTTCTCCAGATCGACGAGGCGGCAGCTTTCCAGGCGGAGTTTCCAGAGGCGGCGAGCGCCGAAGAGCAGATCGAGGTGCTGCATGCGGTCGAAAGGATGGCGCGCGCGGACCATGCGGAAGCGGGTTTCGAGCAGGGGCTGGTCGTAGCTCTTGCCGTTGTAGGTGATGAGCACGTCGAACTGCGCGAGGTGCTCGGCGAGGCGATGGAGCAGGGAGGCTTCCTCGCCGTAATCGCGCATGAAGAACTGGCGGAGGCGGAAGCCGGAGGCCTCGATGGAGCCGACGCCGATGAGGAAAGCGTAGGTGCCGGTGCCGCCGGCGAGGCCGGTGGTCTCGGTATCGAGGAAGGCCCAGCGGGTGGGGTGGGCGCTAGAGACGGCGCCGGCGGAAAGCGGGTGGAGCAGGTCTGCGGGGAGATCGGCGAGATCGGAGATGTAGACGCTGCCGTGGCGGCGGTGGGATTCCCAAAGCTTTTCGGTTTCGAAGTGCTGGCCGAGGGGCGTGGTGACGACTTCGCCGGAGAGCAACTCCTCGATGAATTGCCCATCGGGCCGCAGCGGCGGACGCGGCGGCGGCCCGGCATTGGCGTACTTGCGGTCCACGCGCGCGATGCGCTGGCGAAGGGCGGCGAGTTGTTGCTGGATATCCTCCATTCGCTTTTTCTTTGCCCAATATAGCATTCCCGCGGGACAGACGAGACTGGCAGCGAATTTCCGGCGCATTTTGCCGGAAATTCGCTGCCAGTCCCGTCTGTCCCCGGTTTGCCCCTGGCTTGCCCGGCGCATTTTGCCGGAAATTCGCTGCCAGTCCCGTCTCTCCCCGGTTTGCCCTGGTTTGCCGGCCAGTTGGTATATTCAGAAGGTGATTCAAAGCGCCGTTGTTCCCGTTGCGGGTCTGGGGACCCGCCTGCTGCCGGCTACCAAGTCGCAGCCCAAGGAAATGCTGCCGGTCGCGCGCAAACCGATCGTGCAGTACGTGGTGGAAGAACTGGTTTCCAACGGGATCGAGCAGATTCTGTTCGTGACCGGACGCAGCAAAGGTTCCATCGAGAACCACTTCGACCACGATCCGGAACTGTTCCAGGCGCTGACGCAGGCCAACAAGCAGGATTTGCTGCGCGAGTTGGAGTTCGAGGCGCTGAAGGCGAACTTTTTTTACACGCGGCAGCGATTGCAGCGCGGGTTGGGCGATGCGATTCTGTGCGCGGAGAATTTTGCGGGCGAAGAGCCGTTCCTGGTGGCGTTGGGCGATTCGATTCTGGGGTTGAACGCGGTTTCCCGGGCGGTGAGCCGGATGGCGGATGTGTTCGATGCGAAGCGCGCCAGTTGCGTGATCGCGGTGGAAGAGGTGCGGCCCGAAGAGACGTCGCACTACGGGATCGTGCAACCGGAAGCGGGCGCGGACGACGTTTTCCGGGTGGTGAACCTGGTGGAGAAGCCGGCGCCCAAGGACGCGCCGAGCAATCTGGCGATTGCCGGCCGGTACATTTTCTCGCCGGTGATTTTCGACATGATCCGCCGCGTGCAACCGGACAAACGCAACGAGATTCAATTGACGGACGCGATTCAGTTCATGTGCGAGGAAGGGCGCCGCGTGCTGGCGGTGAAACTGACGCCCCAGGAAAAGCGGTACGACATCGGCAATTTCCCGAGCTATTTCGAGAGCTTCGTGGAGTTCGCGCTGGCCGATCCGCTGTACGGCGCGGATTTCCGGATGGTACTGGAACGCCTGCTGGCGAAAACGCCCGCCAAGGTTTGAGCCTAAAGTTTGCGTAAGACCGGGCTGTTTTTTGTGCTGCTGTTCGCGCTGCTCGTGGCGGCGCGGCTGTGCCACGTCGGAATTCTGTGGGCGGAGGAGACGCTGCCGCTGGCGGCGGCGCAACAGATGCGCGCGGGCAAGGTGCTGTACCGCGACATCTGGTTCGATAAGCCGCCGTTCGCGCCCGTGCTCTACACCGCACTGGGTGGCGAAGCGGGGTGGCGGCCACGGGTGGCGGGAGCGGTCTATGCCCTGCTCTGCTGCTGGATCGCGTGTGGGTTCGCGCGCGATCTGTGGGGCCGGAGGGAAGGCCTGTGGGCGGCGGGCCTGCTGGGCTTTTTTCTGATCTTCGATTTCCCTTCCGCGGCGATTCCCCTGGCGGCGGATTTATTGATGCTGGCGCCGCACATGGCGGCCGTCTGGATGGCGTACCGGCGGCGTCCCCTGTGGGCGGGGGCGCTGGCGGGAGTGGCGTTCACCATCAGCCCGAAGGGTGTGCTGGTGCTAGCGGTGTGCGCGTGGTGGGCGCCCTCGTGGACCTTGCTGGCGGGGTTCGCGGGAGTGACGGGGGCGGTCACGGCGTGGATGTGGAGCGCCGGGGCGCTGGCGGGATATTGGGACGAGGTCTGGCGGTGGGGGCGGGTCTACGCGGGAACCACGTTTGTGGACGCGCCGGTGAAGAACGGCTTGCTGCGCACGCTGAATTGGGCGGGGTTTCATGCGGCAATCGTGATTGCGGCCGTAGGACAGGCCTCCTGGCCTGTCTCTGCCGGGAGGCGCCGCTGGATGGTGTGGCTGTTCATCTCGCTGGCCGGTGTGGTGGCGGGATGGCGCTTCTTCCCGCGCTATTACTTCCAGATTCTGCCGGTGGTGGTGCTCGTGGCGGCTCGCGGATTTGCGCTGGCGTGGGGGAAAGCAAAGGTGGGGCAGGCGGGGTACCCTCTGGGTCCGCCTGCCAACTCCGCCCGCGGCCAGTTCTTCCACGGCTTCCCAGGGAGCGGACGGCGCGGCTACTTACTGGCAGCCCTGCTATTGATTCCGCTGGTGCGTTTCGCGCCCACGTATTTCCTGGCGGCGCGGGATGCGGGGTGGCGCGACACGGCGATGGATCGCGACAGCCGCGCGGCGGCGGCCATGGTGCGCGCGGCGGCGAAGGCGGGGGACACGCTGTTCGTGTGGGGATACCGCCCTGAGATCTATGTTTACACGCACCTGCCGGCGGCGACGCGGTTCCTGGATTCGCAGCCGCTGACGGGCGTGCCGGCGGACCGGCACCTGACACAATCGGCGCCGGTGGAGACCCAGGAATCGCGGGCGCGGCGGGCCGAGTTGGCGGCGTCGCGGCCGACGTTCGTGGTGGATGGGCTGGGGGAATACAACCGGCGTCTGGCGGTCACCGAGTTTGGCGATTTGCGGGCCTGGATGGCGGGGTATCGCGAGGTGGGGCGCAGCGCGGGCAGCGTGATTTACCGGCGGGAGTAGGGCTACTGGCCGCTCAGTTTTGCCAGTACCACGCAGTTTGTATGGATTGTGGGGCGGTCCCTATAAGCTCTAACTCATGGCGTTCGGCACGGGGATTTTCGGATAACTAGTCGCGTTTCGTGGCCGCAAGAAGGGGGGACACGGTCATAATTTAAAGCTCTTCAGATATTTATCACTTCATATCGTAATTTGTTTGTACGTTTTGTTTTCAAATAGTTACAAGGAAAACATCTCGCGACTGGGCCCGGTTTTTGGCGTGTTGAATGCTACTATTGAGGCGCGGAGTTATACAGCTTTATGGGGCTTTACAGCGAATATCTAGACAATCCGTCCCTGCGAACCGATTTCAACGCCCTCACCGCTGAGCGCAAGAAGCAACTCAAGCGTATTTCTATAATAGCCTGCGAGAGAATCACGACATCCTGGTCTTTGCCGCCGACTTCGGCAAGGGTCCTCTCGGTGGTCAGACGGCTATCAGCTATCCAGATATTTTGCCGATCACTGACCAGCTCTCAAATCTGAAAGGGAAACACCTCGATCTTGTCCTAGAGACCCCCGGAGGGTTTGCCGACGTCACAGAGGACATTGTCCGCCTCATTCGCCAAAAATATGACAGCTTTGCGGTCATCATTGCAGGGTGGGCGAAAAGCGCGGGGACCATACTTGCAATGGCAGCCGACGAGATCCTAATGGGACCAAACTCTGCTTTAGGCCCAATCGATGCCCAGCTCATCTGGAACAACAAGCAATTCTCTGCCGATGCCCTGCTAGAAGGCGTTAAGAAAATTAAGCAGGAAGTTCAGGATACAGGAGTCTTAAATAAGGCGTATATCCCCATCTTGCAGAACATCTCACCGGGAGAATTGCAGGACGCCCAAAACGCGCTCGACTTCGCGACCGATCTGGTAACGGACTGGCTGGCCCGCTACAAGTTCAAAGACTGGAATCAGCATGCGGACGGACTACCGGTCACACCCGAAGAGCGGACGCAGCGGGCGAAAGGAATTGCCGACCAGCTTTGTGACCACAAGAGATGGAAAGTTCATGGGCGATCCCTCAAGATTCAGGATCTCGAAGCGATGCGACTGAAAATTACGGACTACACCCAGGAACCCGAACTCGAGGACGCGGTTTCCCGGTACTACGCGCTAATGCAGATCACGTTCGCCACCAATATCTACAAGCTGTACGAGACGCCTTCTTCACAGATTCTTAAGACCTTGACACCTGCTCCCGGGCTGGAACAATTGGCCCTTGGACTCCCCCCCGGTGTTCAGCCCCCTGCCGGCGGAGGCAAAGCTTACATCAACTTCCTGTGCGACAAATGCAGAACTGTCACCGCTCTCCAGGCAAATCTTGGCAAACCGCAACCCCTTGATCCCGGGCGACTGCTGTTTCCCAGAGACAACAAGTTCAGCTGTCCGAAGTGTGCGAAAATACACGATCTGACCGCCGCTCGGAAACAGCTCGAAACCCAGGCGAAGCTACCTGTGGTCTAATAATTGCATCGAAAAACGTGAGGATCTATGGAAGACTATACAATCCTGTTTGACCATCTGGCCGAGGTGACGGCACAAGAACACGCGCCAGCAGGCATTGAAGCGACGAGCGTTGAGCTTGATGAGATAGCAGAACTGCACAGGGCCGTGCTCGAAATCACTGACCCTACCCCGACGTCATACACCATGACCTAGGCTCATCCAACTAGAGTTTTTTGACCGGGTCCACGGTTCATCGTGGACCCGGTCTTTTGTGTGCCGAGCATGTTCGACAACTCGGGGGTGCAAGTCCCCTTCACAACCTGATGGAGGTGAAGTGATAGCGAAACGCAAGGGCGTAACCGTGAGGGAGCGTCTGAAAGAAGCGTGGA
>JBEKDV010000084.1:0-22437 GCA_050014175.1 Candidatus Solibacter sp. | reverse complement strand
GCCGATGTGTTCACGGCGGGCTGTTCCTTGAGCAGGCGCTCAATATTGGCCGTGAATTCCTGGCGGAGTTGAGTGTGATAGATCCCGCTGCCGGGGGCGGCGAAGCCGGAGTGTGTCGCCTTGACCTTGCCGTCTTTGCCAATAAACAGAGTGGCGGGCCAGGTATTCAGGTTGACCGCCTGGGGCACTTTGTCCCACATCTCCGATGGGGCACCGGCAATCAGATACGGGTAGGGCACTTTGTACTGCTTAATGAAGGCGTTGACACGTTGCAGCGTGTTCTGCTGTTCCGGCTCTTCGAAATCGAGAGCTACAATCTCCAGCCCCTGGTCGTGATATTTGGCGTAGAGTTCCACCAGGAGCTGCGCTTCATCGTGGCAATTCGGGCACCAGGTCCCGGTCACGATGGCGAGCACAACCTTGCCTTTGAATTGCGGATCTTCATTGGACAAAATCTTGCCGTGAGTGTCTGGAAAGCTGTAGGTGAACACTTCGTTGGGATCTCTCACCGTGGTGTGCGTCTGGTAATTGGCGGGTTCCGGCAAGCCCTTCGCGCGGGCCACTTCCGGGCGATACGCGGTCAATATGCCGGTGCGCTGCCCGGCGTTGAGGTTGACCTCGAGGCTTCCGTCGGCCTGCGGCGTGAGTACGATCAGGCCCGGGCGCGAGCCATCGAAGTGGCTGGCTACGAACTTGCCATCCTGCCAGCCGCCGGTGAGCGCGCCGGTGTCGCCATCCACGCGCAGAATGGTGGTGGTGATCTCGGCGCCCTTTTGGCTGACGATCAGGCGCCAGGCCTTCTCACCCTTGGGCGACTCGGTGGGAACCTCCCAGACGCCATCGATGGAGGGCGCATTGGTGGCTCGGGCGGTGGCGGGCGGGACGTAGCGGACGGCGTGGAACGGGTTGCCGGTGTGGTCCGGAACACCTTCGCCGACGGCAGCGCCGCCCCGGCGCGTGAAGGCACCTTCGGCGGCGGGTCCGGCGCGGCGGGATACGATCTGGCCGTCCAGTTCGCTTTCCTTCACGGTGGCGACGATGGACGTCAGATAGTGGTCGAAATTCAGCTCCACCTTGCCGTTCTGAATGGAGGCGCTGGTGGTGAATTCCTTGTCGTCTCCGTTAAAGAGCGTGCCTACCACCTTACTTCCGTCGCCGGAAATCTCCAGCCGGAACGGGATGGTCACGCCGTTCTGCACGGTGGTGGCTGCCCAGCGTCCGTGCAGGTTTTCGGCCCTTGCCATCCCCCCGGCGGCAAGGGTACCGAGCGCGATACTGGCCACAGCAGCCAGATTTCTTGAAAGATTTCTCATTTAGGTTGTCCTCTCTGTGTGCTTACGGTTTACGGTTGACTGCTTGTATGGACTGCTTCCATTCCTCGCGCCACGCCTGGTTTGGTGGCAACGAGGATTTCGAGAATCGCCCTGCGATCCTCCCCTGAAAGCGACGCGAACTCAGGGCCCTGTTCGCGGCCGCTCAGAACTTCAAACAACCGGCGATAAATGTAGTCTTTGGCCGGGTTCGGAATCGCGTCGAACGCTTCCGAGTAGATCAGATAGCTGCACGGGTACTTGAAAATCCGCTTCCGCAGATCGAACTCGCGCAGCGAGCGGCCCTGCGCATCGCGCGGACCTTTGGCGGCGAACTCTTCGGCGAATCCGCTCCCGCCCTCGACGCGGTCCTCGAGCGGCGCCTCGCCAGCGAAGAGCAGATATCGCACCAACGCTTCGGCGGGGCGCTCGAACCGCTGCCGGGCCGCCTCCGAAATCGTCCCGGCCGACAGGTTCTGCGTCTTATTCCTGGCTTCTTCCGCATAGAGCGCCAGCCTCGTCTGATAGTTGGTCTGTGTGATGAGGTTGTGCATCTGCGTCTGGTGCGCCAGGACCAGATGCGCCACAATGTCGCTGCTAGAGGCCAGGAACGGGGTGGTGTCGAGCGCGCCGTCCACGCGTTTCGAACTGCCCGGGCCGCTGACAACGGTGTTGCCCATGTGGGTCTGTTTGCCGGCCGCGCCCGTAACGTACCAACCGCCCCAACGCTCCTTCAAAGGACTGTCGTGGCCGGTAATGAAGGAGGGTGTGCCACCCGCCTGCGTGCCCGACGGGCTGGTGAAGACGGAACGCAACATCACGCCCGGCACTCCCCTGGTCGGCGTGGCGGCAACGTGGCACTGCACGCAATCGAGCTCGGCGCGCTCGAACCTCGGACGGTCTACGCGGTGCTCATCCAGAATGTAAAAGATCGCACCCTGCATGGGGTCGAACGAGACGAACTCCAGAGCCGCTCCATCGTGCACCTGGCCGACGTAGACATCGTCGTTAAAATAGAGTGCGCGCGGCTTCTCGGGCGAGATCTTCGGGTATTGGAAACTGGTCTTCGAGAAGACCAGGGTCTGCGAGCTGACGGCGATTCCCAGAGCGCGGAGCACACTCCGCAGGTAGCCGTGCCCAGGCTCATATTCCAACGCGATTTCCCCCCGGTCGAGCTGCTTTTGGAGCTTGGCGATGGGATCTGCCAGATTCTCCGAGCGGTAGCGGATGGGCGCATCGGCGAACGGCACGAACCCCTGGTTCTTGATGACGATTTGAGCCTGCACCAACGCAGCGGCAAAGCCTAAAGCGACGACGGCGATTACAGGTATGCTCTTCATATCTCGGGGCTCGATTTTGGAGCGGATCGGGGAGTTTACGAGCCGCCCTCATGGCTATTCACAACTATGTTGATAGAGTATAGTACGATAGCAGAATGGTCAAGTGCTATCTCGAACACTCCGTCGCAAAAACTTCATGGCTACGATGACCTGGCTGGCACCCATAGCGGCATGCAGGCTCGTGGCACTCACAACTGGACCGGCCGCACCGAGAACACTCAACTGTGACGGGGCCATCGTCGGGTTGCCGCTCTGTGCGGTCAGCGGACCGACTCTCCTTGCTACCTTCGTGACATCGGCTTCAACGCTCTCCAAAACTGACCCACCTGTGCTCTCCAAAAGTGACCCAGGTGTTCTGAGCTGACGCCGCCGCGCCAGCGCGTGATGACAACGATAGATCATCACGATGCCAGAGGCCCGGAAGAGACCATGCACGATCTGCCGCCGGTGGTTCCGGCCGGGTCTGCGAGCAGGAGACCGGCAACGGGCCTGCGACGCGCCGGAATGTCAGTCCGCTCGCCGGCAGAAGACGCAGGCGAAGTGGCGCAACCGGAACCCAGGCTATGCCATCGCCTGGAGAATTGACCGGCGCGCGACGCAAGCACAACAACCGCCGGAGCCGCTGCGATTGCCGGCGCCATTGAACCAACTTCCCTGGGATGTCGCGAAAGACCACTTCGGAGTGCAAGGAGCTGATTTCATTGGGGTTATGGGTTCACTAATCATCCGTGTTGCGAAAGACCACTTCAGAGCGTATCTCATTGATCCCACGGGACTTTCGGGCAGACTTCCGGTTCTGCCCGAAAAGACCAGTCCCGGCTTCGAGCATACTGAAACCCGGACGGCGATCCATGCAACTGGAGTTTCACCAACTGGACCGGCGATGGGAGCATTTGCGAGTCCGCGAGCCGCACCGGCAGCGCCGGTTGCTGGCGTCGCTGGCTGACAGCGGCCAGCAGACGCCCATCGTCGTGGTGGCCGCCGCCGGCCAGCCCGGCCGTTACCTGGTCATCGATGGCTACAAGCGCATCGCGGCGCTCCAACAACTCGGCCGGGACACGGTGGAAGCGGTGGAGTGGCCGATGGGCGAGGCCGAAGCCCTGCTGCTGGATCGTTCGCTGCGTTTCAGTGAGCACGAGACCGCGCTCGAGCAAGGCTGGCTGTTGGCGGAGATGGAACAGCGATTCGGTTACGGTCTCGATGACCTGGCGCGCCGCTTCGACCGCAGCGTGAGCTGGGTATCGCGGCGGTTGGCGCTGGTGGAGTTACTGCCGGAAGCGATCCAGCAGCAGGTGCGCGAAGGAATGCTGGGCGCGCAACTGGCGATGAAGTATCTGGTGCCGATGGCGCGCGTCAAGGTGGAGGATTGCGAGCGGATGTCCGCCGCTTTCGTGAAGCACCGTTGCGACACGCGGCAAGCCGGCCAACTCTATGCCGGCTGGCGGGACGGCACCCGTGCGGTTCGCGAGCGCATTCTCACCGAGCCGGAACTGTTTTTGAAAACGCAGCGGCAGCCACTGGCGGCCAAGCCGGCGGCGGTCGAACAAGTGGAGCGCGATCTGGATATGGCTATCGCCATCCTGCGTCGCGCCGGCCGGCGGCTCGCCGAAGCCCTGCCGGAGATGACCGGCCCGCAACAGAAACAAGCGCAGGGCCAACTCGAAAACGCGCGCCGGGAACTCAACCGGATGACGGCGCGAATCGAAAAGGAACAGGAGCCGAAACATGCTGAGCCAGGCACAACGAACCGCGATTCTGGAACTGAGCGCGAAGGGAGTGAGCAAACGCGAGATCTCTCACGTGCTGCAGTTGTCGCGCCTGACGGTGCGCAAAGTGCTGCGAGCAAACTCCATCGACGTGCCGGAGATCCAACGGGCGGAGAAAGCGGAACCGTACCGCGCACAGATCCTGGAGCTTTTGTTGTCGTGCAAGGGGAATCTCGTGCGAGTCCATGAGGATCTGGTGGCGGGCGGTGCGGTGCTGTCGTATCAGGCCCTGACGGGTTTCTGCCGGAGGCAGGGCATCGGGCAAACGCCGATTAAAGCGGCGGGCCAGTATCACTTCGAACCAGGCGCGGAGATGCAGCACGATACGTCTCCGCACTCCGTCGAGGTGGGCGGCAGGAAGTACAAGGCGCAGACCGCCTCCGGTGTCTTGTGCTACTCGCGGATGTTGTTCTTCCAGATCAACCCAACTTTCAACCGATTTGACTGTAAGGTATTTCTCACCGACGCGTTGCGGCATACGGGCGGCGTGGTCGAGCGCGTGATGATCGACAACACGCATGTGGTGGTGTTGCGGGGCACCGGACGCGAGATGATTCCGGTGCCCGAGATGGAGGCGTTCGCGGATCGTTTCGGGTTCCGTTTCGTGGCACATGAGCGCGGCGATGCCAACCGCTCGGCGCGCGTGGAACGGCCATTCTGGTTTATAGAGAGCAACTTTCTGGCAGGCCGCACGTTCGCCAGTTGGGAGGATCTGAACAGCCAGGCGCGGCAGTGGTGCGACAAGGTCAACTCCACTTACAAGAAATATATCCGCGCCGTTCCCCGCGAGTTATTCGTGGTGGAACGGCAGCACCTGAAGCCGCTGCCGTCGTGGATTCCCGAGCCGTATCGCTTGCATTCGCGCACGGTGGACGTGGAAGGCTACGTCTCGGTGAACACCATTCGCTACTCGGTGCCGGTCGCCTGGATCGGGCGTCGCGTGGAGGTTCGAGAGACGCGGGACAAACTGGAGATTGAACTCGACGCGCGCCACATCGTGGCGCATGAGCGCGCGGTGACGCCGCTCCAGCAGCGCATCACGCTGGCCGCCCATCGGCCGCCGCGTGGGGCGGGGATCAAGCGCAGCGACCCGCACCCGGAGGAAAAGGCGATCGTCGAAGCCGCGCCGGAAACCGCACTCTATGTGGCGGCGCTGAAGCAAAAAGGCCGCAAGGTGGTGGTTCTTGCCCTGCGGCAACTGTTGCGGCTGCTGCGGGAGTATCCGCGCGAACCGTTCCTCGCCGCGGTGCGCGAAGCCGCCCAGTATGGACTCTACGATCTCGACCGCTTGGAGCGAATGATTCTGCGCCGCGTGGCGCGCGACTACTTTCTGCTGCTGGATACGGACACCGATCCCCATGACTGAAGAACTGGAACAACTGCTGAAGAATCTCAAGCTGCGGCGCATGCTGGGTGTTTACGACGAACAGTTACACGCCGCCGAGAAAGCGCAGACCTCTTACTCGGAGTTCGTCGCCGGTCTGTTGCGTGCGCAATGGCACGAGCGGCAGGATAGCGCGCTGGAGTGGCGCATCCGTCGAGCCAATCTGCCGGAGCGCTGGTCGCTGGAATCGTTCCCCTGGTCGCGCCAGCCCGGCGTGAGCCGCAAGCAGATCCGCGGCTTCGCCGAACTCGACTTCGTCGCCAAACACGAGAATCTGGTGTTCACGGGGAAGACCGGCGTAGGCAAAACCGGACTGGCGTGCGGGCTCCTGTTGAAGGCTTTGCAAAATGGCTACCGGTGCCAGTTCATCCGCGCGCAGGATCTGTTCGACGAAATGTACGCCTCGCTGGCCGACCGCTCCACGCGCAAGTTACTCAATCGACTGGCTCGCCTGGACGTCCTATTAGTCGATGAGTTAGGGTATCTGAATCTCAAGCCCGAACAATCGAACACTTTCTTCAAGCTGATGGAGGAACGCTATAACCGGCACTCGACAATCATTACAACGAATTTGATCTATGACGAGTGGCACAACTTTCTCGGCAATAAGTCGATGGTGGACGCGTTGCTCAGTCGCGTGCGGCATTACTGCCACACGGTGGCCATCGACGGTCCTTCGCTGCGCGAACTGCAGGGCTGAACTCATGGACGGTCCACCGATCGATCACCGCGACTATGTGCGCCGGCTGCTGGAAGCGTATCGTGCGACGCCGGGTACGTCGGGCGCGGTGCATCGTGCGGACCGATTGCTCGCCGCCCGACTGCACGAACGCGGCGTACCGCTGGAAGCGGTCGAGAACGCGCTCGTCCTGGCTGCGACGCGGCGAATGATACGGCCCCCCGGCGCGGTGCCGCTGGGAACGATCCGCTCACTGGCGTACTTTTCGCCGGTAATCGAAGAAGTGCTGCAACTAAAGGTCAGCCAGGAATACTTTCAGTACCTCCGCCACAAACTCCAACGTGCCGCCTCGGCACGATAGCCCCGATCCCATCCCCGAACGAAATCCCCCACCCCACACCGCGCGCCTTCGGCGCGGATGATATCGCCGCGTACCCTCGCCGAAACGGCCGCACGCCTGCGGCGTGGATGATGCCGCCCGGTTCCCAATCCTGTTCCCGGGGTGGGTCACTTCAATCGAGCGCTACTGGGTCACTTCTCGGTAGCAGCGAAGGACATCGGCCCCCGGTGTAGTCTTCTACAGCTTCATTGACGATTTCCTTTCCATGCCGCGGACGCGAAGACACAGGCACTCACTCGAATCGGAATGGACAGTGAGGGAAGGCGCGGGCGCGTCTTGTTGATGAATCGTGGAGGAGAAAGGCCGGCACCGCGGACGCGGGGATGCTCAGCCTAACTACAGATGCAGATACGACAGCAGGAAGGGATGGGATTGCGGGTCATGAGTTCATAGAATAAGCTGGGTTTTACTGCCTGTCAAGAGAATTGTCGAGTACTTCGATGGAGTTTATACAGTATGCATTGACGGGCCAACGGAAAGGCCGTATTCTACATCAAGATAGTCGTATTCTCCATGTCTCTTCTTCAAATCTGCCAGTGGATCAACGACACCGGCATCGCCACGTCGCTTCGCGAATCGGACCTGGTCTTTCCGATTGTCGAGACCGTTCATGTCCTCGCGATTACGCTTTTGGCCGGCACCGTCGCGATTGTCGACCTGCGGCTGCTCGGCCTCGTGTTGAAGCAGCAGCGCGTATCGCAGGTCGCCGGCCAGTTACTGCCGCTGACCTGGGCCGGCTTTATCGCCATGTTCGTAAGCGGAGGGCTGCTCTTTCTGGCAGAGGCCGCAAAATCCTACGCCAACCCGGCGTTTCGTGTCAAAATGCTGCTCCTGCTGATTGCCGGACTCAATCCGCTGGTGTTTCACTCCACCATCTACCGCAGCGTTGCAGTCTGGGACGATGCCCGAATCACGCCCCGCCGTGCGCGCCTCGCCGCCGTGCTTTCCTTGACGGTGTGGAGCGGGATCATCATCTCCGGCCGGGCCATCGCCTATTACTAGCATGTCTCTGCTCCCTCTATTTCAGTGGGCCGCCCACGCCCCCATCTTCGCGGTCATGCGGGATTCGAAGTGGGGATTTGCCGTCGTGGAGATGGTGCACCTGCTCGCGCTCGCCTGCCTGGGCGGCACGGTCCTCGTAGTGGATCTCGGCATTCTCGGGATCGGTCTCCGCCGTCTGCCGGCGTCCTTCGTGGCCCGCGATCTTTCGCGCCTGTTCCTGGGCAGCCTGATTCTCACCGGCATCTCAGGAACGCTGCTCATCACCGCCGAAGCCATGAAGTGCTACTACCACCCGGCCTTCCGCCTGAAGATGCTGCTGTTTGTACTCGCCCTGGCGTTGCACTTCGCGCTGAATCGCAGACTCTCTGGGGTGCCGGAGGATACTGCCCCTACGGCGGGGCTGAAGCTGGTCGCGGCGGTGTCACTGGCACTCTGGTTGTCCGTCGGACTCGCCGGACGGGCCATCGGTTTTTTTTGAGGAGACACACGATGAAGGGAAAACTACTCGTAGCGCTGCTCGCTCTCGCCGCGGTGTATGCGGCCGGCGATGCTTCCAGTCGCAAGCAGGCGATGGACCAGGCGCAGGAATGGAAGGACGATTTGAAAGACGCGCTGGACGCCAGGGAGGGACCGAAGGCCGCCGCATTAGCGCGGAAACTTGCCGGGGCCGGGGCGCGGGAAACAGCGTACTGGAAGAGGGCGGGACAGGAGGATGCGCGGAAACTGGCGGCGGACAATCTCGAGGCATCCCGGCAGGTCGTGCGAGCCGCCAAAGCCGGTCGGTTCGACCAGGCGAACCAGGCCTATGGCAGGCTCGAAGCCACGTGCCGGGCCTGCCATGACCTCCATCCCGAAAAGCGCCCGCCGCATCGCCCCTGACGCGACGCGCCGGTCTGCTATTTCGCCGGCGGTGGGGTATCGCCCGGCCCGTCATCCCCGGGCGTGCCGCCATAAATGTTCCGTCCGTCGGGCAGCGTAACCCGGCGCGCATCCATCAGCCGCGAGCCATCCTTGGCACGGTAGCCATCCACCACCAGAGTGTCTCCCACCTTGAGGTCGCCCTTCTTGAATCCCCTGCGCGAGAACGCGCCCGGAGGCGCCCCTTCACAGGCCCAATTCTCCACCACGCCCTTCTCGTTCTTCACGTCGATGTAAAAGTACGAATGGGGATTGGTCCATTCGATCTTGGTCAGCGTCCCGGTCAAGCGCACCGCTTTGGTCGCGTCGAATTCGGCGGCGAACGAGTGGTGGGCCAATAGCGGCGCTGCCACACCCAGTATTAAGCAGGCCAGCCCCGTCCAAATCTTCACTTTCACGTTTCCCTCCTGTAATCCACTAATCCTATCGACAATACAACGTTTATGGTATAACGTCAAGATAAGAACTTCAAACTCGGAGCTTGCATGATGAAAGCGAAACGATTCCTTCCGGCGCTAGCCTCGTTGCTGATGGCGCCTTTCCTGATGTCGCCAGCTTTGGGCCAAACCACGCGGTCCAAACCTGCAACCGGCGCGCCCGCCGAGAACCCCTACGGCGACCTGATTGGTTCGGAACCCTCGGGACCCGCCAAGCCGGCCCCGCGAACCGCCGACGGTCACCCGGATTTCAATGGATTCTGGAAGGGCGACCGCAAAACCAAACCCGTCGGCAACATCGGCAAAGACCTTCCCGGGTTCAAGCTGCCCTTCACTCCGGAGGGAGAGGCCGCGCAGAAACACAACCTCACGGCAACCGTAGACCCGGAAGCCGTGTGCATCATCGGCGGGATGCCTCGGCATAATGCCAGCGGGCTGCCGTTCATGGTGATGCAGACGCCCAAACTGGTCTCGTTCCTCTATTTCTACACCTACTACCGCCTGATTCCGGTGGATGGCCGCCAGCACTCCGAAGATCCCGACCCGTCATTCTTCGGTGAAGAGATCGGGCGCTGGGAAGGCGACACCCTGGTGATCGATTCCATCGGCTTCAAGGACTCGCAGGTATGGGCCGACGAGAACGGCAACCCGCACAGCGATGCGCTGCACGTGGTGGAACGCTGGACGCGGCCGGATGCGGCGCATCTCCACGTGGAAACTCTCATCGAAGACAAGAAATTCTACACCAAGCCGTTCACCTATTCCCGCACATGGCTGGCCGGGGAGTCGGGCCAATTGCTCGCGGAATATGCGTGCAGCGAAAACAATGTCGACCGCGATCACCTGGGATTCGGACCGGGGCCGATTCGGCCGGATGGCACGCGCGGATACCTCGACCCCGCGCCGCTGCCGCCCGTCACATCTTCTGTTCCCAAGGGGAAGAAGTAGCCGGCGATCTCAGGGAAGGGCCAAGTATGGGGTTCACAAACAGTCAAGTGTTGGATCAGGATACCGGCGCCGATCCGGCCGTCCTGATTGTACCCGGGTGGGCCGGTTCGGGCCCGGCGCACTGGCAGACCATTTGGGAACGCGAGCATCCCGAATACCGGCCCGTCGAACAGCGGAACTGGCATAACGTCTACCGCCCGGAGTGGGTAGCGAGGCTGGAAGAGTCCGTGCTCTCGGCTGCCGGAGAGGTTGTGCTGGTTGCCCACAGCCTGGGCTGCCTGGCCGTCGCGTGGTGGGCAGCCACGCAAGGTTGTGCTTGGGGAAGGGTGCGCGGAGCCATGCTGGTGGCGCCTCCCGACCTCATCTCCGCGCCCGGATGCCTGCCTTCGCTGGCCAGTTTCACGCCGGTGCCGCGCAGCACTCTTCCATTCCCCACGATATTGGTTGCCAGCCGGAACGATCCCTACGCCGCTCTTGACGCCGCCGCTCGGCTGGCCGCCGAGTGGGGCAGTACACTGATCGACGCCGGCGCCGCCGGCCACATCAATACGGATTCCGGGCACGGTCCGTGGCCCGAGGGGCAAGTCCACCTGCAGCGTCTCATGAGCCGCATCCGCCATCGTGCCACAGCGGCGTCATCCTTCTTCGGGTGAGGCCTTACTGTCTCACCCCAGGGGTGACAGTGAAATCAAAAGACCGTCAAGTCGCAACGCGGACCCCGCCCACCTTCCTCGGATGTTCCTGCTTTTCTGTGAATGCAGTACGCTGTATACAGCACACATGAGAACGATCTCGAAGCGAACGCAGTACGGCTTAAAGGCAATGCTCGCCTTGGGGAGTCGCTACGGTCAGGGGCCCGTCCTCATCGCCACTCTCTCCAAACAGGAAACCATCCCTATCAAGTTTCTGGAACTGATCCTCCTGGATCTAAAGGGCAGCGGTCTTCTCGATAGCAAGAAAGGCCCGCGGGGCGGCTATCAGCTCAACCGCCCCCCGTCCACAATTACCATCGGCTCCCTGATTCGCCTGATGGAGGGTTCCTTGGCGCCGCTTCCCTGCGCCAGTGAAACGGCCTTCAGGCCCTGCGAAGAGTGCGGAGATGTCGAATCCTGCGGGACCAGAATCATCATGCGGCAGGTCCGGGATGCGATCGCGAATGTATTAGACCGTACCACTCTCGCAGACTTGATCAGGCAGGTGGAGTCGGCCAGGGCCAGGAGCGTCCTGGAACCCGTGATGTATCATATCTAGGCCGACTCTAGGCCGACAATCAAATCCCTAAAACTCTATCGACTTTAGTATCTTTCGACGGTATAGTAACGGCTTCGGTGCTCCGGATTCTCGATAGACATTGGGGTCATTTTGTGCCACAATCGAGCTGGATCCGCTTTTGGCACCAAAAGGGGATTGACGAGGGCCCAGGCAAGATGAGCATACCTGCGATTCAAGTGGAAGAACTCAAGCGGCGGCTCGACGCCGGCGAGAACCTGTTCCTGCTCGATGTCCGGGAGGAAGACGAATTCGAGATCTCCAACATCGGCGGACACCTGATTCCGCTGGCCGAGCTGCCGGCGCGCGTACAGGAACTCGATGCCAGCCGTGAGATCATTGCGCTGTGCAAAATGGGAACACGCAGCGCAAAGGCAGTCCAGCTTCTGAGCAAGGCCGGATTTCCCAACGTCCGCAGCCTCACCGGCGGGATTCACGCCTGGTCGGACCGGGTGGACCATCGAGTTCGGAAATACTAGCCGGAAGAGCGAGCGAAATCGGCGCGCGGCGCGGCCTCAGATCTGATAGTCCGGCACGAAGCTCTCGCGCGACTTCTTCGGGATCACTTTCACGTTCGTCGCCTCCAGGACAACCAGTGAATTCGGCGGAACACTGGTTGTGAGGAAGACACTGGCGCCGATCGTACTGCCTTCCCCAACTACCGTGTCGCCCCCGATGATGGTGGCTCCGGCATATACCGTGACCCGATCTTCGATGGTGGGATGACGTTTCTGGCCGCGCAACGTCTGCCCCGCGGCGAGCGATCTCGCCACCAGGCCCACCCCTTGGTACATCTTGACGTGGTTGCCGATGACCGCCGTTTCGCCTACCACGGTCCCCGTGCAGTGATCCACGAAGAAGTGCGTGCCGATTTGCGCCCCGGGATGAAGATCCAGTCCGGTCCGGGCGTGCGCCCATTCGGTCATGATACGCGGAATCAGCGGGACATCGTCGAGATAGAGTTCGTGCGCCAGCCGTTGGACGGCTATGGCTTCGATGAACGGATACGCAACGATCACTTCGTCTTTGCTGGACGCGGCGGGGTCGCCTTCGTAAGCTGCCTCCGTGTCGGTTTGGAGCAGTTCTCGAACCCGGGGCAGGCTGCCGAGGAACTTGAGCGCCAGCGTGCGCGCCCGATCGGCCAGGTCCGCGTCCCCGAGTCCGGTGGGCGGGGCGTATTCGAGGCTCTTCCCGATCTCGTTCTCCAGACGTCCCAGCACACTATCGAGGAGCGCGCTGGTTACGGCGCCAATTTCGGAGGAGTGGATGGGCCTTTCGTCGAAGAAGCCGGGAAACAACAAGCGCAGCAGATCGAGCGTAATGTCGGCGATGGCATGCTTCGAGGGCAGGTTCTTGCCGTCCACATGATTGATCCCGCCCACGTCAACATAGGACGCCATCAGGGCTTGGGTCAAATTGGACGGTGTCAACGACGCACGCAGGCCCTTCATGGGTTACGGTGGCGCCGCCCGGACTCGAGACGCCGGAGCGCCGCCACGAGGGAGTCTATGTCTTCGCAAGTGTTGTAGAGCGCCAGTGACGCGCGGACCGTGCTCTCGATGCCGAAACGCCGGTGTATGGGTTGTGCGCAATGATGTCCGGCGCGCACCGCGATGCCCTCCCGGTTGAGATACTCGCCGATTTCCTCCGTGCGAACGCCGTCCAGCACGAAGGACAGCACACCCACCTTTTCGCGGGCCGTGCCGATGATGCGCAGGCCGGGAACGGTTTCCAGCGCCGCCGTCCCGCAGTGAAGCAGGTCGATCTCCCGGCGGGTGATATTCTCCATTCCGACGCGGTCGAGATAGTCGATGGCCGCACCCAACCCCACGGCGTCGGCAAGGCTGGCGGTGCCGGCCTCGAACCGCGCCGGCGCGGTGTTGTAGATTGTCTTCTCGAAGGTCACATCCTGGATCATGTTCCCGCCACCCTGCCAGGGGGGCGTAGTATCCAGAATCGCGGACTTGCCGTATACCACCCCGATGCCGGTGGGCGCGAACAACTTGTGGCCCGAAAACACGTAGAAGTCGCAATCCAGCGCCTGCACATCCACGCGCATGTGCGAGACCGCCTGCGCCCCATCGACCAGCACTGTCGCGCCATGCCGGTGAGCCGCTTCGATCATCTCCCGCACCGGGGTCACGGTGCCCAGGGCGTTAGAAACCTGGGTGACCGCGACCAGCCGGGTCCGCGGGCCGAGCAGCCTTTCGTATTCCTCGAGAATCACCTGTCCGCTGTCATCCACCGGAGCCACCCGAAGCCGCGCTTCTTTTTCGGAGCACAGCATCTGCCAAGGCACGATATTGGCGTGATGTTCCAGCCACGTGATAACGATCTCGTCATCCTTGTGGATGTTCTGACGCCCCCAGCTTTGGGCCACCAGGTTGATCCCTTCCGTCGCGCCACGCACGAAGACGATTTCGCGCGCTGCGCCCGCATTCAGGAAGCGGCGGACCTTTTCGCGGGCGGATTCGTACGCGTCCGTCGCCCGGGCCGCCAGTTCATGCGCCGCGCGGTGGACGTTGGAATTCTCATGAGCGTAGAAGTAACTGAGGCGGTCGATTACGCTCTGCGGCTTCTGCGTGGTCGCGCCATTGTCCAGCCAGACCAGCGGACGGCCGTTCACGCGCTCGCGCAGAATCGGAAAGTCCCGGCGGATGGTTTCCACGTCGAAGGCCTGCGACGAGACGTTCAGGCCCGAAAACTCGGGACGGGCGTCCGCCGGTTCGAACACCGGCACGGGTCCCGGCGCCGCAGGCGGATACGAAAACAGCGGCCTGGCTTCCTCCAGAAAGGAAAAGGTGGGGAAAGCGGAATCCACGGACCCCAGGCCCGCCGGAACTGCCGGCGTGGGCGGTCCTCCGGCCTCCGCCGCTTGCCTCGGCACGCCGCCCAGACCCGGTTGCGCCGCCGCCGTTGGTACGCTGAATAACGGCCGGGCGTCCTGTAAAAAGGAAAACGCAGGCCCCGCCGCGGAATCGAAGGCCCCCGCGCCGCCCGGAATTGCCGGTGCGGACGGCTGGGTCACCGGCGGGGCCGCCGGACCTGCCGGCACTCCCTCAGGGCTGGCGTTATGCGTGCCCGGCCGCTGGGGCGCGGTTGCGAAAAACTCGGCGGCCATGCGCGCGAGAACTTCCGGATCCGGCACACCCGGGGGCAAGCCGCCCCATCCGGCTTCATTTGTACTCATGGTAGTTACTCACGTCGACGTCTCCGAGCACGGCGATGGCATCGTCGGTAAGCACGGCAGTCGAGCAGTACAGCGATACCAGGTACGAGGCTATGGCTCGGTTGTCGATGCCCATAAAGCGGACCGACAGTCCGGGGCTTTGCTCGCCAGGAAGTCCGGACTGGAACAATCCGATGCATCCTTGCTTTCGTTCGCCAACACGTAACAGCAGGATCTTCGACTTGTTATCTGAGTTCTTGACCTTAATCTTGTCGGTGGGGACCAGGGGGATGCCGCGCCAGGTGAGAAATGGGTTCCCGAACAACGTGATGGTCGGCGGGGGAACGCCGCGGCGCGTACATTCGCGCCCAAACGCCGCGATGGATCGCGGGTGAGCCAGGAAGAACGACGGTTCCTTCCACACCTTGGTCAGCAATTCGTCCAGGTCGTCCGGCGTCGGCGGACCTGTTCTGGTCTTCAGGTGCTGCTGCGGCGCGACGCTGTTCAGAAACCCGTAATCGGCGCTATTGAGGAGTTCGCTTTCCTGCCGTTCCTTCATACTCTCGATGATGAGGCGAAGTTGCTCTCCGATCTGGTCGTAAGGCTTGCTGAAGAGATCGGATACCCGGGTATGAACATTCAGCACCGCACTGATGGCGCCCAACTTGTATTCCTTCGGGTTCTCTTCGTACTGGACGTACGTTCCCGGCAAGGGTGTCTCTTCGACCTGGCCGCAGGTGACTTCAACGGCCTTGCCCTCATCCACACGGTTGAGGCGGAAGGTTCCGGCTTCGAGCGGTTTCCAGTCCAGAAGGCGAACCAGCCAGCGGGGCGTAATCGCTCCGTACTGAGGGGCGGTCTTGGTGACGTTGGCGAGCTGAAATGCAGCCTGTTCACCTAAGGATTGACGCGGGACGTTCTCATCAGCCACGATATTTTCTCCTCACTTCTTATACCACCGGCTGAGCGCGCGAAGCAAACGCATTCTCGGCATGCGCGGGTCAATCACACTCATGTCTATCGACTTTAGGCAGTTTTTTTATCTTGAATAAGATACTTAGAATGAATAAGATACATCATCCTGCGTGAAGTGTCGAAGTCGCAAGTCCTTTACCGCTCCGTTCGATATGTAATATACTCTATTGACATAATGGACAATGCGAACTTAAACACTTTATTCGGACGAGTGAGCAGGGCGGCCACCCTGCTGCTCGCCGGGTTCCTGGGCGCCGGCGCAGCGGCCGCTCAGAGCCTGAATTGGGACGGCCAGACTGGCGTCTTTATCACACCGCTTGCCTACACGGCGGCATCCCCCGCGAACGGCTTCGGGCGCCCGATTGTGGCGTATCATTTCCTGAACGCCGGCAGCGTGCTGGGCAATTTTCACACTGTTTCGGTCACGGAAGGTATTGGAGGACGGGTGGAATTCGGGTACACGCGCGACATCCACCAACAGGGCAGCACGGCGGGCCTCAGCCCGTTGTGGGACTCTGGCTTTAATCTGCTGCACGCAAAAGTGAATCTGGTGAAGGAAAACGCCGGAAAACAAGCCTGGCTTCCGGCCTTCTCCGCAGGCTTTGTGGCGCGTACCCAGGATCGTAACGTCAGCGGGTTACTCGCAACGCCTAACAAGAGCTACACCAATGCGGATTTCTACGCGGTGGCGAGCAAGACCATCACGCAGACCAAAGCAGTGCCAATCGTATTGAACCTCGGATACAAGGCGACCAACGCTTCCGTTTACGGGCTTGCCGGGAATGCGCCGGGGTACAAAGGCCGGCTCTTCGGAGCGGCGGCGTTCGTGTTCACAGGACCGGCCAAGAGCACACTCATCTTCGGGTCGGAGTTTTCACAGGAGCCGCACCAGGTGCAAAACCTGCCGGGCGCGGACGTGCCGACCACCATCACTTATGCCGCTCGGATTGTGCCCTTGGCGAAGCGGAAATTCAATATCGATTTCGGTGTGGCCCAGGCGGCCGGCGTGATCGAGCCAGGCGTGAATCTGAAAGCGCGGCACCAATTCGCCCTGGGAATATCGTACGGACTATAGACGGCAACACCGGAGAACATTCAACATGGCAGACGCACAACAGAAACGCGGACTCGGCACGCTCGCCCTTCATGCCGGCCAGGAACCCGACCCCACGACGACGGCACGGGCGGTCCCGATTTACGCCACGACCAGCTACGTTTTCAAGGACGCCGACACTGCGGCGAATCTCTTCGGATTGCGCGAGTTCGGCAACATCTACTCGCGCCTGATGAACCCCACCAACGACGTGCTGGAGAAGCGGCTGGCCGCGCTCGATGGCGGCATCGGTGGATTGGCATTCGCCTCGGGCCAGGCGGCCATCGTCGCCGCGATCCTGACCATCACGCACGCCGGGCAGAACTTCATTTCCGCCACCAGCCTCTACGGAGGCACCTGGACGCTCTTCACGCAGACTTTGAAGAAGTTGGGCATCGAGGTGCGGTTTTTCAATTCCGATCATCCCGAGGAGATCGACAAACTGGTGGATGAGAACACCCGTCTGGTGTACCTGGAATCGGTCGGGAATCCTAAGAACGACGTCCCGGATTTTCGCGCCATCGCCGACACAGCCCACAAGCACGGCTTGCCCGTGATCGTGGACAACACGGTACTGACGCCGGCGCTCTTCCGGCCTTTCGAGCACGGCATCGATATCGCGGTTTACTCGACCACCAAGTTCCTGGGCGGGCACGGAGTGCACATCGGCGGCGCCATCGTGGATAGCGGCAATTTCCAGTGGGCGGACAATCCCAAGAAGTGGCCGGAGTTCACCGAACCGAGCGACTCGTACCACGGCATTATCTTCGCCGAGGCGCTCAAGCCGCTCGGCAACCTGGCGTACATCATCCACATCCGCACCCACTGGCTACGCGACACCGGGGGCACACAGAGCCCGTTTGCGGCGTTCCTCCTGCTGCTGGGCGTCGAGACCCTGCACCTGCGCCTCGAACGCCACACGCGGAACGCGCAGGCACTGGCGGAGTGGCTGCTGAAGCATCCCGCCGTGACTTGGGTGAACTACCCCGGTCTTCCCAACCACTCGCACTACCTGAATGCCAAAAAGTATCTGCCCAAGGGCGCGGGAGCGATTCTAGGTTTTGGCGTGCGCGGCGGCAAAGAAGCCGGCGTCAAATTCATCGACAGCGTGAAGCTTGCCAGCCATCTGGCCAACGTCGGGGATGCCAAGACTCTGGTAATTCATCCGGCATCGACCACGCATTCCCAGCTTACGGAGAAGGAACAGGCCGAGACCGGGGTCACGCCGGACTATATTCGCGTCTCGGTGGGGATCGAGGATATCGAAGACATCAAGGCCGATCTGGACCAAGCCTTACAAATCTCACAGGAGTAAACGCACATGGCATCGTTCGAAGACAACTCACTCAGCATCGGAAACACTCCGCTCATCAAGCTCAATCGCATTGTCAGCGGCTCGGAAACGAAGGTGTACGGCAAAATCGAAGGCCGCAACCCTTCCTACTCGGTGAAGTGCCGGATCGGCGCCTCCATGATTTGGGACGCCGAGGAACGCGGGCTGCTGAAGCCCGGCGTGGAGCTGGTGGAGCCGACCAGCGGCAATACAGGGATCGCACTGGCGTTCGTTGCGGCGTCGCGCGGTTACCCGATTACATTGACCATGCCCGAGACCATGTCACTGGAGCGGCGCAAGGTGCTGAAGGCTTTCGGCGCCAACCTGGTGCTCACCCAGGGCGCGAAAGGAATGCCCGGCGCCATCGCCAAGGCGGAGGAGATCTACAACTCCGACCCGAAACGCTACCTGCTGCTACAGCAGTTCAAGAACCCCGCCAATCCCGATATTCACTTCCGCACGACGGGCCCGGAAATCTGGGACGACACGAACGGTGAGGTGGATGTTCTGGTGAGCGGCGTGGGAACCGGCGGCACCATCACCGGCGTTTCCCGCTACATCAAGCGGACGCGGGGCAAGGCCATCACCTCGGTGGCGGTCGAACCGGCGAACAGCCCCGTGATCACGCAGAAACTCGCCGGGCAACCGATTCAGCCGGGGCCGCACAAGATTCAGGGCATCGGCGCGGGCATTATTCCGGACACGCTGGATCTTTCCGTGGTGGACCGCGTGGAGACCGTCACCAACGAAGAAGCCATCGAAACGGCCCGCCGCCTGGCTCGCGAAGAGGGCATTCTGAGCGGCATTTCGAGCGGGGCTGCGGCGGCGGTGGCCGCGCGCCTGGCCAGGCAACCCTCGTTTGCGGGAAAGACGATTGTGGTCGTTCTTCCGGACTCGGGCGAACGCTATCTGACGTCGGTCCTCTTCGAAGGCATCGCGTAATCGCGGGGAGGCGGGCGCCACACACGCCAGCCTCCATTTCGCGCGGCAATTTATGAACATCTCATCCAAAGGCCAGTATGCCCTTCAGGCCATTTTCGACCTGGCCTCGCAGAACACCGACGAACCCGTCAAGATCGCGACCATCGCGGAGCGGCAGGGAATTCCTCAGAAGTTCCTGGAGTTGATCTTATCGTCGCTGAAACAGGGCGGCTTCGTGCAGTCGCAGCGGGGCGCCGGCGGCGGCTACCACCTGACACGGCGTCCGGAAGCGATCACCGTTGGTGAGGTGCTGAGGTTTGTCGATGGATCCCCCCAGAAGAAGAAAGACCCCAAGCGCGAGACTCCGTTCAGCGACCTGTGGCGAACCGTGGACAAAAGCGTTGCCGGGATCGTGGACGGTGCCAATTTCGCCTCGCTCGTTCGCCACTGGGCGGAAAAACAGAAAACCTACGTGCACGATTGGGACATTTAGGATCGAGCCCTGTGGCGTTTCCTCCAGCGGCGGCATCCAGCCCTGCTGGCGCAGACGTCCCGCACACTGGCTTCGAGTATCGCCTTCACCGGCGCCGGGCTCAGCGTCTACTCGTGATCACGGCGTCACGGCAGCAACGCCAGACTGCGAGGTAACGGCACAACGTAGTCCGAATCGGCTGAATTTCAAGTTGACGGCAGCCCCGCCGGTGTCCCCTGGTTCTAAAGGAGAAACTATCCGGACCGCCTTGGAACACAGAATTAACCTTTCTGTCACCATACAGATTTCCTGCGGACTGTAATATGAGCCGAGAGTCTGTCCTTGTGAACCCAAACGAATCGAAGTGCGCATGTGACCTGTGCCGGCGTCAGAGTACGGCATCACCGCCCGGACCTCAGCAGGCCGGACTGCAAGCCACCGACAGCCCTCGTGTTCCCGCCCCTGAACCTGTGTTTGAGGGGCGCCTCGTTCCCCGGTTGTGGGTCCAGTCCGGCGGGCTCCGAGTCGCGGACGGGCGGCGCTTTTAGGCCGCTGCCGGCTGAATCTGCCGTCACCCGGAGTTCGCGCCAGGGAAGCCATTTCCACCGATTAATGTCTGGTCGGAATCAGCGATCTCGCAGCGCCGCCGCGGAAGCATTTGCGAACGCACCTGGCGGCGTTCCGCAATCGGCTTGCGGATCGTAACCAAACTGTGTGCAATCCTTCATCCTCCCACCATAGTGAGATTCCATACTCTGAATATCTATTATTCTTGGAGTCTTTCTCTTATGAGCCAACGTCTCCGGAGCCTCGCGCTCCTTGTTTTTGCCTGCCTGCCGGTGGTGGCACAGGTGGATCATGCATCTCTGAGCGGCACCGTTACGGACTCAAGCGGCGCCGTAGTTCAAGGCGCGAAGGTCGAAAGCGTTTCGGCCGAGACCGGCTTCCGGCGCCAAACCACTACCGGTTCGGGCGGAACCTACCAGATCCCCGGCCTGCCCATCGGGGCCTACACCGTCACGTTTTCCAAGGAAGGCTTCAAGCCGACGGAGTTCAAGGGCGTGGAACTGGCCGTCGGGCAGCCGCGAACTGTGGATGCCAGTCTGCAGGTGGGCGGCACCTCCGAGACAGTCGTGGTCACGGCTGAAGTGCAGACGCTCAATCGCACCTCCGCCGAAGTCGGCGGCCTGGTGGAAGCCGCGCAGATCAAAGAGATCCCCGTCAGCGGGCGCAACTGGGCCAGCCTCATGCTGCTCGCTCCCGGCGCCGTGAATTTCGGCGACGGCGCGCAGCGCAGCATCCAGTTCAACGGCCATTCGCTCGACGACAGCAACTTCGTCTTCGACGGCATCGATACCAGCGGCGTGCAGGAACAGACGCAGAAGGCCGATACACGCCTGAACATCGCGCTCGACGCCATCGCGGAATTCCGTGTCAGCACCGCCGTCTATACCGCCGAAGCCGGTGCCGCCGGCGGAGCGCAGATCAGCGTGGTTTCCAAGTCCGGCAGCAACGATTACCACGGCAGCACCTTTTACGCTCTGCGCAATGACAAGTTGGACGCCCGCTCGCCGTTCGACGGTTCGACCCTCCCGTCGTTTACCCTGAACCAGTTCGGCGCCAGTTTCGGGGGCGCCATCATCAAGGACAAAGCTTTCTTCTACGCCAACTATGAAGGCTTGCGCCAGAGCCTCGGCGAGACCCTGATCAACGTGGTGCCCAATGCCGCGTTCCGCGCCCAGGTGCTGGCAACGTCGCCGGCGCTCGCACCCATCGTGAATGCCTATCCCGTGGGAACGGTCCATCTCGACAGCATCACCGACCAGGTCACCAATGTGGCCACGGATACTGTACGAGAAGACGCCGGCATGTTCCGCTTCGATTACCGCTTCTCGGACAACAGCACCGCCTACGCCCGCTACAACGTCGACAACGCCTACATCGACAACCCCACCGACGCTCTCGGCAGCCACAACGTCATCCCGCACGTCCCCACCAATTTCGTAATGCAGTTCCAGCACATCTTCTCCTCCGCCACCGTGGATGAAGTGAAATTCGGATTGAACCGCGCCAACTATCACAACTGGGGATACGGCTCATCGCCCGTCTCGCTCACCGTCTCTTCGTTCGATGGAGTCAGCGGCACTTCGCTCGATACCGAAGTCGGCACCACGTTCAACTACATCGACAACCTGACCATGGTGCGCGGACGCCACACGCTCAAGACCGGCGTGGAAATCCGCCGCATCCGGCTGAATAACTCCGGCAACACGCTGACTACCGAGTCCATCAGTTATGCCTCGCCCACCGATTTCATCAATAACGCCGCGGCGTCGGCAACGTACCTGCAGGGCGAGGGCGTAGTCGGCAACCGGCGCACCTTCGCCATGGGGTACTTCCAGGACGATTTCAAAGTGAACTCCGAACTGACGCTGAATCTGGGATTGCGCTACGAGTATTACTCGGTGGCCCACGAGATTCTGAACCGTTCGGCCGTGGTGGATATCCTCGGCTGCGGCGGCTTCTGCCCCAAGGGCACACCCTACTACTCTCCCAACCCCAGGGATTTTGGCCCGCGCATCGGCATGGCCTGGGCGCCGCGCGCGTTCCACGGCAAGACCACGATCCGCGGCGGCTTCGGCGTTTACTTCGGCGGCAACCAGAACGACGACTTCAGCGATCCCGCGGAAAGCGCCGTGCCGCGCTACTCGCTGGCCAACACCGATTTCCCCGCCCTGTCCTATCCTCTGGTCGCATTCCTCGATCCCAAGAACCAGCTTTTCAGCCCCAAGGCCATCGACCGCCACCGCAAGGACCTCTCCTACAACAACTGGGACCTGGTGGCGCAGCACGAAGTCGGACACGGTTTCGTCGCCCAGGTGGGCTACGTTGGCGGCGAAGGCCATCACCTCTTCGACAAGTACTCCGTGAACCTGATCAATCCCGCCACCGGCAAGCGCACCCTGGCCGCCTTCGGCTCCTTCGGCATGAAGGCCAACGACGGCAACAACAACTTCAACG
>JBEKDV010000083.1:0-22497 GCA_050014175.1 Candidatus Solibacter sp. | reverse complement strand
GAAGTTCCTGCTCGAAGGCGAAGAGGAGACCGGCGGCGAGCACATCGAAGAATACGTCAAGACCAAGCCGCCGCGCCTGCAGGCCGACGCCGTGATCGTGTGCGATACCGAGATGTTCGCGCCCGAGCTGCCTAGCATCTGCATCGGGCTGCGCGGCCTGGTGTACTACGAGCTGAGCGTGCAGGGCGCCGATCACGACCTGCATTCCGGCATCTACGGCGGCGCCGCGCCCAACCCCATCATGGCGATCGCCGAGATTCTGACGGCGCTCAAAGACCGCGACGGCCACATCCTGGTTCCCGGCTTCTACGACCGCGTAGTGCCGCCGGCGGAGAAGGAGCGCGCCGCCTGGGCGCGCCTGCCGTTCGACGAGAAAGAGTACACCGAAAAGGAAATGGGCGCCAAGGAGCTGGTGGGCGAGCCGGGCGTGCCGCTCTTTGAAAGGGTGTGGGCGCGGCCGACGATCGAGGTGCACGGGATTCGCGGCGGCTTTACCGGCGATGGCGCCAAGACTGTGATCCCGGCGCGCGCCGTGGCCAAGATCTCTACGCGCCTCGTCGGCGACCAGCAGGTGGACGAGTCCATCGCGCAGATGCAGGCGGCGGTGAAAGCCGTGTGCCCCAAGGGCGTGACCGCCGAACTGAAGGTGCTGCATACGGGCGCTGCCTCGTTGACCAACCCCGACAATCCTTACATCCACGCAGCGGCCGAGGCGCTCCAGGAGAAGTTCGGCCAGGAGACGGTCTACATTCGCAGCGGCGGCTCCATCCCGATTGTGGGGGTCTTCGACCGCTACCTGGGGATTCCCAGCGTGATGATGGGCTTCGGACTGCCCGACGACAACCTGCATGCGCCCAACGAGAAGTTCTATCTGCCGAACTTCTACCGCGGCATCGAAACCGTGGCGCGATACCTGGAGATTCTGGCACGGTAGCCCGGCCACTATAATGTAGGTATGCGGCCCGCCGACACATCGCCGGAAGCGTGGAAGGTGCTGATGGACCTGATGCGGAAGATGTCGCCGGAAGAAAAGCTACAGCGGACTTTCGAGTTTTCCGCCATGGTTCGCAAGTTCGGTGAGGCTGGCCTACGGCAGCGGTATCCGCAGGCCAGCGACCGCGAGATTTTTCTCCGGGCCGCGCGCCTGAATCTCGGGGCCGATTTGTACGCCAAGGTATACGGCGCCGAAATGCCGTTATGACGGACCCGCTGGCGCAGGGTCTCAACGAGTTGACCGCGGCGATGAAGTCGCTCGGCATCCGGTTCGTGGTGGGCGGCTCTCTGGCCTCATCCGCACACGGCGTCTGGCGTTCGACGATGGATGGAGACCTTGTGGCTCTCATCTTTGCGGCGCAGGCAAGAAAACTGGCTCAGGTCTTAGGACCTGGTTGGTACTGCGATTTGGAAATGATGGAGCAGGCGCTACAGCAGAGGCGTGCATTCAATTTGATTCACATCGGAAGCGCCTTGAAATTCGACGTATTTCCCGCTTCGACTGATTTTCACGATTCGGAATTGGAGCGTGCCACGCTCACGCCACTCAAAATTGAGGGCGCGACACTCTGCCCGGTGGCGACTCCGGAAGACGCCCTCCTCGCCAAGCTGCGATGGTATCGCGATGGCGGCGAGGTCTCCGACCGGCAGTGGAGCGACATCGGCGGCATCATCATCCAAAATCCGAACCTCGACTGGGAGTACATGAACTTGTGGGCGGCGCGACTCGGCGTGACGGACTTGCTCGCTCGTGCTCGCGTGGACGCGGAGCGGTAGAGTCAGCCGAGGTGTTGCCGGCAGCGGGAGCCGTACTTGCCGTGCGGGTCCAGGTCGTACGCCAATCGGAAGTGCCTGCGGGCCTCTTCGGTCTGCCGCATCGCGAGGAGCGCCATGCCGGCGCGCCAGTGCAGGCTGGCGCTGGCGCGCGGGTTCGGTTCGGGCACGCGTTCTGCCTGCGCGAGCGCTTCGCCAGCTTCATCGGTGCGTCCCAGCAACGCCAGCGCCCACGCCTGAAGCGCGTAGTAGGATCCTGGAATGCGCCCATCGGCGTGCCCTTTGGCGTGTTCGATGGCCTGGGTAGTAAAGGCGAGCGCTTTGTCGGCTTCCACGCCGCGCACCACACGCGATTCCGCCAGCCCGTCCTGCGAGTTCCCCGTCCGGTCGCCGGCATCGATCGCCTCCTCAAAGCACTGTTCGGCTTCGTCGTAGCGGGCGAGATCGATGAGGGCGTACCCCAACGCGGCGAGCAGCCGTTGGCGCGGATAGGCGGAAGCGCTGTGCAGCAGGCCCAAGGCCTTGCGGTAACAGAGTTCGGCCTCCGCGGGCCGTCCGGCTAGCGCGAGGACAAGACCTTGCTTATGGAGGGCCACCGAGTTCGGAATACCCAGGCTCGCCCAGCGCAGCCGGCGCAGCGCGCCCTCGTAATCTCCGGCGCGCGTTTTCGACTCGGCAAGGATGACTGCGAATACACCGCGCGCCTGGTAGAGCAGTGCCGCCACGATGGCGAGCACTACCCCAGCCCAAAAGACCATCGCTCAGCCCTTGTAGACCTTCCAGAAGACGTCGCGGAACTTCGCCATCTCCACATCCGTGCCGATGGTCACGCGCAGCATGTTGTCGAGCGGCGGGAACGGGCGGCCGGGAGCCACGCCCAGGCGCGGCATGGCGGTGATGAACTCGCGCGCGTTACGGCCGGTGTCGATCATCAGGAAGTTGGCGTTCGGCTCGATGTACTTCACTTCGCGCTCGCGCAACCAGGCGCAGAGTTCGCGGCGCGTTTTGGCCAGCGTTGCCTTGCGCTCGCGCAGGATGCTCTCGCGATTCTCGAGCGCGGCCACGACGGCGCGGGCGCCGACGATCGAGATCACGTTCATGGCGAGCGGCGCGAGCTTCTGGATGATGGCGGGTTTGGCAGCGGCGAATCCGACGCGCAGACCGGCCATGCCGTAGATCTTGGAGAAGGTGCGGGCGACGATCACGTCCTTGCCCTGGCGCACGTGAGGCATCGCGCTCTTGACGTCCGGCGACTCCACAAAGTGGATGTAAGCTTCATCCACCAGGAGCATCGTGTTGGCGGGCAGATTGGCGACGAGCCAATCGACGTCGGTGCTTTTGACGGCGGCGGAAGTGGGGTTGTTGGGATTGCACAGATAGATCAGTCCGCCGTTCGCCTTGCGGGCGGCTTCGGCCAACAGCTTCACGTCGGCGGTGTAATCGTCGCGCAGTTTGGTGAGCACCACGGGACGGCCGAGCGCCCGCGCCAATTCGATCGGTCCTTCGTAGGCAGGGGTGACGGAGATCAGCGGGTGGCTGGCCGAAGTGAAAGCATCGACCGCTGTGTGCAGGACTTCGCTCGAACCGGCGCCGGCGACGATCTGGTCCGCGGCGAGTTCCTCGCTGCCCGAGATGACCTTGTAGATCTGGTTGAATTCGTTGTAATGGTAACGTCCGGAAAGCGGGAGGACTTCGCGCATGGCGTCCAGCGACACGGCCGGCGGCCCGGCCGGATTTTCGTTGGAATTGAGCCAAACCATGTCCTTGGAGAACTCTTCGGCATTGTGAGCGGCTGCGCGTTGCGCGTAGGCCATCTCGGACGACATGCGGAGCGCGGCAGCGCCCAGGGTGAGGCGGGCGGCAAAACCTCTTCGTGTCAGCATGGAGTCCATGATAACCCGAGGGGAGGTTGGCAGGCGGAAGCGCCTGCCCCACCAGCCTAGCCGCTCATGGCGCCGAGGAACTCGCCGTTGGTGCGTGTTTTGCCCAGCTTGTCCAACAACAGCTCCATGGTCTCCACGGGCGAAAGGGGAGCGAGCACCTTGCGGAGGATCCACACGCGGTTGAGCTCGTCCTTGGGCAGGAGCAGCTCTTCCTTGCGGGTACCGCTTTTGTTGATGTCGATGGCGGGAAAGACGCGCTTGTCCACGAGTTTGCGTTCCAGGTGGATTTCCATGTTGCCGGTGCCCTTGAACTCTTCGAAAATGACGTCGTCCATGCGGCTGCCGGTATCGATGAGCGCGGTGGCGATGATGGTGAGCGAGCCGCCCTCCTCGATATTGCGCGCGGCGCCGAAGAAGCGCTTGGGACGCTGCAGGGCGTTGGAATCGACGCCGCCGGAGAGCACCTTGCCAGAGGGCGGGACGATGGTGTTGTAGGCGCGGGCCAGGCGGGTGATGGAATCGAGCAGGATGACGACGTCGCGCTTGTGCTCCACCAGGCGTTTGGCCTTTTCGATGACCATTTCGGCCACCTGCACGTGGCGGGTGGCAGGTTCGTCGAAGGTGGAGCTGATGACTTCGCCTTTCACGCTGCGCTGCATGTCGGTGACTTCTTCGGGACGCTCGTCGATCAACAGAACGATCAACGTGACCTCGGGATGATTGGTGGTGATGGAGTTGGCGATCGATTGCAGCAGCATCGTCTTACCGGTGCGCGGCGGGGACACGATGAGACCGCGCTGGCCCTTGCCGACGGGGGTCAATAGATCCATCACGCGGCCGGAGTAATTGTCTCTGGCGGTTTCCAGCTTGAAGCGCTGGTTGGGATACAGCGGCGTGAGGTTGTCGAAGAAGATTTTGTTGCGGGCTTCCTCGGGCGGCTCGAAGTTGATGGCATCGACTTTGATCAGCGCGAAGTAGCGCTCGCCTTCCTTGGGCGGGCGGATCTGACCGCTGATGGTGTCGCCGGTGCGCAGATCGAAACGGCGGATCTGGCTGGGCGAGACGTAGACATCGTCGGGGCCGGGCAGGTAGTTGTACTCGGGAGCGCGCAGGAAGCCGAAGCCGTCGGGCAGGCACTCCAGCACGCCTTCGCTGAAGATGAGCCCGCTCTTTTCGGCCTGGGTCTGCAGGATCTTGAAGATCAGCTCCTGCTTGCGGAGGCCGGCGGCGCCGGCGATGTTCATATCCTTGGCGACCTGGTTGAGCTTCTGAATGCTCATGTCCTTCAACTCGACGAGGTCGAGGGTGGGAGTTCCACTCTTGGCGGCCTGTGCGGAGCCCTGCTTGCGGCGCTGCGCGCCGAGGTGGGTTTCGGGTCCGGGAAGCGCGGCGGGCGGCTCGACGGCCGGGGGCGAAACGGCAATAGGAGGCGCCAGGGGAGGCGTGACGGGCTTGGCCTCCGCCGCGGGTTTCGGTTCCACGGCGGGTTTGGTTTCCACGGCGGGTTTGGTTTCCGCCGCGGGTTTCGGTTCCACGACTGGTCTGGGCTCGGCCGCGGGCTTGGGTTCGGCCGCGGGCTTGGCCTCGGCGGCCTTGCCTTCAGGCGGCGCGGCGGCGGCCGATCGGGAGGCGCGCTCGGAGCGGTGCGGCTTTTCGGCGACCGGTTTTTCGACAGTCTCTGGGGGGGCGCTTTCGCGGGTGGGTGTCTTTTCGGTGGGCTTTTCGGATTGTTCCTGCGGCAGGAGGTCGCCTACCGTGGGTGAAGTGTTTTCATTATTGCTTGCCAAATTTCCCTCACTCCCCGGCCACTCAGGGCCGAGAACGGCAACGGCTCCACGCCTTCCTTGCGGATGGCGCGAAGTCCGCGCTCTTGCTCAGTTTGATTCAACTTGTCTGTCTTGGTGGCTACTACCAGGTACGGTCTGCCGTAATGCTCAAGCCACCGTTTGAGATCGAGATCTTTCTCCATCCATCCGCGGCGGGTATCGAGAATCAGGCAGGAAAGCACCAGGGTCTCTCTATTGTTCAAATACTGCTCGATCAAAATCTTCCACTGGCCGGTGAACCCCTTGGGGACCCGGGCATATCCATAGCCCGGCAAATCGACGAAGTAGAAACCCTCGTCGACGCGGTAAAAGTTAATGGTTTGCGTTCGTCCCGGCGTATTGCTCGTGAATGCCAGCTTTTTATGGCCGGTGAGGGCGTTAATCAAGCTGGACTTGCCAACGTTACTTCTCCCTAAGAATGCGACCTCCGGCAACCGGTCGGAGGGGAAAGTATCCGGCTTGCCTGAGCTTACTACAAATTCTGCTTTCAAGGAACTCATTCAGTACCTAGGGCGAGGGCCGGCCTCCCCTACTTGCTAATGGGCAACCGTCTCTTCGACGGGCTTGGGCATATCCACGTTCAACTGTTCGGCCGCCGGGATCGGTAAGGCGACAATTTCCCGTTCCAAGGCGATTTTCAAAACCTGGTCCATGGATTCCACGAAGTGGAGCCTCATGGTCTGCTTGATGGCATCGGGGATGTCGGGGAGATCCTTTTCATTCTCCCGGGGCATGATCGCTTCCAGGATGCCATGGCGGTGGGCGGCCATCAACTTCTCCTTGAGGCCGCCGATGGGCAGCACCTTGCCGCGGAGGGTGATTTCGCCGGTCATGGCCAGATCGCCGCGCACCGCGTTCTTAGTCAGGGCGCTGCAAATGACGGTGGCCAGAGTGATGCCGGCGGAGGGTCCGTCCTTGGGAATGGCGCCCTCGGGAATATGAATGTGGACGTCCAGGTTGCGGTAGAAATCGCGCGGCAGGCCGAGGGACAGCGCCCGGGAGCGGATATAGCTCATGGCGGCCTGGGCCGATTCCTGCATGACTTCGCCCAGCTTGCCGGTGATGGTGAGCTTGCCTTTGCCTTCCATCAGGGTGCATTCCACGGTAAGAAGCTGGCCGCCGACTTCGGTCCAGGCCAAACCGGTGGCGGCGCCGATTTCGTTCTTCTTGTCGGTGACGAGGTCGCGGAACTTCCAGGGTCCGAGCAGTTCCGACACTTTCTCGCCGTTGATCACCGCCTTGGCAAGCTTCTGGTTGTGCTTGCCGTTATCGTTGTTGACCACCTGGCGGGCGATCTTGCGGCAGACATTACCGATCTCGCGCTCCAGATTGCGCACGCCGGCCTCGCGGGTATAGTACTGGATCAGGCTGTTGAGCCCGGCGTCCTGGAAATCGATCTCTTCGCCGGTGAGGCCGGTGGCTTCCAACTGCTTTTTCACCAGGAAGCGCTTGGCGATCTCCATCTTTTCGAGTTCGGTATAACCCGAAAGACGGATGACTTCCATGCGGTCCTGCAGGGCCGGGGGAATGGTATGCAAGACGTTGGCGGTGGCGATGAAGAACACCTGGCTGAGATCGTATTCCACGTCCAGGTAGTGGTCCACGAACATGAAGTTCTGCTCGGGGTCGAGCACTTCGAGCAGGGCCGCGCTGGGGTCGCCGCGGAAATCCATCGACATCTTGTCGACTTCGTCGAGCATGAAGACCGGGTTGCGCGTGCCGGCCTTCTTCATCATCTGGATAATCTGGCCGGGCAGGGCGCCGATGTAGGTGCGGCGGTGCCCGCGGACTTCGGCCTCATCGCGCACGCCGCCGAGCGAGAGGCGGATGAACTTGCGTCCGGTGGCTTTGGCGATGGACATGCCGAGTGAGGTTTTGCCCACGCCCGGAGGCCCGACAAAGCACAAAATCGAGCCCTTGGGATTCTTGACCAGGCGGCGCACGGCGAGAAATTCCAGGATGCGTTCCTTGATTTTCTCCAGCCCGTAGTGATCGCTTTCGAGCACCCCTTCGGCGAACTTGAGATCGCGGATTTCCTTGGATTTTTTCTTCCACGGCACGGCCAGCAGCCAGTCGAGATAATTGCGGCTCACGGTGGATTCGGCGGACATGGGCGGCATGTTCTCCAGCCGCTTAAGCTCCGCCATGGCTTTCTCCTGGGCATCGGAGGTCATGCCGGCTTCCTCGATGCGCCGCTTCAGCTCATCGATCTCGCTTTTTTCGCCGCGCCCCAGTTCCTTCTGGATGGCCTTGATCTTCTCGTTGAGGTAGTATTCTTTCTGCGCCTTCTCCATCTGGCGCTTGACGCGCCCCTGGATGGTGCGGTCGACATTGAGCTTTTCGATTTCGATGTCGAGCATCTCGGCGACGCGGGTGAGGCGGTCGATGGGGTCGAAGATTTCGAGCAGTTCCTGCTTCTCTTCGATGGTGAGCTGCAGATTGGCGCCCACGGTATCGGAGAGTTTGCCGCTTTCATCCACGCGGATGGCGGCGATCATGGTTTCGTAGTTCAGGTTCTGGCTGAGCTTGACGTACTGTTCGAAGAGTCCTGTGACGCGGCTGACCAGGGCGTCGAGTTGGGGGCCGGATTCCACCTTGTAGGCGGAGGTGCGCACGGTGGCGCGGAAGAAGCCCTCGTCGCTGGAGACGGACACCACTTTGGCGCGTTCCACGCCTTCCACCAGGACTTTGATATTGCCGTCGGGGAGTTTCAGGCTCTGGACGATGTTGACGATGGTGCCGACGCTGTAAATTTCGTTGGGCTTGGGTTCATCGACAGAGGCATCGTGCTGGGTGGCAAGGAAGATTTTCTTGTCGCCAGCCATGGCTTCTTCCAACGCCCGCACGCTGGATTCGCGGCCGACGACGAACGGGGTCATCATGTAGGGGAAGATGACGACGTCGCGAATGGGCATCATCGGCAAACGTTTTGTATCGGATTTTTCCTTCGAAGTAAGCATTGATCTCCCCGGCGGGATTGGCACAACCCAGTTTCCAAGCGCGCGGTATGTTCAGGAAATTACGGTTAACCGGCCTTTTCCAATATTGTAAGACTGATTTTCTGCGAGAGCACCATCTCTTTGGTGACCTGGAACTCGCGTACTTTCTTATAGGACGGCAGGTAGTACATCAAATCCAGCATCAGGTCTTCGAGAATCATGCGCAGGCCGCGCGCGCCCACCTTGCGATCCATGGCGAGGTCGGCGATGGCTTCGATGGCATCGTCGCTGAAGCGGAGGCGCACGTTCTCGAATTCGAACAGCTTCTGATACTGCTTGATGATGGCGTTCTTAGGCCTGGTCAGGATCTGGATCAGGGCCGAGCGATCCAAGTCTTCCAGTACGGCGCTCACCGGCAGACGGCCGATGAATTCCGGGATGAAACCGAACTTGATGAGATCGACCGGCTGGGCCTGGCCGAGCAGATCGATATCGCGGCGTCCGCTGGCGCTACTGGGGCGTCCGCCGATTTTTTCCTCTTCCTGCAGGAAGCCCATGCTCTTCTTGCCGGTGCGGCGGGCGATGACCTTTTCCAGACCCACGAAAGCGCCGCCACAGATAAACAAAATGTTGGTGGTGTCAACCGGCGTGAATTCCTGGTGCGGGTGCTTGCGGCCGCCCTGCGGCGGAACGTTGGCCACAGTGCCTTCCAGAATCTTCAAAAGCGCCTGCTGCACGCCCTCGCCGGAGACATCGCGGGTGATGGACGGGTTTTCGTCCTTGCGGCAGATTTTATCGATCTCGTCGATGTAGATGATGCCCTGCTGGCACTTCTGGACGTCGCCATCGGCCGCCTGGAGGAGTTTGAGGATGATGTTCTCGACATCCTCGCCGACGTAGCCGGCCTCCGTCAGGGTGGTAGCGTCGACAATGGCAAACGGCACATCGAGGATCTTGGCCAGGGTTTGCGCCATCAGCGTCTTACCAGTGCCGGTGGGGCCGATCAGCAGGATATTCGATTTCTGGAGCTCGACCTCGGTGTTGCGCAGGCGGTTCATGTGAATCCGCTTGCAATGGTTGTAGACCGCTACCGCCAACTTCTTCTTGGTGGATTCCTGCCCGATCACGTACTGATCGAGGAACTCTTTCACTTCCAATGGTTTGGGGATTTTGTTCGGGGTTCCGGAGGGAGTCTCGACCTTGTCGTCCTCGAGGATCGAGTTGCAGACGGCAATGCACTCGTCGCAGATGTACGCACGAGGATAGTCGCTCGGTGAAGAAATGAGCTTGCCGACTACATCCTGACTTTTGTGGCAGAACGAACACCGTAAAGCATCATCGGATCCGGCACGCTTCACGCAGATTTCTCCTCTTCCGCTATTGGCACAGCGCCGTCAGGGTAGGGCACACCATTCGATTCCGTTTCTATTATCACCTGAATCAGGTTTCCTTAGCAATCGCTCCCGCAGATAACGGCGGGGGATGGTATCACTGGTTAACACGTTACGCGGTTGACAGAATCGAAAAACCACACCGAAGAGTTGGCAGGCGGAAGCGCCTGCCCCACCTAGGATTCGGCCGTCTTGCGGGCGCGCTCGAACAGGAAATTCAGGGTTTTATCCGTCTGGATGTGGCTGGCGATGCGGCCCAGCGTGCCATCCTTCTCGAATTCCATATGCACGGCGGCCACCGGCTTGCGCTGTTGGCGGGCGACCTTTTCCACTTCGCTGTCGACTTCGTCGCGGGTGGCGTGAATGCTCTCGCGCTCGCTGACCTTGCCGAGAAGCATGGAGGCCTTGACCTCGCGGACGGCCTTCTCGCGCTGCGATTCTTTCACCTTATCCCAGTCCAGCTTGAGTTTGCGCGGATCGATGCCCTGCTCGGTCATGGCGAGCAGGCGCTGCTCCACGCGGTTCTTGATCTGGCGTTCCACGAAGACTTCGGGCACGGGGAAATCGTGCGCGTCCACCAGTTTGTCGACGATCCGGTTCTTGGCCTCCTGCTGCGCCTCGTTCTGGCGTTGGGCGAAGATGGCCTTGCGGACGGCCTCCTTGAGCTCGTCCACGGTTCGATAGTCGCCGAGTTCCTGGGCGAACTCGTCGTCGAGCTCGGGCAGTTCCTTGCGGCGCAGGCCCTTGAGCACGGCATGGAACCTGACGGTCTTGCCGGCCAGTTTCTCGGAGCCATAATCTTCCGGGTAGGCGACTTCGAATTCCTTCTCGTCGCCGGGCGTAAGACCGCGCAGATTTTCGGTGAAGGCTTCGAAGGTTTCCTTGGCGCCGATCTCCAGCACCATCTCGTCGGTCTTCACGGGCTCGCCCGCCACGCCGGAGAGGCTTTCCAGCGAAACGACGGCGAAATCGCCGTCCACCACCGGGCGCGGATCGATATTGATGTACTGCGCCTTCTGCTCGCGGATCTCATCGATGCGTTTGGCGATGTCCTCTTCGGTGACTTCGGGGTCCTGGTAGGGCACTTCGACGTTGGTGTACTCGCCGAGCTCGATCTGCGGGAACACTTCGAAGGTGGCTTTGAACTTGAGCGGCGCGAAATCGTGGAAATGAACGTCGCTGATATCGGGCGTGCCCACGACGCTGAGGTTCTCCAGTTCGAGCTGCTTTTGCAGATGGACGGGGATCAGATTCTCCAGCACCTTCTGCCGGATGTCGCCGGCAAACTGCTTGCGGATGAGGTTGGCGGGCGCCTTGCCCGGGCGGAAGCCCTGCAATCTGGCGCGTTTCTGAATGTCGTCGACGACGCGGCTGGTCTCGCTTTCTACCTGATCAACGGGGATGGAAATTTCCAGCGAGTGCTTACAACCTTCTACTAATGCCAAGTGGATTTAACCTCGGGGACAGAGTGATGGCTAAATTGAATTATAACACGCGGGTTGGGGGCGCTTGGCGCGGGGCGCGGGGCGTGGGCGCGGCGGCGCTTGGCCGGCTGCACGCGATTCACCAGGGAAAAATACGAAACGAACCCAATGGGGGTCGCAAATCCTTGTTTTGCAGGGCGGTACGGGGAAATCACGAACCCATCCGGAGCCAGGCAACGCAGGGCAAGGGCGGCGCGCCGGAGGGGGGTGGAGGCCGTCGGATGGCGACGCGAGAGGTGATTTGGTGGAGAACATGCCTACCTACGATCAGTATAACTGACGTGGCAAGGGCGCTCGAAGTTAAGTGCTTTGTTTGCAACGCAAAATCATGTGAAATGAGTTTGTCGATCGGGGGGGCTGGAATTCCAAGCCGCCGCGCGACTTGGCGTCTCCTTGGCCTTCGCCCTCTTCAGGCCGCTTGGGTCCTGGGACGCACGGCTCGTTCGATTTCCTTCTGTTTCGCTTGCCGGGCTACCCGGAGTTCATAGTGTACCTGCAGCTTCAGCCAAAATTCGGGAGAGGTGCCGAGGTAACGCGCCAAGCGGAGGGCCGTATCGGCCGTGATGCCGCGCCGGCCGCGCACGATCTCGTTGAGCCGGGCGGTATCGATGGCAAGTGACTTGGCAAGTTGATTGACGCTCAGGTTCAGCGGCGCCAGCACCTCCTCCCGGATGATCTCGCCAGGATGGATGGGAGTGAGAAGTTTCGGCATAGGCGTTCTCCTAGTGGTAGTCTACAATCTCGACTTCGGTTGCGTCCCCTTCGGACCAGACGAAGCACACGCGGTATTGATCGTTGATTCGGATGCTGTATTGGCCCTTCCGATCGCCCGTCAGAGGTTCCAACCGAGTACCGGGAAGAGCCGTCAAATCCTCCAGCGTTTCGGCTTCGTCCAGCAGGGTCAGCTTGCGTTGCGCCGTTCGTTCGATGCTCTGGTACTTTCTGGAGAACTGGTCGTGGAAGAGCTTTTCGGCTTCGCGGTCCCGAAAAGAGCGAATCATATCTATAGCGTATAACGATAAACGACAGACGTCAAAATGCGTCTGCGCGATATCAGTCAGTTCCCGACGGGTGTTTCTTCGGTGGCAAGGGCGCTTGCAGTTAAGTGCTTTGGTTACAGTCAAAAACCATGTGAAATGGGTTTACTGCCAGGGTTTTTCGGCGAGAATTCAAACCGCCGCAGATGCGGGTGGCCTAATTCCGCCTGAGCAACTGCCGGCCAAGGGGTCAGGAGCGCAGACGCCGTCTCGGAGTGACGTCCGACGAAGACGTTGATCGCGTCGGAACGCCTCAAGCGGCTTGGCCTGAAGCCGGAGGATTACTTCCCGCCCGAGGAGTCACGCCGCGACCCGGAACGCCGTGCCACGCACTACCAGAAGCGTGCCGCTAAGCTGCGCTTGGTGGATGACGGGCTTTCACCGCGTGTGCCGCGCCTTCATCACGCCCAGGCCCACGGCTGTGGGCCTGAGGCTGCAAGAGCCGCCCCTTGTTCCTATGAAGGCGGAAGGTCTTATCCCAAGTTAGCGAACACGCCGCCGCCGGGCAGCCAGGCCGAACCCAGCGACTGCCAGAACCCACGTTGACGGTTCAGGCGCCGAAGATGTACCCTGGGCGGTTCCGTCCAGCTCGAACGAGTTGATGGTGCCGGAAGCGTTCCAACTAGCACCACCATCCGGACTGATTTCGGCAGACAGGTACGTGGCCCCGGAACCGATGGGTGTCTGTGACGATGACCACATGAGTGAGTTGTTAGCCGAATAGTCCGAAGTGTTGGTGACCGCGCTAAGCACGATCCAGTACGTCTGGCCTTGCGCGAGTTGCAGAGTTGAGCCAGGGGTAAAGTTATACGTTGCAAACCCAGAAGGCAGGGGAACCCCGAAACCATTGTTGAGGGTAGCGAGTGCGGAACCAGGGCTACCGCCGCTATCACTGAACAGTTGCAGCGTGAGCGATTGCAGGGCGCCGCAAGCACCGCCGTCGCCCACGGGATTGCACTCTAATCGAAGGCTCGCCTGGGTAAGAGTGTAATCGGTACCGCCGATAGTGAACGACTGCGCCTTCTCGAAGTCACCCGACGTTGAACTTTCTGCACCAATTTGAGTGCCAAGGCCTTCTGAGACCGGAGGCAAATTCCCGATAATGATTCCGGCTCGCAACGGAGCCAGGAAGCAGAGAGAGATTAAAGCGAGTGAAACACACAAGCGCACGAAGAATCCTCCGATTTGCGTTTAAGATTTAAAGATATTTAACTCTGCTTCAACGCGCAGACACTTTACCATCTGCGTTATCCATTGTCAATGTTTACTTGAATTTATTTATCGTAGGTCGCGGATTCTCTGGCGATCGGAAATGAGAAGTAGATGCGCTCATTGCACCGCGATGGTCACGCCGCTCGGCGACGGGACACCGCCAACGGATATTGCGATCGGGACCGCCGCGCCAGGGGCCACAGCCTGCGGGACCACGGCGTTCACCTGGAGCAGGCCGGCGACGGAAGCCCCCGCCGAGCCGGCGTATTGCACCACGGCATCCTGCCCGCCAATGGTGACCTTCACCCCTAGGACCGGTGTCTTCAGGCCGGTGCCGATTACACTACCCGTCACACCGTGCGGCGATGTCTCGCCTTCGCCGGTGGCGTAGATCTGGATGATGGTGCCGCGCGCGGCGGGGTTGGAGGCGGAGTTCACCGAGTTGTCCTGGTTCAGGACGGCGGCCGGACCTATACCGGACGAAGCCAGGGTAAAGATGCCGGGAGCGGAAGCGGCAACGGGAATGGCCCAGGCTGCCGAGGTGACGCCGGCGAATTGGAGGGCAATGGTTGTGGTGGCCTGGCCGTCGACTTCGTAGGGCACGATCACATTCGCCTGAGGGGCGGAACCATAGATCATCGGCGCGGGCCGGCCGTCAAACAGAACCTGGGCGCCGTTGAGGAGGGTGGCAACTTTACCCGAGGGATCGAGTGTGAAGCCTGCGGTATTCGAGGGTCCGACACCGAAGCCGTAGATGCTGAGGATCTCGCCGGGGGACACGGGTCCGGGGAACTGCGAGGCGGCGTTGACGACGGCGCCCATGAAGGGCGGCGCCAGGGGACTGGTGGTTCCGATGGTGGTCACCGGCACAACAATTTTCTGGGTGCCTCCGGAGATGGCGATGTCGTACTGGTCAGCGCCCAGCGCCCCGCCGAGGCCGTCGGGATATACGGGAATCGAGGCGGGCGTGGTGAACGCCGCGGGCGATCCGGCCTTCCCGCTTACCGTGAAGTTCAGGGGAACGCCTCCGGAAGTGACTTGCAGTGGAAGAGGCTGGGACTCCAGGTATTCGTTCTCCAGCGGGACGATGAAGGTCACGCTGAGCGGAGTCACGGTCAACGCCGGCTCTTTGTCCCAGATCACCAGCGTCACCGGGATGGTGGCGGGAAGCGGCGACGCGGGAGAGGTCAACGTGACGGTGCCGCTGTAGGTACCCGCCTTCAAGCCGGCGGGATTTGCGGCGATCACGGCGGCCAGTTGGCCGGAAGGCGCTGGGGAGACGCTTAACCACGGCCCACCCGAACTGGTCGATGCCGAAAACGCCGCGACGGAGCCGGCTCCGGCGACAATGACGGTTTGCGGGGGCGGAGGAGCCGAACCCGCCGGCACGGAAAACGTCACCGACGCCGGCGAGATGTTGTAGATGTACGACGCGGACACGGTCAACTGAACCGGCACCGTTACCGCGTTGTTGGAGCCGGTGATCACGATCTGCCCGTTGTAGACGCCTTCTCCCAGATTGGTGGAATTGGCGGTGATGGTGAGTTGTGCCGGGGTAGTTGCGGCGGACGGAGTGACGGACAGCCAATGCGGCCCGGAGCTATCACTCGCGGCCATGGTGAAAGCGACGGGATTGCCGTTGCTCGCCACGGTCAAGGATTGCCAATCGTTGTCGGGACCCGAGAAGGTCAGGCTTTGGAAATCCACCGCCAGTAGCGCCGCGGTGCCGACGGTCAGCGAAAGGGGGATGGTGGTGACCGCCAGGTTGGGGCCTTCGGGGGTGAGGATGATGTGCCCGGTATAAGTCCCCGGACTCAAGCCGATCGGATTCACCGCAACTGTGAGGATCGCGGGTGCGGTGGTGGCGGTGAGCGTGGCCGAGAACGGCGCCGCCGGGGAGGCCACTCGAAAGGTGAAGTTCGAGTGGATTTGCATCGAATAAAGACTGACGTCGACTGGGGCGGGCGCCGCGGTCCCGGTCTGCCACTGGAAGGAAACCGCCGCCGGGGCGGCCGTCAACTGTTGCAGCGGCGGGACGGTTGGGCCAGGCGCTACCAGGTAGAGTCCCGGCTGCCCGGGTTGCGGAAAGGGATAACCCATTCCCAGCATGCGGACCGGCAGCGCGGCGAATGCCCGGAAACCATCCCCGCCCCCTGAGGTGGCGTAGACATTCAGGGCGCCTGGAGGGATCGTCACGGTGGTTTGGCCGATCTGTGTGGCGACGGGGTTTCGCATCTGCAGGATCACGTCTACGGCGGTAGGATTCGAATTCTGCAAAGCGATGGCGCCGCCGCGCATGGTGAAGGTCACAGCCGCCGATGTCCAGGTTTGCATGGAGAGCAGCGGCTGGATGCTCGGAGCATACGCCGGCGCCAGGTCCGGGACGCTCGGGATGGCCGGAAAGTACTCGAGCTGAGAGCCATCCGGATTGCGCAGCACGACTCGCTTGCCGGTAAGATCGGCCGCGCCGCCGAGGGTGAGATCGATTTCTCCCGGCCCGGCGAATTGCGTGTTCGAAATGGCGACTTCGTCGATGGTGGTTGTGGTGGCGGCGCTGAATCCGGTGCCATTGATGCGAACCAGCGTGCCGGCGGGCAGGAGCCCTCCGCCGGGCGCCAGGTTGTGGACGGAGAGGCTGCCTCCGACCGTCACCGATCCGGGAGCGACGGTTACGGAATAGGCGTTGTTCTGCGCGTCGGTCCAGCGGGTCTGGCTGGCATCCAGCGTGATGGCGCTTACCGTACCGGCGGGCGCGGTTGCCAGGACCGGGATGGTCACGGTGAGCACTGGCAGGCGCGGCAACTGGCCGATTCCGCCGGCGGCCGAGGAAATACTGACATCCAGCGACTGGCCGGAAATAGTGGCAATCCCCATCGCGTCACCTTGCGCGCTGAAGACGGCAACGGCGGAAATGGTTCCGAAGACGGCCGGATCGAAGTTCATCACGATGCGCCCGGTGGAGACGAGTTGCGGCGTTTGAGACCAGATTTTGACTTGCGCCCAGCCACCGGGGGGAGCGGTCTCGCTGGAGATCTGAAGGGCGAGATTTTGGGCAGATAACGGGCCGGCGAGGAGAGCGAGGAGGACGAGCTGGGTTGGAATGGCGCAGCGTGAAACACGAGGCGATTGCAGTTTCAGCATGGTTGGGCCATCTCCCGGGGAAATGTGCACGCCGAGGGCCGCAAGAGGTCCGAGCTGCGCTCGGATGCACAAGGCGGAGCCTTATGCCACCAGTTTCTGGAAGCGGGAGCCTTGGCGGACGATGGTCTGATTGCGTTCGGGGCCGGTGGAGATGCAGCCCACTTCGACACCGGTATGGGCCTCCAGGAAGGCAATGTAGTCCTTGGCTTTGGCCGGCAGATCGTCGTACTTCGCGATGCCGAAGGTGGAGGAACTCCAACCGGGCACGCTCTCGTATACCGGCTCGATCCTGGCGATCTCAGCGACGGTTGGCGGCATGCCGCAGACTTCCTTGCCGGCGATGCGATAGCCCACGCAGACGGGAATCCGGTCGAACTCGTCGAGCACGTCGAGCTTGGTCACCACGATGCTGTCGAAACCGTTGATGGTGGCGGTGTAGCGCAACAGCGGCGCGTCGAACCAACCGCAACGCCGCGGGCGGCCGGTGACGGCGCCGAATTCCTTGCCGCGGGCGCGGATGAGCTCACCCGTTTCGTCGAGAGCTTCAGTGGGGAACGGCCCGCCGCCGACGCGCGTGATGTAGGCCTTGGAGACGCCGATCGTGCCGGAAATACGGGTGGGCGCGACGCCGGTGCCGGTGCACGCGCCGCCGGCGCTGGCGCTGGAGGAGGTGACGAAGGGATAGGTGCCGTGATCGATATCGAGCATGGTGCCCTGCGCGCCCTCGAACATGACGGTCTTGCCGTCGCGGATGGCGTGGTTGAGCAGCGCCGCGGTGTCGCAAACCAAGGGGCGAATGCGCTCGGCGAAGGCCTCGTACTCCGCGCGGATGGCGGGCAGGTCGAGTTGGCTATCGATGCCGAGAGCCCGGGCGATGAGGACCTTTTCTTCCATCACGGAATCGTACTGGGCGCGGAAGAACTCCGTATCGAGGAGATCGGCGATGCGGATGCCGCGGCGCGCGATCTTGTCCTCGTAGCAGGGGCCGATGCCGCGCGACGTGGTGCCGATGGAAACGCGGCCCTCGCGGCCTTCCGACATTTTCTCCATCATGCGATGGGCGGGAAAGAGGACGTGGGCGCGGTTGCTGATGAAGAGATTGGCGGCTACGGCGACGCCGGCCGATTCGAGAGAGTCGATTTCGCTCAACAGCGCGGCGGGGTCGATGACCAGTCCGTTGCCGATGACGGCCTGCTTGCCGGGACGCAGAATGCCGCTCGGGATCAGTTTGAGGACGAACTTCTTTTCGCCGATGAAGACGGTATGGCCCGCATTGTGGCCGCCCTGATAGCGCGTCACAATATCGAAGCGTTCGGAGAAGAGATCGACGATCTTACCTTTGCCCTCGTCGCCCCACTGTGAGCCGAGGATGATTACATTTGCCATTTTGACCAAACCTAATTAGTTTACCGCACTCAGGCTGGGGCCAGCGTGGAAACGGAAAAGCGGACCCCGTCCTCCCTGGAAGGGGCCGTCCGTGATACGCTGGCATTTTATGCAGATTTCCGAGGTTTACGTGGGCCTGGGGCAGGATGCGTTCGCACAGCTCATTCGGGGCATCTCCATCGGCAAGCTGAAGACCTACCAGATCTACGAAGGCTTCAAAGTGCGCGCGCACCTCAGTAAGGTGAACACGGAAGGTCTGCGCAAAGCCGTGCCGAAACTGTGGGAGCGCATTGCGGCCGGGGACGAGGATTTTGCCGAGGATCTGGCACAGGCCATCCTGGTCTCGCATCTGGACATGATCGGGGCGGTGCTGGATTTACTGGGTGTCCCGCACGAGAACGGCTTCTTCGCCAAGGATGTGGATGCCAAGCCGTATTTCACGGATGGCTGGGAAGAGCGCGTGCAGGAGAAATTTCGAGGCGTATACACCGAGGCGATATTGCTTTTTTATGTGAACCATTTGCGATGGGAGTTGCTGGGGGCGACGGATGTGTACCGGCCGGTTTCCCCGAGCGCCGTTTGAGTTCGGTTCGCCGCGTGCAGAGAGAATGTAAGAACCATGACAGTATCCGGAAGGAGCCCGCAGAAAAAACTCCGCGAGGATACGGTCATACCGATGGAAGTGCTTTCGCTATATGCAGATCCGATTTGGCCGTCACTGTCAGGTAACGTTAAAGGTGCCGGACAGAGGTGTTGGGTTTCTATGCAGCCAACACCGTTTTTGGGCCATAACACCCACCGCGTACCGTGGAATCATCGGGACTGCCAAGTCGCCAACTCCGAGAGGTGCCTGACATGAATCATTGCGATTTCCATTATTCCCACCTGCTACCCAAGAAGCCGGGGATTCTCCCGTTAGAGGAGACCATGACGAAGAAGTGCCGCCGTTGCGCCGCTGAATTCGTGACGCGCTCACGAATCCGGAAACGCTGCGACGCATGTCAGACCGTCGTATCCGCGGAGAAACAGAAGAAGGCCAATGAGCGTTTGAAGGCCCGTCGCGCCGCCCGCCGCATGTGCCTGTTGAAGGCGGCGAGCTAGCCCTTTCGCAAACAAAGGTGGAAGCGCCGCGCTGTGCATCCCGCGAAGGTCGAATGGTCAGGGGTGAACTACGGTTGCGGGGTGGTGTCTCCGCGATGGGGCGTGCTGTCGATACCGGAGGTGCCGCCCGCCGGACGGCGGTGCTGCCACGCCCACCCGTGCCGCCAATGCCCTTTTTGGGCTAAAGTAAGCCTTTTATTTTCTATGGCCACGTCTGTGGCAGCCGGCCTGCTTCCTGCTGGTTGGAGGTCTAACATGAGGTTGGGATGGCTTTTGCCCTTGGCGGCCGGAACGGTAGCGTTGCTGTATGCCCAGGCGGAGGATCAGACGGTGGTGGTCAAACCGCCCGTGGTGCGTACTGTGGAGTTCAAGAATTTCCGCGGGGTCTCGGTGAAAGAGATTGTGAACCGCCTGAACGACCAGGACATACAGTTGGTGGAACGGCCCTACAACCCGCGGTACGTGGAAACCGCGCAGGGGATTGTGGAGGAGTTCCTGAAGGAAAAGGGCCAGCCGGGGGTGCGGGTCAAGTCGACGGTCACCCGGGTCCCGCCGAACTCGGTCCGGGTGACGTTTACGGCTTCGTCCGAGCTTCGCTCGGATTGACAGGCTGAAGCCTGCCCCACCTATTGACAGGCTGAAGCCTGCCCCACCTATTGACAGGCTGAAGCCTGTCCCACCTATTGGCCGGCTGAGGATTGCCCCACCTATTGGCCGGCTGAGGATTGTCCCACCTATTGGCCGGCTGAGGATTGTCCCACCTATTGGCCGGCTGAGGATTGCCCCACCATTTCCAGGGTCACGATGGCCTGCGATTCGGCGGAGCGTCCCTCACCGACCGGGCCGACTTTTTCCGCCGTTTTGAACTTCACGGAAACGCGGTCGATCTCCAGGCCGAGAGTTTCGGCAAGCCGCTGGCGAATGTCCTGGCGGTAGTCCTTCAGCCTGGGCGATTGCAGAATTATGGTGGAATCCACGTTGACGATGCGATAGCCGCGCTGGCGGGCCAGATCGCGGGCGTGGCGCAGAAAGACGAGGCTGTCGCAGCCTTTCCAGCGCGGGTCGGAATCGGGGAAGTGCATGCCGATATCGCCCAGCGCGGCGGCCCCGAGGATGGCGTCTGTGATGGCGTGAGCCAGCACATCGGCGTCGGAATGGCCGTCGAGGCCGAATTCGCAGGGGACGGTGACGCCGCCGAGAATCATGGGACGGCCGGCGGCGATGCGGTGCACGTCCCAGCCCAATCCGGTGCGAATCCCGCTCAAGAGCGCGCGCCCCGCGATTCCTCGCGCAGGAACAGGTGGGCGAGTTCCATATCGTTGGGCTTGGTGATCTTGATATTGCGATCGCTGCCCGGGACGACGCTGACCTCGACATCGAGGCGCTCCACCATGCTGCTTTCGTCGGTGCCGATGAAACCGTCCTGGCGGGCGGCCTCGAAGGCGCGCACCAGAAGATCGTAGCGGAAGACCTGGGGGGTCTGCGCCATGACCAGCTTTTCGCGCGGCAGGGTAGCGCGGATGAGCACGTGGGTGGTGCCGCGGGTGACCTGCTTGACGGTATCCACGGCGGGCATGGCGACGATGGCGGCGCCGGTTTCGGCCGCCTCGTCGAAGACCTTGTGGATGGTCTCCAGATCGATGAAGGGGCGGACCGCATCGTGGACTGCCACCAGCGCGTATTCCGGTCCCAGGGAGCGCAGGGCGTTCTCCACCGATTCCTGGCGGCTGTTGCCGCCTTCCACGACGCGGACGCGGCCGCTTTCGAATTCCGTGGCGAGCATCTCGCGGACCCAAGCGGTATCTTCGCCGCGCACGGCGATGACGATGACTCCGACGCGGTCCGACGCAATGAACTTGCGGACGGTGTGCATGAGGATGGGAGAGCCATCGAGCAGCATGAACTGCTTGCGGCTGGTACCGGCCTTCTCGGCGGTGCCCTTACCCATGCGGGTACCGAGGCCGGCCGCGGGCAATATAACGGCGACTTTCATGTGACTACGATTCTATCGTGGTTTTCTCGGCTGGGAGATTCGACATGGGCTGCGGATCGCTCTTGCGCACCGGACGGTCGTGCCGTTCACTGGCGGCGGTAGTGTGTCCGCGCTCGTCGTACTTGCCGAAGATCATCTTACCGGCGGTGGTCTGGAGCACGCTGGTCACGGAGATATCGATGGTTTTGGAGATCAGCTTCTTGGCGTTGTCCACGACGACCATGGTGCCGTCATCGAGGTAAGCGACGCCCTGGTTGTACTCCTTGCCTTCCTTGAGGATGAAGACGCGCATCGTCTCGCCGGGCAGGACGATGGGTTTCAGCGAGTTGGCGAGCTCGTTGATATTGAGGACTTCGACGCCGTGGAGCTGGGCCACCTTATTCAGGTTGAAATCGTTGGTGATGACCTTGCAATCGAACACTTTGGCGAGCTCGATGAGCTTCATGTCGACTTCGCGGGTCTGCGGGAAATCTTCTTCGACGATCTGCACGCTGAGGTTGGCCATCTTCTGGATGCGCGCCAGGACGTCCAGCCCGCGCCGCCCGCGGTTGCGCTTCATGGAGTCGGCGGAATCGGCCACGAGTTGCAATTCGCGGAGGACGAACTGCGGGATGACGAGCACGCCGTCGAGGAACCCGGTTTCGGCGATATCGGCGATGCGCCCGTCGATAATCACGCTGGTGTCGAGGATCTTGTGCGATTTTTTGGACGATTTCTCGCCTCCGAAGATCCCGCCGAGCGCCGAGAGATTCAGCATGTCGCCCTTCTTGGCGCCCACAATGAGTCCGATGTAGGTCATGAGGAGCAGAAGACACACCTGCAAAAAGGGCTCGGGCGTGGCCTTGGCGAGCACCAGGGACATGATAAAGGCGCCCACGATGCCCAAAACGCTGCCGCAGGCGGCGCCGATCAGCCGTTTCAGGCTGACGCGCTCCAGGCGCACTTCGAAGAAGATGATGCAGAGCCCGAAGATCAATCCGACCGCCGCCGCCATTCCGCGCGAAGAGTTAAACGGATGTAAGGCATAGGCCGAAATAGTGAGAACCAGGATGAAGATACCGCGAACTATGATTAAGTCGAGCATGCAAGCCCCCCTTGGGGTGCGGACAAGATCCGGAGAGAATGTCGCTAACCGGCACCATGACCTGAAATAAATGCGAACAACCGTCGCGCCAAGAGTATACCATTGATCCCAAGCGGCGGTTCGGCGAAACTCGCGGCCGGTCGCGGCGGGAGGTTGGCAGGCGGAAGCTAGGAACTTGCAAAATAAACTGTCCGGAGATCTTGGCAGGCCCCGGACGGGTTCGGGGCGCGGGTTTCCGCCCCGAACCTGTTAC
>JBEKDV010000082.1:0-23057 GCA_050014175.1 Candidatus Solibacter sp. | reverse complement strand
AGCTGAGCCGTGCGGTCGCGCACGCGCCGGTCGAGTTCGACGTTGAGCCGGCGCACAGCTCGCTCCGCCTGCTTGCGTTTGGTGACATCGCGGAAGATCGCCTGGTAGTATTTCCGCCCGCCAATTGAGGCGGCAACGACGGTGCCTTCCACGGGCAGCGCCCCGCCGTTAATTCAGAGGCAGCGCCTTGTTCCGCTTCAGGCGGCCACTTCTTCCGCGGTGGGACTGCGTTGCAGGCGTTGTCCCATCGTGCGGACGGCTGCTTCCATTTCTTTGGCTCTTCTGCGAACCCGGCGCGATGCCCAGTCCAAGCCACGGAGGCTGTCCTGGATGGCGCCCCGGAGGTGAGGATCTGGTCGCAGAGGCCCTGTTCCACCCAAAGATCGCCCGCCGCAACGTTGCTTAAACACTTGACCTGAAGCTCGATGGGCAGGCTTTTGCGGAGGATGCCGCGAACTCCGATCGCGAGCGCTTGGGAAGCCATTTCCGTGGGAGCGGCGTCGACCCAGAGAACGATCGGCGCATCGCCCGCTATGGATTTCAGCTTGGACATCGTGGCGAAGGTGACAGCGGCGGTCAGATCGAGAAGGATCACGCTCGGGCAGCGCGTTCGGACATGCTCTATTAGAGTATCGAGGTCCGCGAAGACCGCCGACAACGAAACATCTTCCTTCCCGGCCATTACGGCCTCGAGACCGGCCGTAACGACCGGTTGCCCGGAGTACAGCACCACACTCGTCATTTTGCAGTCACCTCGAGTATACCGGCAGGCGCTCATGATGGTCGAGCGTTCTTTTTGGCCGGCGCGGGTGTTGGCGCCGGCGCCGGGACTTCGGTATAGACACACGTACCCGTATTCATCACGTGCGCGCTTTCTTGATGGAGTCACGGCCTGACGTTTCACCAGGCGCTCGCGCGCCGGCGGTATTGGACCTTGCCGCTTGTCCTCGGGTTTGTATCGCACCAACTAGGCTACGAGGTCGCCACCGAGGCCCTACGAGTACCATGGGACAAAACTCGTACAAACGTCAAAGGATGGATACGTATGAAACGGTTTGCAGAAGTCTGCAGATTCCGGACGTCCACCCCTGGGGGCGCCCATCCGAAGAGCGCCAACAATCGCGACCATCCCACGACACTTTGTCGCGCAAAGGACTGGTGGGACTTCGGTGGGACTCTACATCGCAAAGATGGGTAAAACGTGCAAATCCTGGCAAAAGGTAGTTCGGCCCGCGCAGATACCACGGATGCCCGTAAGCGTTTGATTTTGTACGGTGAATACTGAAAACGCCAGACTCAAAATCGGCTCCCCGAGAGGAACCGTCTTCACAGACAAAAACGGAGAATTTCGTGGGAGAATTCATCACGGTGGCGCAGACCCGACGTGCGTGGCCTCCCCAAGAACGCAGTTTCCGAGCTTTTTCTCCAGGCCGCCGTCAGCGGTCGGACTTTTATTTCGGATGTTTGGATAGGTCGGCACCGGGACTCGAAGGCCTGGGTCAGAGCAGCCAACAGAGCGTTAACCAGCCTTAACCGGTTGGCTCGGTCTGAGGGCACACTCCACGGTCCGCCGCAAGCCCCATTCTGGGGACATCATCAAAACCATTAGACGCGTTGACGGGGCAAGGTGGAGTAACAGGAGTTTCCTCAGATTTCAAGTTCTCCCAGCCGGGAACGAACTTCACGGCGACCCGATTCCGAATCAGCCCCGCTTCGTAGCCCATGTCGAGCAGCTTTTGCGCCGCGCGAGGCACCACTTCACCGCAATCGACGGTGTAATGGTTAACGGACATGCCGACGAACTTTTCGGCTAGCGAGGGTTCCATGTCACGGGCGAACTCCAAGGCGTAGTTCAATGCCTCTTCCTGGTTGTTGAGCGAGTACTGGATGCTCTCGCGCATCAGGCGGCAGCACTCCGACTGTAATTCCGGCGACAGGCGCCGGGCGAGCGCGATTGCGCCCAGCGGGAGCGGGAGATCGTGGGTCTTCCTCCACCACCGGCCGAGGTCCAACACGCTGTGGAAGCCTCTCTTGCCGTAAGTCAACTGCCCCTCGTGGATGACCAGACCCAGGTCAACGCTGCGCTCGGTGACGGCATCCATAATGTGGGCGAAGAAAATCGCCACCGCTTCGAAATCCGGCTCGAAGAGCTTTAGCGCCAGATACTCCGTGGTGAGCATGCCCGGCACGGCGATACGCTTCCCCTTGATCTCTTCGGGGGCGAATGGGCGGGGCGCGATGAGAAGCGGCCCATAGCCGTCGCTGACCCTGGAGCCGCTGGCCATCAGCACGTATTTATCCGCTAGGTACGGATAGGCGTGATAGGAAATCGCCGTGAGTTCGTAGGCGCTTTCTGTGGCTTTGCGGTTCAGCGACTCGATATCCTCCAGCACGTGACGAATCGTGACCAGCCGGGAACGGATCTTCATGGTCGCCAGACCGTAGAACATGAAGGCATCAGCGGGGTCGGGACTGTGTGCACATGAGATTTTGATGGCGGACGGTTCCATAAAGGCATTCCACGTTCAGGAGGCCGTCGAGAGCTTAACCGCCCGTGATGCAGCCTCTTGGGAGGAAAGAGCGCTTTTCACTGTCTCAATGACCTCCGAGTGCGAGAACGGCTTTTCGATGAATCCGTGGATCAGCCGTTGTTCCAAAGCCGCTTGTATCGCGGGATCGTCCTTATAGAAGTACCCTGAGACCACCAAGACCAGAATGCCGGGATCGGCAATGCGAATGTTTCGGGCCAACTCCAGACCGTCGATATCTGGCAACTTGGCGTCCAGCAGAGCCAGAGTCAGGCGGTTGAGCCGGGCTGCCTGGAGAGCAGTCTGGCCGTCGAGCGCCCGGATGCACTGCGCCCCAAGTCCCCCGAGCACATGTTCGAGGGCCCAGCATATGTCAGGGTCGTCGTCCACGACGAGGACGACCCGGTTCACGAGGCTCACCGTTTTTCTCCTCTGTCACGGACAGCGACGGCAGTTTCACCGTGAAGGTACTCCCCTTTCCGCCCTGGCTCTCCACACTGATCGAGCCGCCGTGCTGATCGACGATAGAATAGCAGATGGATAGCCCAAGGCCTGTACCCTTTCCAAGAGGAGCCCTTGTGAAAAAGGGATCGAAGATCTTGTCGAGGTCTTCCTTAGAAATCCCTTCTCCGGTGTCAGTGACGCGAAGCAGCGCTTCGTTGGCGGCCTGCTCAGCGAAGAGGTCGACCGTCCCGCCGTTCGGCATGGCGTTTATGGCGTTGAGCAACAGATTGATGAACACCTGTTCCAGGAGGCTGGGAACGCCGAGGACTTGGAAGAGTTCCGGCGGGAAGTGCGTGCGAATTTCGATATTATGAACCTTGGCCTGGTTATCTACAAGAGTCAGGGCCTCTTTGATGACACGCAGGAGGTCCAGTGGCGTCTTGCTCTTGTCCGCCGAGGGGTGCGCAAAACGTAACAGGTTCTCAATGATGGTACTTGCCTTCCGGATACCGAGGTGAACTTTCTCGGCGCATTCCCGGCAAAACTCCGGGGTGAGATTGTCCTCCATGAGGAATTGAGCGGCCGAGGAGGAAATCGCTAGGGGCGTTCGGATTTCATGAGCGATCCCCCTGGCCATCACGCCGAGAGCGGCCAGCTTCTGTGATTCCAGGATCTGCAACTCGAACTTGCGTTGTTCCGTCAGGTCCCGGCCCACTACCACGAAGCCCACCGTTCGTGCCGCGTCGTCCGTCATCTGAGAGAAAACCCAGGATACGGGACGGCAATGCCCGTCTCTGGTCTTCAGGTTGGATTCGATTCGGCCGGAGCTCTCGCCGGACGCACCTTTGGAGAGCAATCTTCTAACGCTGGCCGTGTCGGTCTGGTCGCAGTAGTCGAAAAACGGGCGGCCTTTCAACTCCTCGAGTGAGTAGCCGGTAGTCCTTTGAGCCGCCTTGTTCCAGGTCAGGATATTGCCCTCGATATCGGTGGAGATGACAATATCGCTGGCGCTCTCGACGACGCTGGCCAGATGGCGCTCCATCCGCCGGATCTCTTCGCCCAGCCGCATCTGCTCGGTAACATCGTCCATGAGGAGCAGAACGTGATCGACTTGCCCTGCCCAGTTCACTGGGACAACGCTGTAGTAGTAGACCCGGATCGGAACGCCAGGCGCCCGGTAGGTCAGCCTCTGGCCTTGCGTCGCATGGCGGCTGGTAAAGACGTTTCGGATCTGCTGTTCCAGGCCCATTTCCGAAAGGATCACCTCCGGGAAAACCTCGGCAAGTCGCTTTCCGACAGTCACGCCAGTGGTCCGCCGGGACTTCTCAAGGAAGTTCCTGTTGGCCAAAACCACGCACAAGTTTTCGTCAAGCACCAGGACCGATGAGGGAATGGTGTCCATCAGCATCCGATAGAGCAACTCGGATCTCTTGCCTTCGCTGACATCGTTTGCGATGGCCAGGCATTCGCTCTCGCCCGCGAAATCCACAGCGGATCTTGCGACCTCGACGTAGATCACCGTTCCATCTTTCCTTACGTGTCGCCACGTCCGTTCCTGTACTGGGGAAAGAGGCGACTCCAGCACCCCATCGAGGAGGGCGGACCTTTCCTCCGGCAGATGCAGTTGCCGCACCGTCATGGCCAGGAACTCTTCGCGCGAGTAACCGTAACATGCAACGGCAGCTTCGTTCACCGCGAGAAACGACAGCGTTCGCAGGTCGTAGATCCACATCGGCAGCCGACTGTTCTCGAACAGTCCCGCTCCAGCTTCTGCAATCTGCAATCGCCGTTGCTCGTGGACTGGCGCGGAAACTTTCACTTGGTCTCTTGGTTATTGTCAGAGTATACGGCCCGATACTATCCTTAAATTGCATATCCGTCAATCCCCAGCTTCCAGTTTCGCTGTCCCTGATTCCGGTGTCCCGAAAGGCATCATTGCTGATAACTGATTCCAAAGCAACGAGTTGTGCTCTTCTCGAAACGGTAGTAGTGGGCCGGGATGGTTGGATGGGTCCGTGTTTGGGGATATCGAAAGCCAACGGGACGGCGTTTCCATGGACTCCGGAGAACCGCAGCCAACCCTACCTCGGGGGTGGACTCCGTTCGAGAGGAGGCGCATCATGGTCTTTCAGCAAGATGAATAGTAGCCAATTCGGCGGTCGCGAAAGAAAACTCGTTTACATCCCTGTCATCCACACTGTGGCGGACATGGGGACACTGGGGGCGTCAATACGAGGGATGAAACTGTCAGCACTTGGGCGGCAGGGTCTGATGCGCAATGCGGCCGTGGTGGAGGAGATGTGGAAGGAGATTGAGAGAGTGGTCGCAAACCTGCCGGTAACCCCCGGGAGCTTGCGGGTCTATCAGGACGGATTACCGGTTTGCGGACGCGAGCAGGAGATTGTTTCGGAATTGGCGGCGGCAGGGAGCCGGAACCACAGTTTGCTCTTGAAACTGCAGGCGCGTGGCGCGACACTGATGGGTACAGAGTCGCCCGAACTGCTGATTGAAGAATACCAGCTTGCAAGCGCCGCGTTTGCTTCGGGGGCAACTGTCCGGACGGAGATCCGCCAGAAACAATTGCGCGACACGCTGCTGGAGAGGCGAGACCGTTACATCGCGGATCGCATCAACGGGACCTTGGGTGCCGGGGAAAGCGGTATCCTGTTTATGGGGATGCTCCACGAGGTCACAAGATATTTGGATCCTGATATCGACGTTGTTTGCCCGCTTGGCCCGCCCCGGGTGAGGCAAAGAAGAGGTGCATGAATACGGTTCAGGGCAGAATCCTGATCGCGGACGACGACCCAGACACGGCCCAGCAACTGGGGTACCTGGTGCACCGCGAGGGGCTGACGCCGCTGCTGGCCAAAGACGGAACAGAGGCGCTGCAACTGGTCCGCGCAGGAGATCCAGACGTGCTGCTGGCAGACCTCAGGATGCCGGGCATGGATGGCATGGAGTTAATGCGCAAAGCCAAGGATCTCGATCCGGAGCTGCCGGTCGTCCTGATCACCGGATTTGCCGAGGTGCGGGGAGCGGTGGAGGCGCTCCGCGCCGGCGCTCACGACTATCTCGCCAAGCCGTTTGAGCATCAACAAGTGCTCCGCGTCGTGTTCCGCGCGCTGAACGAGCGGCGACTGAAGCTGGAGTTAAAGAACCTCGCAAGTCACGCCCGCAACACCGTCCCGCTGCGAGAGACCTTCGGCCCCAGTGAGGCGGTCGGCAGAGTGATCTCCGCCATTGAGAAGGTCGCGAAATCGAATTTCAGCGTGGTCATCGTGGGCGAGACCGGTTCGGGGAAGGAGGTCGTGGCCCGGGCAATCCACCAGGCCAGCCCGCGTTCAAGGGGTCCGTTCATCCCCGTGGATTGCGGTGCCATCCCCGAGGCGCTACTCGAGAGCCAATTGTTCGGACATGACCGGGGCGCGTTCACCGGGGCGGATCACCAGACAGCGGGGGAGTTTGAGGCTGCGCGAGCGGGGACGCTCTTCCTGGACGAAATCTCCAACATGGCGCTGGCTTTCCAGGCGAAGCTGCTCCGGGTGCTCCAGGAGAGGACCTTTCACCGGTTGGGCAGCACCAAATCCATCAACATGGACGTCCGGTTGCTGGCCGCCAGCAACCGCGACCTCCAAGAACTGTGCGAAAGCGGTTCATTCCGCCGTGACCTTTACTTCCGGTTGAACGAATACACAATCTCCATCCCGCCGCTGCGCCAGCGCAGAGAGGACATACTGTTCCTGGCGAAGCGGTTCGTGGATATCACAAACATCGAGCTTGGCAAGTCAATCAAGGGCTTTTCCCCGTCCACGACCGAGGCATTATTAAATTACGGCTGGCCCGGCAATGTGCGGCAGCTTCGGTCGGTCGTCCGCCGTGCTGTGCTGATGGGCGAGGATATCATTACCGAGGAGCACATCGGCTTGCGAAAAATGACTCGCGAACCCTGGGCCGAAAACGAACTGGCTGCGGGCTCGCGAGCTCCCGGCGGGGATTGGGACGGTCTGCCGTTACGGGAGATCGTGGAGCGCAACAAGGTCCACGTTGAGCGGATGGCAATCGTCCAGGCACTGCGGAGAACGGGCGGAAACAAAGCAATGGCCGCACGCCTCCTCCAGGTTGATTACAAGACCCTTCATTCGAAAGTGAAGGAGTATGGAATTCAGATCGAGGGAGAACAACCACATGACTAAGAAACACAACGAGAAGACTTCCGAAGGCGGCTTCGAACTAGGGCTTGGCGGGATTCTCAAAGGCCTTGGGGATCTGGTCGAGAAACTCGGGGACCTGGCCAAGACCGGCGAGCAGCTATCCCGAACCGGTGAAATCCACGGGCCGGGCAAGGAGGTGAAAGGAATCTACGGGTTCACCGTCAAGGTGGGACTGGGAGACGACCGGCCGCGCGTCGAGCCGTTCGGCAACATTCGCCAGGACCGGGAATCCGGGCACACCGTTGTGCAGGAAGTTCGCGAACCCGTTGTGGATGTCTTCGAGGAAGAGGATCATGTACTGGTGGTGGCCGAGATGCCTGGCATCAGTGTGGAAGACGTGCAAATTACGGTGGAGGACGACCTGCTGACCATCTCAGCCGAGCGCGGCGACAAGAAGTATCGCAAGGAGGTGCTGCTGCCTGCGAGCTCTGCTCGCGAGAAGACGCAGGTCACCTGCAACAACGGAGTAGTTGAAATCAAGTGTATGAGATGAAACGCCCGAACATGGCCTCAGCGAACATCGAAGTCCCAGTTCTCAAGCTCAAAGTCACCGAGGCGTTGAGCAAGGATGTCGGGCGAGGGATTGCCCGCATGGGTCCGGAAGACCTCGACAAACTTCAGGTCGCCATCGGGGACACGGTGGAAGTGGCCGGGAAGCGCGGGACTGTCTGCAAGGTGATGCCCGCGCACAAGGAACTTCGCGGACAATCCCGCATCCAGATCGACGGACTGGTGCGTGAAAACGCCGGAGTGGGGCTGGACGAGTTCGTGCTGGTGCGGAAGACCAGTTGCCGGCCAGCCGAGCGCGTCGTGCTCGCCTCGGCCAACGTCCGGCCATCCGAGCGCGACCTGGATTATATTGGCAGTTTGCTCGACGGTCTACCCGTACAGGAGGGAAACCGGATCCGCGCAACGCTTTTCGGCAGCCGGTGGGCGGACTTCCGGGTGGAGAGCACAACACCGAAAGGCCCAGTCCTGATCAATCCAACCACCCAACTGATCATCGGCAGCCCGCAGCGGGCGGAGGAAGTGGCCGCGCGCTCCACCTCTTACGAGGACATCGGCGGGCTGAAGCCGCAGCTCCAGCGCATCCGTGAAATGATCGAACTGCCGCTGCGCTATCCGGAGGTCTTCGAGCGGCTGGGCATCGACGCACCCAAGGGCGTGCTGCTCCATGGTCCGCCAGGCTGCGGCAAGACTTTGATCGCGCGCGCGATCGCGCATGAAACCGAGGCCAACTTCTATGCGGTGAGCGGTCCGGAGGTCATCCACAAGTTCTACGGCGAAAGCGAAGCCCATCTTAGGAAGATTTTCGAGGAGGCCACGCGCAAGGGCCCCAGCATCATTTTTCTGGATGAGATCGACGCCATTGCGCCCCGGCGCGAGAACGTGGTGGGGGAAGTGGAAAAACGGGTCGTGGCGCAACTGCTGGCGCTGATGGACGGGCTCGCCAAACGGCGACAACTGATCGTAATCGCCGCCACCAACCTGCCCAACATGCTCGACCCGGCCTTGCGGAGGCCTGGCCGGTTTGACCGGGAGATTACGATCCCGATCCCGGACCGCGTAGGGCGCGAAGAAATTCTCACCATCCACAGCCGGGGCATGCCGCTGGCCGCAGACGTGACCATGGGTCACCTGGCCGGGATCACCCATGGCTTTGTCGGGGCCGATCTGGAAGCGCTCTGCCGCGAGTCGGCCATGATTTGCCTGCGCCGCATCATGCCCGATATCGACTTCGCGCTGGCGCGAATCCCTTACGAACAACTGGCCAAGCTCGAAGTCCGGATGGACGACTTCCTCGATGCTTTGCGTGAGGTCGAGCCCTCCGCGACGCGCGAGGTGTTCGTCGAGGTGCCGGACGTCCGATGGGAGGATGTGGGCGGCCTCTCGCAGGTCAAGCAGCGGTTGATTGAGGCCGTGGAGTGGCCGCTCCAGTATGCGGAGCTGTTCACCAGGGCCGGCATCCGGCCGCCGAAAGGGATCCTGCTGACCGGGCCGCCGGGCTGCGGAAAGACACTGCTTGCCAAGGCCATCGCTAGCGAAAGCAAGGTCAACTTCATTTCCGTAAAAGGTCCGGCGCTGCTCTCCAAGTTCGTGGGAGAGTCGGAACGTGGCGTGCGCGACATTTTTCGGACCGCCAAGCAGGCGGCGCCCTGCATTATCTTCTTTGACGAGATTGACGCGCTGGCGCCGGCGCGCAGCTTCGGTGGCTCCGATGCGCACGTCGCCGAACGGGTCTTGAGCCAGTTCCTCACCGAGTTCGATGGCGTCGAGGAACTGAAGGGCGTGCTCGTGCTGGGCGCAACGAACCGGCCGGACATGCTCGATCCGGCTATCCTGCGGCCGGGGCGCTTCGATCAGATCGTCGAGATCGCCCTGCCCGACCAGGAGAGCCGCTGCCTGATCTTCGAGGTCCATCTGCGGAACAAGCCGCTGGCGCCGGGAATCAGCGCCGGCGACCTCGCCGCAGACACGGACGGTTTCAGCGGCGCCGATATCCAAAGCGTGTGCACTAAGGCAGCTCTGTGCGCAGTGCGGCGCGCTGTGATACACAGGATCGGGAAACCGGCGGACGAGGCGCGGGTGATCATCGAGCCTGACGACCTGCAAACTGCTCTGAAAGAAGCAAGGGCGAATGAGTAATAGCGAGACTGCTTATTACTTGTATTGCCTGACGCCTGGCGGATGCGGCATCAAAGCGTCCGTGATCGGGGTGGATGGGCAACGTCCTGTCTCTGTGCGCGCTTGCGGGGGAATTGGCGCAGTCTCTAGTGAAGTAGAGTTGGGAGAGTTCTGCGGCGAATCGGCGGAAGCGCGCCTACAAGACCTGGCTTGGTTGGGACCGCGGGTCTGTCGCCATGAAGCGGTCATCGAGGAAGTCATGAGCCAGGCGCCAGTGCTGCCGGCACGTTTCGCGACCCTGTTCACTTCTGTTGAAAGCTTGAAGCAGTCCGTTCTCGAACACCGGGATGCCATCACCGGATTCTTCGCTCAGCTCGGTGACAAACAGGAGTGGGCTGTCAAAGGGCTGCTGAATCGCGCCGACGCGCTGGAAAGGCTGGGCTCGTCAGGTCAGCCCGCGGCGGAAGAGCGAGCGCTGGTCACTTCCCCTGGAGCGCGATATTTCCAGGAGAAGCGCATCAAGGCCCGGTTGGAACGGGACTTCAACCTCCGGCTGAAAGAGTTCTGCCGCCGGGCGGCGGCGGCACTGGGCGCGCAGGCCGACGGTTTCCGGGAGCGCAAGGTACTGGTGTCGGTTGCGGTGGGAACGGACGCCGAGGTCGTATTGAACTGGGCCTTCCTCGTCTCGCCGGCAGCGCTCGAGGATTTCCGGGTGCGGCTGGATCGGTTCAGTGGCGGCGAAGCGTTTCCCGGCTTGATGCTGACGCTGACCGGTCCGTGGCCGCCGTATAGTTTTGCTCCGGATCTTTCCGGTGGCGCGAAGGCATGAAGCACCTTCTTTACTGCATCGTCCAGCAAGATTTGGACGAGCCTGCTCCAGACCCGGGAATGTGTGTCGTGGCGGCTCACGGCCTGGCGGCCGTGGTTTCGCGGGTAGAGGAGACAAGTTCGGCGCCCAGCGTTGCCTCCGTGCTGGCTTTTGAGAGAGTAGTCGAGGCTATTCATGCCAGACAGGCCGTCATTCCTCTGCGATACGGCTGCCTGATGGAAAGCGAATCGGCGATCATCCGACTGTTGGAAAACCACCGCCAGGAGTACGAGGCCCTTTTAGATCGGCTTCGCGGCATGACTGAGATGGGAATCCGCGTCCTGTGTCCAGCCCGCCCAGGGTTTCTCCCCGGATCTACGTTGTCTCCCGGCGCCGCGTACCTGGCCTCCCTGCGAAATCGCTACAGTTCCGGGAACAGCCTCGCTCCGGAGGAGGCTCAACTGGCCGATCAGATCACCGGTTTGCTCTCCGGCTGTTACACAGAGCAGCGGAGAGAAATCTTGCCGGCGGAGCAGGGACGCCTACTCTCGCTGTACTTTCTGATGCCGAAGACCGGCGTGGAACACTTTCGCCATCAGGCCCGGCAGATCTCTCCTCCCGGCGGCACGAAGTTGTTGTTAAGCGGTCCCTGGCCGCCGTACAACTTCGCGGCGTCTCCTGGGTGATTCTGTGGAATTTCCTCTATGGAATGTATTCCGTACTGGTACTTTATGTTACGGTTATCTCCTTAGGATAATTCTTATAAGAATCAGGTTGTTATCTGGATAGTTTTATGAATAATAGGGCACTCGGAATATTGGCCCTTCACGTGCCCTTTCTAATTATGGGACACATGGAACGTGTGGCCCTTCCGAGCACTATGAGAACGCCCCAATAAGGAGAACGAAACATGGCAAAAGTGAATAAGTCCACGGACTCATCGAGCCTGGCAGAAGTTGTCGACCGCATTCTTGACAAGGGCATCGTGATCGACGCCTGGGTCAAAGTATCGTTGGTCGGTATCGAACTGCTCTCGGTGGAAGCCCGCGTTGTGATCGCTTCGGTCGAGACGTATCTGAAGTACGCCGAAGCTATCGGTCTGACTGCCAGCGCCGCGGCGCCGGCGTAGAGCATCGCCCGGCAAGGTTCCCGTCGCCGGTCGGAGGCCCTCAACAGGGGCCTCTCCCGGCTTGGGAATCCAAGGGTACCCCAAGAGATAAAAGGAGGTGAAGGCATGTTGACAGACGATATGACACGCTTGTGTGGTGAAATCCACGCGATGCGCAAGGTGCGCGCCAGTATGATGAGCGAGTTGCAGCACGGCACCAAGGAGCTGAAGCACACCGTTACGAAGCTTTGCGCGCACTTTGGCCGTACTCGCACGACGATGGCGAAGCGGACCAAGAATGAACGCGTGGCTTTTCTGAACAACCTGAAGCGCTCGGTTGGCGCAGAACGGCGAGATATGAGAAACGACTTGGCCGGCGCCCGCAGAGCCTGGGCCGGCAAAAGCTCGTAGCAACAATCGGTAGGGACCGGAGTTCAAGCGGGCGGGAGCAATTGGCCTGAGATCAGTAGCCGCTCCGATCCAGGGCCCGCCGGCGGGTTCGTTGCGCTGGTGGCCGAGGCGCTCGGTTCAGGCCCCCCGCCAGCGGGTTCCCCAGACCAGAGTTACCTGAAGAGAGGACAAACGTGGGTATACTGACCGAAACGACGATACGACTGCGAGACGAGATGGTGTCCTCGCGCCATGCCCGGGTGGCCTTGCGAGGCGACTTGGCCTGCGACTACTCGCTTCGTGTAGACGGGCAACTCAACGTTCTCGCCTGCGTGCCGTGGGACTCGGTAGGGGAAAGAGGAGAGTAAGATGAAAATCAACTGTCTTGGTTGCGGGTTCAAGGTGGATCTGGCTGATGCCTATGACGACTACGAAGGCCAGATCAAGTGCTTCGCCTGCGGCGGGATCATGGAGATCGCGACCCAGGAGGGCAACATCCGAGCAGTCAGGTCCGTGACGGAGGTGCCGCTGCCTTCGGCCGCGGTTGGCGGACAGCGGCGCGATATGAGAAAAAAAGAGTCAGTTCCGTGACGGAGGCGCCGCTGCCTTCGGCCGAGGAGTTCTTTGAGCGGAGCCGCCACTAAGAGCGTGTCCGGCGAGAGTTGCGGGCCCGGCCGGCTGAAGCCCAAGCTGCTGCGGCTAGGTTTTGGGAGTCCGACGCGAATTGGCAAAAACGCCGGCGCATTGGATGACCTTGGAAAGGGAGGACAAACGTGGGTATACTAACCGAAACGACGATACGACTGCGAGACGAGATTGTGTCCTCGCGCCATGCCCGAGTGGCCTTGCGAGGCGACTTGGTCCGCCAGACCGACGAGCGGCGTACGCGGGTTTCCGCCTTGTGCGCCGGTTTTGCACGCGACCGCGCGGGTGCCCACCGCGCTTGGTTTGGTCCGACGCCTTCCGAACGCCAGACTGCGGAGAGACAACAGCAGCGCAGACTGGCGGCGGAAGTAAGGGCAAAGGCCCAAGCGGAAAAGCAGCCACCGGCGACACCGAAAGCGGAGCCGCAGCGGCACGAGACCGCCAAACCTGTGCCGGCACCGGCTGCGCGACCGCCTGTTGCGCCCTTGCCGCGGGCCCAGAGGCCGCCGTTCAAGGGATCGAAGAAGCACTGATTCTTGCCAGTAGAAAAGTGAGCATTCCTATGGTGGATACAGAGAGCAAAGACCTCGGGGCAGTGGTGGTCCGAGTGCAGCCAGAGGGGGACGATGTCCTGCCTGAGGCCAGTGACGAGTTCGTGGCGACCCCGCATATTCAGGCTTTGGCCGAAAGGGCGCTCGCGTACCTGGGAGTCGGTTATGCGGTACACTTTGCCGGCGCGGCGGGGACGGGAAAAACCACGCTGGCTTTTCACGTGGCGGCCAAACTTGGCCAACCGGTCACTCTCATTCACGGGGATGATGAGTTTGGCAGCTCGGACTTGGTCGGCAAGGATGCCGGCTACCGGAAGTCAAAGCTGATCGACAACTACATCCATTCCGTACTGAAGACGGAAGAGAACATGAACACCCTATGGGTGGATAATCGCCTCACCACGGCTTGCGCCAACGGGAACACCCTGATCTACGACGAGTTCAACCGCTCGCGCCCCGAAGCCAACAACGCCCTGCTGAGCGTGTTGGAGGAGAGAATCCTGAATCTCCCCGCCCTACGACCGAGCGGCGCAGGGTACCTTGAAGTGCATCCGAACTTCCGGGCGATCTTCACCTCCAACCCGGAGGAGTATGCCGGAGTTCACAAGACCCAAGACGCTCTAATGGACCGGCTGATCACGCTCAACCTGGGCAACTTCGACCGCGAGACGGAGATCCAGATTGGGATGGCCAAATCGGGTTTGCCTCGCGGGGACGCTGAGGTCATCGTGGACATCGTCCGCGAGTTGCGAGGCACCGGCGTCAACAATCACCGGCCGACGATTCGCGCCACCATCGTTATCGCCAGGATTCTGGCCCACCGGCAGGCACGTGCGAGGCTGGACGATCCGGTATTCCAATGGGTCTGCCACGACGTTCTCACCACCGAGACGGCCAAAGTCACGCGCGACGGGCAGTCGTTGATGCCGGATAAGATCGATGAGAGTATGGCCAGAATCTGCGGTGCCTCTCTCAAGCCGCGAAGAAACCACAACCGGGCCGCATCCCTGGACAAAGGAAAGGACTGATGTCATGGCCATCCCCACGAAAGGTCTAAACAACATTCGCACTCTCTCCGGCCGGGTGGACCAGGTCTCCTTGCCGTACCGCAGCTACATGCAGATCACCTGCCTGGAGATGGAAAAGGCCCGGCGGGGTATGGAGCGCAAGAGCGCCAGCCAGCGGATCGCGCTGATCGACGCTCGTCTCGATCAGATCGAGAAGGGCAAGCAGGAACTGCTCCAGGCTGTGGCCACGTCGGGCCAGGGCGTGCCGGGGCGCCTGCCCGGCCTCGATCTGAAGCCCGCGCCCCGGCGAAGCGCGGGCGGATTCAAGATCCGCTACTGAGGGAACCAGACCATGCTGACGGTCAGGACCTCCGCCCACATCCCCACAAACCGGCACCGCAGAAGCTTCCGCCTCTGCCCCGCTTCTACTGGTGCGCCTCTGGCCCGGGTCGGCGTATCTCGCCTGCTTCGGGAGTGGCTTCGGCTGCTAAACGCGGAGTCGCGGCGTCTCTGGCTAGATGATCGATGGAGCGTGCATGTGCGACGAGTCCAGTCAAGACAATGGAGGAGACAGCGATGAAGGACTCTGACCGTGCGGCAGTGTCAAACAGCCCCGCCAAGGAGTCGGCAGTGCCGGTGGCTCGCGGGAGAAACTATCTGTACGCCATCGTGGCGGGGGGTGAACCACGGTCCTATCCATCTCTCGGCATCGACGGGAACGACGTGTACACCATCACCGAGGGCCGCGTCGCCGCTGTTGTCAGCGGTGTGGCCAGCCCTAAGATCCGGCCGGAGCGGGCCAACCTGAAGGCCCACCAGGCGGTGCTCAATCGTCTGATGACCGATACAACCCCACTGCCGATCGCCTTCGGTACGATTGCCGCCAGCCCGGAGGCCATCCACGGAATCCTGGTCCGAAATCAGCAAGCCTTCCGAGAGCAGCTCCAACGGGTGGCCGGCAAAGTAGAAATGGGATTGCGCGTAGCTTGGGACGTACCGAACATCTTCGAGTATTTCGTCAACACGCATGCGGAACTACGCCTGGCGCGGGACCGCCGGGCGGGCACCCGCCACGAGTTCACTCAGGACGAGAAGATCGAACTGGGCCGGATGTTCGACCGTCTGCTCAACGAGGACCGGGAGGAGCACATCCGGAATGTGGAGCGCGTCCTGGCCCCGGTGTGCGTGGAATTCAAACCGAACCCGTGCCGCAATGAGCTCGATGTCATGAACCTGGCATGCCTGGTGCGGCGCGACGCACAGGAAGAGTTTTCCGCCGGCGTGTTCGCCGCGGCCAAGCTGTTCGACAACAATTTCTCCTTCGACTACAGCGGGCCCTGGGCGCCGCACAACTTCGTCGAACTCGATCTGGAGCAGTAATGCTGTTGGTGGACGACATCCTCTGTTTCCCTTTCAGCAGCCTTCTCTGGATTTTCCGAGAAATCAACAAGATTGCCCACGAGGAACTGGACGGCGAAGGCCAGAGGGTCAACGAGCAGTTGAGACTCCTCTACATGCAATTGGAAACCGGCCGTATTACCGAACAACAGTTCGATGCCGAAGAGAAGATCCTGCTGGACCGGCTGGATGCAATCGACAAGCGTCTGGAAGACGAGGGAGAAATTGAGGAAACCGGCACCGTGACGACCGAGCAGGAGATTGGTGATCCATAAGGGGCGCGGGAGACCGGCATGAGCCAGCGGATGCCATCATTTTTCGAACAGCAAGGCCTGCAGCTCCTGCTGTTCGGCGGCAAAGGGGGGGTGGGCAAGACGACCTGCGCCACGGCGGCTGCGTTGCGCATGTCGGCGCTCACCCCGAGCCGTTCCTTGCTGTTGGTTTCCACGGACCCTGCCCACTCCGTACGGGACAGCCTGGCGGGTCATGCGCCCTCAAGCAATCTGCAGGTGCTGGAGCTTGACGCCCAGCAATACCTCACTGCATTCCGCGAGCAGAACGGCCCGATGCTGCGGAAGATTGCCGCTGCCGGCACTTTCCTGGACGATGAGGACATCAATCAATTCCTGAGCCTCTCCCTGCCCGGTCTCGATGAGTTGATGGCCTTCTTCGAGATCTCCTCCTGGGTGGAGGCCCGCCGGTACGACTGCATCGTGGTGGATACGGCGCCCAGCGGCCACACCCTGCGCCTGCTGGCCATGCCCGAACTAATTCGGCGATGGCTTGGCATGTTGGAGGCGCTGCTGGCCAAGCGCCGGTACATGCGGCGGGTGTTCAGCCGGGATAGCAGCCCGGACCGCCTCGACCTGTTTGTCACCAAATGGAAAGCCTCGCTACAGCGAATGGAGAGTCTGCTGCGCGACCCTGCACGTTCCCAGTTCGTTCCCGTCACGATTGCGGAGCCGCTCGGCGTGCATGTAACACTGGCGCTGTTCAAGGATCTATTGGGCCGGAAGATACCGGTATCGGATCTGATCGTGAACCGGCTCCATTTCGAGAGCGATTGCCTAGCCTGCTCGGCCGCCGCCTCGGTCGAGCAGTTCCAGATCCAACAACTCCTGGCCGGGATTGAGGCCCCTCGTTCGGCCTGGGGAATTGAGCTGTTCGCGGAAGAGGTTCGCGGGCTGGAGCTATTATCCGGATTCTGGGAACACGCGCGACTGATCTCTCGAACACCGGTGAGTTCGGTCAGGCTTGGCTTGTCCTACGAGCCGGCCGTGCTGCATCCGGCTGCGCCCCCGTCTCCTGAGATGCGGTTTGTCCTGTTTGCTGGCAAAGGCGGCGTGGGCAAGACGACGCTCTCGTGCGTCACCGCCGTGCGACTGGCCCGCGACTTCCCCGCGAAGCGGATTCTGCTTTTCTCCACCGATCCGGCCCACTCGCTCTCCGCCTGCCTGCAAGCGGAAATCGGCCCCCGGCCGACGGTGCTCTTCCTTGGCCTGACCGCCATGGAAATCGACGCCAGGGCGGAGTTTGAAAAGCTGAAAATGCGTTACGCCGAGGATCTGGAGCGCTTTCTTGAGTCCGTTTCCCGCGGCTTCGACTTGACTTTCGACCGCGTGGTTCTCGAGCGCATGATGGACCTGTCGCCGCCCGGCCTGGATGAGGTCATGGCGCTCACGCGCATCATGGAGTTTCTGGCCCGGGACAGCTACGATCTTCTCGTTCTTGATTGCGCACCGACCGGCCACTTGATTCGCCTGCTGGAACTCCCGGAGCTCATCAACGAGTGGCTGAAGGCCTTCTTCAACCTCTTTCTAAAGTACGAGCGCATCCTGCGATTGCCCGGATTCGCCGAGGAGTTGGTAAGGATCTCCCGGAACTTGAAGAAACTCCGGGAACTGCTCCAGAATCCGGCCGCCTCCGTGCTGTATGCGGTGAGCATCCCCACCCGGATGGCGCTGGAGGAAACCAAGGATCTGGTGGCCGCGTGCGACCGGATGGGCATGGCCGTCCCGCTCGTGTTCCTGAACCTGATGACGCCGTCGGGCGATTGCCGCTTGTGTTCGAGCCTGCGGCGAAGGGAGTTGCTGGTGGCGGAGAGTTTCCGGCAGATGTTCCCTGAAAAGCAACAGACGCTGGTTTACAGACAGCCGGAGATCGCCGGGCTGGAGCGGTTGGAGAAGTTCGGGCGGCGCCTGTACCAGCCCGCCATACAGGAGATGGTCAGCCGTGACGCATCGTGAAACCACACCCGGCGGAGACAGGTTCATGCCTGAACTATGCGCGCTGGAGGAAAGCGAACGCGTTTCGATCTGCGAGGTCCTCGACCGTGTGCTGAACAAGGGCGTCGTCGTGGCAGGCGAGGTGACCATTTCGGTCGCCGGCGTGGACCTCCTGTACCTGGGCCTGAATCTGGTCTTGACCTCCATCGAGACCGCGCGAGAGAGCCTGGGGAACGGGCGAGCAGCAGCCGGTTTGGCAATTGATATCGGAAAGGGGAAGGCCAATGGATCCGGTCGAAATAACGCGGGTCGAGTCTGAATCGATGCGGGACTTTGCCCTCGTGATGCAGCAGGATGACAAAATCCAGCCGCGGGTGCCGCATAACGGAGCTCCGGGCCGGGCGCGCCTGGATCTGGATCCGGACCGTCTGAAAAACGGACTCGGACAACTCGTCCTCACTGTCATCAAGCTCTTGCACGAATTGCTGGAGCGCCAGGCGCTCCGGCGCATCGACGCCGGCTCGCTCACCGAGGAACAGATCGAGCGGCTAGGACTCACCCTGATGGGCCAGGTGGAAGAAATCGATCGCCTGCGAAGAGAGTTCGGCCTCGAGGAGCAGGATCTGAACCTCGATCTGGGACCCTTAGGGAAGCTTTTTTAACAGAGGAGATTCATTATGCCCCAACAGGCAGTTACGCACGCGTTGCAGAGCTCGACTCTGTCTGATGTCCTCGAGCGGGTACTGGACAAAGGTATTGTCATCGCCGGCGACATCAAGATCAAACTGGTGGACATTGAGTTGCTCTCCATTCAGATCCGCCTGGTGATCTGTTCGGTGGACAAGGCCAAGGAGATGGGCATGGATTGGTGGGTCAACAACCCCGTTTTTTGCAGCCAGGCTCCGCAAGGACAACTGGAGGCCTCTCTTGCCAAGATCGACGAGAGGCTGGCAAGGCTTGAAGCTTCCACGCCGCGTGAGGCGGTCCTGGCTTGAGGCTCTTTCGTGGACGGCCGCAACCAGTCTGATGAAGTCGACCTGGAAGCCGGTCTTGGCCAGTGCTGGGCGCGGGCTTCAAACCCGTTGTGCGGTACTTTGTGCCCCAGGTGGGTTCGACCCCCGCTCGCTTCCGCCACCTATGGACTGACGCCTTACCGGCGCCACTCGCCCAAGCGGCATTGACGGGCAGGTTGTCTGGACGCTGCGATGCCGCTCGCATGGTTCGGGCGATGCGGGTCGCGGCCCGGTACCCTCCTGCGACGCGGCCGGGTTTGCAAGGCGCGCGCGTCAGCAGGCGGTCTACGGCCTTTTCAGAATCGCCGCGACATTCAGCATCGCCGCGTGGCTGCAGCCCCTGTCGGTGCGTCATAGTAGCGCCAGCCATGTTTGCAAGCGTCGATATTGGCGGAACCATCACCTCGTGCGCGGTGGCCAGCGGAGCCGGGCAGATGGTGGCTGAGCGGATAATCCCCACCCTGTCACACGAAGGTCCGGAGGCCGTCCTGAGCCGGATCGCGGCGACGATTAACGAGTTGGCGGCCAGCGCAGGTCGGCGATTGGCAGCCTTCGGCGTGGGCGTGCCCGGCCTTGCGGATTTCCATCGCGGCCGCACCCTGTTTCTCCCGAACCTGCCGACGCGCGCATGGCCGCCCTCGGTGAGCTTTGGTTTGGCCAAGGCCGTGGAGCGAAAACCATGGTCGTCTTCACCGTGGGTACCGGCATCGGTGGTGGGGTGGTAATCGACCGGAAGCTGCGGCCTGGCCCGCTGGGTGCAGCCGGCGAGATCGGGCACCAGACCATCCTGCCCGACGGCCCCCTTTGCGGCTGCGGCAACCGGGGCTGCCTGGAGACCCTGGCCGGAGGCCCGGCCCTCATCGGGGCTGGTGTCCGGCTGATCAAGAGCGGACACGCCCCACGCCTGTACGAAATGGCGGAGGGAAGCGCCGACCGGGTGACTCCGCGCCTGATGGCGCAGGCGGCCGCGGCAGGGGACTCGTCCGTTCGCGAAGAGTTGTTACGGGCCGCGCGCATGCTGGGGATCGGCGTCTCCAACGTCATCGCGGTGCTCTACCCGGATCTGGTCGTCCTGGGCGGCGACGTCAACAATGACGTTAGTCCCTTGCTAATCGACACCGCGAGACGGGAAGTTCGCGAGCGCGTCCGGCTGTTTCCGGTGGAAGGTGCGCATCGAGAGTTCGGCGCTGCAGGAGAAAGCCGGCCTGTGGGGCGGCATTGCGCTGGCCATCGCCCGCGTCAAACAGGCGTCCGGGCCAGACTACCGAAACGGTATAAACCTTCAGGAGCCGCATTGCAACGCGCGAGAAAAATGGGCGCGGAGGATGCGCATGCGGAGGATGCTTGCGGAGGATGCGTGCGGAGGATGCGTGCCCCGGTGGACGCGGGCCTGTGATACAGTGGCGGAAAACCATGCGCAATATCCCCGGATGGGACCAGTATTACCTGGATATCTGTAAAATTGTGGCGGCCCGCAGCAAGGATCCGAATACGCAGATCGGCTGCGTTGTGGTCGGGCCGAACCACGAGATCCGATCCACCGGTTACAACTCGTTTCCGCGCGGCATTCGGGACGACGTGCCGGAGCGTCTGGTGCGTCCCACCAAGTACTTGTGGATAGAGCACGCCGAGCGCAACGCCATCTGCAATGCGGCCCGCGCCGGCACGGCCACCGAGGGCTGCACGATTTACGTCGAGATTATGCCCTGCATGGACTGCGCGCGCGCCGTGGTGCAGGCCGGCATTGTCCAGGTGGTGGTTTCGCGCGAACGCATGACCGAGTATTCGAGCCAGTATTACGATCAGCATTTCGGCATGGTGGAAGTGTTATTCGGCGAAGCCGGCGTGGTTGTCCGGCGGGTTTGACCAGGGCTTTGCGCTGGCCATCGCTCAGCGCCGGCTGTCGGTTCCGCGCGGGCTTTCGGTGGGTGTGGCTTCGGCGACCCGGTCGACTTCAGCTTCTTCGTCACTGGCCGAGACGTACCGATAGAAACGACGAGAGCATGCCCGGCAGCGAAACGGAAACCTGCGGAAGTTCGACATCAGGTCATCCAGCAAGCCCCGTAAACGGGACCGCCGGACGTCATGCCCTCCGCAACTGGGACAGGGAAACATACAACCGGTTCCGAGGGCTCTTTCAGCCCGCTGCCGCATTGTACCAACAATCGGCGCGATACCCCAACCGGCTGCCTCGGCCGATTGCATCGCTGCCGGACGGCTTGGCCCCCGCACGAATCGGTAAAGTTGCCTCCGCTCGCCGGACCGAATGTTTGCGGCCTCCCCTGGTTACTATGAATTGCCCAGGTACATTACGTGAACGTACGTGCCCAACCGAACATTGTAGGCCAAGTACCAGCCGACGTGGTCGGGATCGTCGTACAGCACAATCTGGTCCGTGGTCCACAGCCAGCCGTCACAAAATGCGACGTCGGCAGCCGCTACGTTGAAATAGAACCCGCCAAACCAGAATCGCTGCGGGCCCCCACCCACCAGGTGGAACGTGTGCCCACGGCCGATGCCCCCTGGGAAGCGCCCGTGCTCCCACGGTTTGTCCAGACGATACGCCGCGTCGCCCTTACCGGTGTCGTGCCCGACCCATTCGCCGTTGGTGTGAACGTGGGGAGTTTCCGGATGGCCGGCCTTGTCGGCGACTCGATGAGCCGGCGCGGGCGCCGCCTGATGCACCGGGGCGGGACCGTGTTTGGGGATGTAGCCGCCGCCCACTTCCGGCTTCGCGTCCTTGCCTTTTTGTGCCAGACCAACCGCCGAGAGCCATAACACGACTGAGACAATTGTCAGTGTTTTTTTCATAATTTCGATGATAGCCCGAACCTGCGGCTGCCGGCGCGTGCTCTCTCCGCCGGACGTCGGCAGTCGTGGCCTGCCGCACGGGTCCGCTATTGCGCGGTCCATCCACCATCGATCAGAATATCCGTGCCGGTGATGAACCCGGCGTCCGGAGAGCACAGGAACAAGGCGAGCTGGCCCACCTCCCGCACATCCCCCCAACGGCCGGCCGGGATTCGCGAGGCGAATTGGGCATTCAGGATCGGGTCCTCCAGCAGCGGCGTGTTCATCTCCGTGACGAACGGTCCCGGGCTGATGGCGACCACCGTGATTCGCTCCGCGGCAAGCTCCAGCGCCAGCGCCCTGGTGAATCCCAGCAGGCCGGCCTTGCTGGCGGAATAGGCTGCCCGCCCAGGGAGAGAGACGTGGCTCATGGTCGAAGCCAGGTTGAGAACGCGCCCGTATCCGCGGCCCTTCATCTGGGGCACAAATGACCGGCACAACAGGAAGGCGCTCGTCAGGTTGGTCGAGATCACCCGGTTCCAGTCTTCCAGCGTGAACTCTTCCACCGGGCAGCGAACATTGGTGCCGGCATTGTTCACCAGGATATCGACGCGCTTGAAGCGGGCCAGGACGTCGCGCTCCAATTGCCGCACTTGCCGCTCGTCGGTCACGTCGGTGGGGAAGACTTCCACCACCGCGCCGCTAGAGCGGATCTCGGCTGCCGTGGCTTCGAGCGCCGCCCTGTCGCGGGAAACCAGCGCCAGCCGCGCCCCCGCCGACCCGAGCGCCAGCGCGATCGCCTTTCCCAGCCCCCGGCTGCCGCCCGTGATGACCGCCGTGCGCCCGTTTAAGAAATTGGATTCCATAGTGACCGCATTGTAGCCGACGCGCAGCCCTCATTTGCAAGCCGCGTCGCGGTTCGGTGACAATCGTAACTGATGAAGATCACGCTCGAACGAAATCCAGCCGAACAGATTGCCGCCGGCGCGCTGATTGTGCCGGTCTTCGAAGACGAGAAGGAATCGCGATTCGGCGCCGCGCCGCTGGTCGAATCCGGCGAAGTGGCGGGCAAGGCGGCCGAATTCGCGCTGCTGCACAACCCGGCCGGAATGGCCGCCGCGCGCGTGCTGCTGGCGGGCGGCGGAAGGGCCGAACGTTTCGACGCCGCCGAATTACGCAAGCTGGTGGCCGCCTCGGTGCGCTTCCTGAAAAAGAAGAAGGTGCTGTCGGCGGCGGTGCTGCTGGAGGGAAACCGCACCGGCGCCGAGTACGCCTCGGCCGCGGTGGAAGGCGCCATCCTCGGCGACTTCG
>JBEKDV010000081.1:0-23225 GCA_050014175.1 Candidatus Solibacter sp. | reverse complement strand
GTAAGCGCGAATGAACCGTTCATGTTCCAAAGTCGCAGGCACTTTGCCGGTGGGCATGGTGTTGGCCATCTCTGCGTGCGGACAGTCGCTGGTGGAACCTGAGCGCATCCCCGAAGTGCGGAAGCTCTTCGAGGCGCAGGCATCCGCGCCCCAACTGCGCTGCGAAATCGGCCCGGTGCGTCCAGCGCTGGACTTCGGTTTCCGCTTCCAAGCCGGCTATACGGCTGACATTCCGCTCGTCCAGTTTCGCGGATTGGGACATGACCTGACTGTTTACGCGCGTGTGACTCCGGAGGGCCGGGGACCGGTCTATATGACCAAGACCGAAGCACTGCCCGAGGTGCCTGAAACCAAAGTCGACTCGGTAACCGGCGGAGCATTCGTGGTAGGTGAGGGTACATACGGTCTCGAAGTGCTGGTGGAAGACGACCTTCACCGGGGACCAGATCCTGCCCTTCGAGACTACCAGCCGGCGCTTGGTCCCCGACCTCAAGCAGGCCGGCTACAGAGTGAACTTCCAGGAGTTCGATGGCCCCCACGCCATGCCTCCCGAGATCGCGCGCGGAGCCATCGAATGGTTTCTGAAGTAGGGCACGGCGAATCGGTTTTCGGGCTGGCCGACTGCATCTTCGATCAAGGCTCTGAGCGACTGCGGGATCCGCGGGCCGCGTGGTGCCTCGCTCTGGCGGTCGCCGCGTCGAGTTGTGCCCCCAAGGTGTCGAAGACGAACACAGAGGCCAGGGCTTACAGCAACGTGGTGTACATCGGCGCCAGTGCCAAGAATACGGCTACCTCGCCATGCAAGCGCCAGCGTTCCTGGCGGGAAGGATTCCGCCGGATTTCGCACCCGACGATTTCGAAGTCGATTTTCGAGGCCGCGCCACCGAAGCCGATCTGACTCCGAGTGGCCGTCGTCAGATGGGACTTCCACCGCGGTCAGGGGCTTGAAGCCGAGCGCCGGCGATATACGAAATCATGAAGCCATATGCAGTCGGAATCGGTGTTGGCGGTTCAAGGTCGCCGCAGGCGTGCTCGACCGCTCCGTGGACGTGATCTCGGTTCATGTGACGAAGGAACGCGCGTGCCGGCTCCTGGCACAGGGCGTCAACGCGATTGAACGGGCGTCTTTGGGCAGATCCAAAGCCGGACACGGGTCGCGTCTGGATACAACGTTTTGCGCGCCAGCGTGGCGTTCCGTCCTCGATCTCGCGCCAGACCACTACGCGCGGCTGACCGCGGTCGCGCGCCTCATGCAGGTGTTCGCCCTCCCGGCGCCCGGTTGCGAAAGGCGGCTGACGTGAAAAGCTACCACGTCGATGTTGGGGATTTGAGGTGCTGAGGCGCGGCGGGCGCGCCTACTTCGGCGAGCGCCTGCCGTCGTTGAGCAACCGGCATGGTCACCCCGGCCGCGTATCTAAGCATCTGAACGGACGTCACTTAAGACGTTGCTCCGCCCTCGCTCTGAGACGATGGATCCGCAACGATTCGCGCCGTCGCGCCCGCTGGTCAAGCCAAACCAGGAGGCGGCCGTAGAGAAACGTCATGATGGAATCCGACATTACGCGCTGCATCTAAGGATTATGCGCCGGTCGGCTCAAAGTTCACATGGTAGGAAAGTGATGTAAGTACTGGCCCGGTACCACGAAGGGAGCGTCACGCCCATCACATCGCTCTTGGCATTCGTCGCGTTCGCCGGGCCGGCGCGGTTGGCTACCGATAATACGAATTAACGCCCAGCGCCGAGTCCGTGTTTGGGTGCCTTTAGGCCGGCATGATTTGGAGCGCTGTGGGGAAATGGACTATCGTCACACAATCCCTCCGCCTGCGGTCAGCGCTACAATACGTCAATGCCTGACCGTCCCTCTTTGTTCCGGCTGGATGGCCGTGTCGCTTTCGTGGCGGGTGCGGCTTCCGGCATAGGCCTTGCCGCCGCGGAAGGACTTGCCGCGGCGGGCGCCTTCACGGTCTGCGCCGACATCAACGGTGCGGGCGCGGAAAAGACGGCCGCCGGGATTCGCGCCCATGGGGATCAGGCGGAATCCTTTGCACTGGACGTTACCGATTCGGCTGCGGTCGCCCAAGCCTTTCACGCCATGGAAGAGAAACACCGGCAGATTCACACCGTGGTCAGCACGCCAGCGGTCAATATTCGCAAACGGCTGCTGGACTATACCAGCGCCGATTTCGATAAGTTCCTGAAACTGAATCTGGCGGGCGGTTTCCATGTTCTCCAGGCCGCGGGGCGTCACATGCTCGCCAAGAAGAGCGGCAGCATCATTCTCTTTTCTTCGATGCGCGCCGCCACAGTGGAACCGGGACAATCGATCTACGCGGCCACAAAGGCGGGGCTGATCCAGATGGTGCGCGGCCTTGCCTCGGTACTGGGGCCGGCCGGGGTCCGCGTCAATTGCATTGCTCCGGACGTAGTGGAAACCCCGCTCACCGCCCCCATCAAGAGCAAGCCCGAGTGGTATCAGGCTTACGCCGATCGGAACGCCTTAAATCGTTGGGCCACAGCGGACGAAATGGCAGGGCCCGTGGTGTTTCTTGCCTCCGACGCAAGCAGCTACGTCACGGGCACGGTGTTGTTTGTCGATGGCGGCTGGACAGCCATTGACGGGCGATTCGCGCCACCCGTGTAGCGCGGGGCCAATTGGGGGATAGACCGTGAAACAGCCTATCCCACGTCGCCGAGTAGCCCCTTGCAGTCTCGTCCTCAACGCCACGTCGGTTGGCGGTTCGACCGGCCAGCGGAGCCATGCATCAACGGGTCCCTGTATGCGATCACACGCCTCGCCGATCTCGGTAACGCGCTCGACGCCTCCCCTAAGATGATCGTCACCGCGCGCTATCGCATCGCTCCCGGTTACACTATGATTTATCGAGTCTGAAATGAGCCCACGCGAGCGGGTGCTTGCAGCCATCGATCACCATGAACCGGATCGGGTTCCTATCGACATCGGAGGTGGTTCGAGCACCAGCATCTCGATCGAAGCGTACGAGGAATTGAAGCGTCATCTCGGCGTGGCTGGCACAACCAACACACTGAGCAAAATCTTTCGTGTGGCTGCGTTGGATGAGCATGTCATGCGCCGCCTGGGCAGTGACTGCCGCCCCCTGCGTTCAAAATCTCCGCTTCATTGGACGCCTCCGCCTTCGGCTCCTGGCAGTCTGGTTGACCTATGGGGCGTTACCTGGAAGCAGCAGCCCTTCGGGGCGCGCGGCTACTACTGGGAGATTGCCCGGAATCCGTTGGCCGATGCCGGTATCGCCGATTTGGACCGGTATCCCTGGCCCGATCCGCTCGACCCCGGTTTCACGTCCGGACTGCGGGCGGAGGCGGAATCGCTCTTTAGGAACACCGGCTACGCGATTGAAGCCAGCAGCGGCTTCTACTCGTTCTGGGAACTGGCTTGCAATCTGCGTGGCTTCAGCCGGTTGCTGATGGACCTAGTGGAGAGCCCAACGTTCGTCGACGCCCTAATGGCGAAACTGCTCGAGATCAACATCTTGGGCACGGAACGGTTTCTCAGGGAGGCGGGGCCATACATCCAGATCTACCGTGCCGCCGACGATCTTGCGACTCAGCGCGGGCTATTGATGTCCCTGGGCATCTACCGTACCCGGTTGAGGCCCTATTACCGAACTTACTTCGATTTCGTCAGGTCACACACTGGAGCCAGAATCCTCTACCACAGTTGCGGCAATATTACGAACCTGATTGATGAGTTGGCCGATATCGGCGTGGACGCGATCAACCCCGTGCAAGTATCGGCCATGCCGGACACGGCGGTGCTGAAATCCAGGTTCGGGAGCAGGGTCACGTTCTGGGGTGGGATTGACACCCAACACATCTTGCCGCATGGCTCCGTGAATGATGTTACGGCAGAGGTCCGAAAGCGCATCTGCGACCTGGCCCCAGGGGGTGGTTTCATCTTGAGCGCCGTGCATTGCATCCAGGCGGACGTGCCGCCCGAAAATATTCTGGCAATGGCCGATGCCGCCGGCAGGTACGGGGTATATCCGATCTGCGAAGAACCCACGGTTCCCGATGCAGCATCTTGCCAGTGATTCCTGCGGGTAGTGCCGGAGTGTCCGAGTACTGGCCGGTCGACAATGTGGGCAAACCGCTGACGGAAATAGCGCTGGCCATGGGCTAATCCCCCGTTCCTTGCAGAGCTGTTTCACAGACAATCCGCTGCGCTCTTGCTCGGCGAGTCGCTCGCACCACTGATCATCCTTGGGGATCGCCTTCGCCTCGATGACAGTCTCGGTCATGAGACCAGCGCACCGGGCATAATCCTTTTCGCGGTGGTTTTCTGCAACTCCAGGATGGCCGATCCGGAAGTTGGCGGCGGACGGGAAAGTGGCCGCGACTGGCGGAATCGCGACTTGGGTCCTGTCGCGAAACCTATGCCACCGGCACAAACCGCCCCGCCACCTTTGCGTCGTGACGACGGCGGAATGGGGCTGCGAAATCTGCCGGTTCGCAGCGCTCCCATTGATCTGATTGATGTCCCCGCCGCCAAGAGGCAAGGTCCTCATGGCTACCGATAATGCCCATGAGAGGACCTAAATGACTGATTTGATTGTTGTTCCCCAGGCTGCCCATTGGCAACGATTGAAGCGCCTGCTGCTCGATAGCGTTTCCTCCCCGATCACGCGTCGCGTATACAACCTGGGGCTCGACGAATTCTTCGCCTGGTATGGCCAGGAACCGCGGCCTGGATTCACCAAGGCCACCGTGAGCGCCTGGCGCGTTGCCTTGGAGGCCCGCGGGCTTGGGGCCGTTTCCATCAACGTGCGGATCACGGCGATGCGCAAGCTTGCGGTGCAGGCCGCGGACAACGGGCTGCTGGCGCCGGAATTGGCCGCCGGGATTACTCGGGTGAAGGGGTCGCGTCCAAAGGCGTTCGCCTCGGGAACTGGCTGTCCGTGCGGCAGGCCCAGACGCTGCTGAATACGCCGGACACCTCAACCACCAAGGGCCTGCGCGACCGCGCGATCCTGGCGGTTCTCCTGGGCTGCGGCCTCCGGCGGTCGGAGGTGGCTGCGCTCACTGTTGGTCACGTCCAGCAGCGCGATGGCCGGTGGTGCATTGTAGACCTCGTTGGCAAGCAGGGCCGCGTGCGCACGATCCCGATGCCGACGTGGGGAAGGTGGCGACCGATGCGTGGACTTCCGCGGCCGGCATCGCTGACGGGTACGTCTTCCGACCCGTGAACCGCGCCGGCAAGGCGCAGGGTGTCGGCCTGAGCGAGAAGGTCGTCTGGCAGTTGTTGCAGCCGTACGCGTTGGCCGCCGGAGTACCTGGAATCGCCCCCCACGACTGTCATCGCACCTGCGCGAAGCTGTGTCGGGCGGCCGGCGGTGAACTTGAGCAGATCCAATTGCTACTGGGCCATGTGTCCGTCCAAACCACCGAGCGGTACCTCGGTACGAAGCAGGATTTGGTTCACGCGCCGAATGACGGCATCAAATTGAAGCTGGCCGTTTGACCTATCCACCAACCTTCGTCAATTGATCCTGGAGCCAGCCATCGTGTTCACCCCCACGGGCGTGGGGACGATAGAGGCCCAGACTAAATGACCGGAATCACTATACTAGGGCTTCTCTCGAGGCGGAATTTTGGCCTCGTAGACGGCAATCCTGGCTTCCAGGTCCGCGGCGAGCTTCGGGTTGTTTTCTTTCTTGGCGATCTCCAGGGCGCGTCGAGCGGCCCGCGCGGCTTCGGAAAACCGTCCCACCTCCGAGTACATCGCGGCCAGCATTTCGAGACTCCGTAGCTCATGCCCGCCGGAGAGGTTGACTACCTGCTCGAAATGCGGGATCGCTTGCTCAAACCTTCCTCTCGCTGCCAGGAGACGCCCGAGGTTGTACCGGTACTCGAGAGCAGCGGGTCGGGCTGCCACTGCTTTCTCCAGGTGCGGGATTGCTTCGTCGAGCTTTCCGGTCAGGGCTAGGGCGATCCCGAGGGTGTTATGGGCGTCGGGGTACTGGGGATCGATTTCCAGGGCTTTCCGGCAATGTTCGATTCCCTCATCGAGGCGGCCTTTCTGAATCAAGGCCTCTCCCACGTTGCCATGGGCCAAGGCGCTTCCGGGGGTGAGCGCCAGACACTTCGCAAAGCAATCTATAGCTTCATCCAGCTTTCCGGTTCGGGCGAGTGCGACACCTAGGTTGGTGTATGCCGCGGAGTTCTGTGGATCCATATCCACGGTCTTTTGATATTGTGTGATGGCCTCATCGAGTTGGCCTTGCCGCTCCAGCGCAAGGGCCAGATTAAAGCGGACCTTGGCGTCTTCTGGATAGAACTCCGCCGTCTTCTTCCACTCGGCGACGGCCGCCGTCCGGGACTTCGCAAAATGATCCATGGCCTCGTCCGGTTTCCCCATGCTTTGCAGGATGACACCGAGGTTGTCATAGGCCGCGGCGTTGTCGGGCTTGAACTCCAGACTCTTTCTATACTCTGCGATCGCCTCCTCGTATTGACCCTGACTCTGGAGAGAGACACCCAGATGGTAGTGGGCGTTGGCATCTTCGGGTTCAAGTTTTATGGCCTTCCTCCAGGCCAGAATAGCCTCCGCATGCTGATCCTTCTGCGCCAAGCCCGCTGCGACATTGTACAACCGGTAGAACTCGGTGGCCGGAGCTTCGATCTTTTGCAGCCCATCGGGAGGGAGGTTGAGGAACTCCGGAATATTCACGGCGCGGTTGGCGGCTGTCGCGTTCTCGATCAGGATCGCTGGGCTGTCGTCGCCGTTCTTATCTATGTGTGTGAGGTACATCTGCGTGTACACCGACCGCCCTTTGGAAGAGAACACCAGCCACCGGCCATTCGGCGAGAAGCTGTGCCATGAATTCATGAGCGGAGTGTTGGACCCCAGCCGCCGAACGGCGCCGCCCTTGAAGGGCACGATGTAGAGCTGGCTGTCGGGACGCATCAGGAGGCCGTTGCGGCACCGCACGAAGACGATCCAATTGCCATCCGGCGAAACTTTCGGGAAATTATTGCTCATGCCGTTCTGCCCGGCGCCGGCGATGGGTTCCGGCGTGCCACCCTTGCCCGAGTTAAACGGAATCCGGTAGAGATCGTACTGGATTTGGGTCTCGTTCGGATCGTTCGCATACTGTGCAGGCTTCCTGCCTTCGGGATAGGGATCCTTTGCTATCGCCCTCGAAAACACAAGGTATTTGCCGTCGGGACTCCAAAAGGCACACGCCTGCACGTAACGCGGGTCGTCTGCTCCCGGCAGGGGTTGCAGCTTGCCTGTGGCCCGGCTGTACCAGGCCAGGATGCCCCGCGTGGGGAAGAAGACCTGGCCGAAGCCATAGTCCTTGTAGAAGCCATTGTAGAGCCGTTTTTCGAGATAGCGCTCGCGCATGCCCGGAGCCTCGATCGAGGTCACGACGTACTGTCCGTCCGGGGAAACCTGCGACATGAAGCCGAACCTCTTGCTGGCCGGCTCGCCCGAAAAAGACTGCCACTTTAACACATCTTCATTGCGTATGGACGTTTCTTTCCTGACGGGGACAAGACCGTATAGTCCCTTGTCGTTTGCCGGACCATCCACATCCAATCCGAGCGTCTTGCCGTCGCTAGAGAAGGAGTGGCAGTTCGCGCAGGTTGGGAGGCCTTGCATTACTATCTTGCTCTTAGGTTCGTTGACATTGCGCAGCCGCCACGCAATCAACGGCAAGGCACCCGCCGGCAGGGGCATGATCACTCCCTTCTCCCCGGTGGGAACGGATATGAGAGGAACATCCCTATAGAAGATAGGCGCACCCACCGGATCTTCCGAGATTCGAATCGTGACCTGCCCCTGAGAAACAGCCTGGCTTGCATTTTCGTCCCGGAACCCTGTAATGGTCACCGTGGCCGGACGCTCCACGGAGCGTTTCTTGATCGTTGCCCAGGTGTTTGCGTCGGGCTTCCACACATGCGCGGCGGCTTGCTGCGGCGTCAGCTTGGGTGTTTCGGCGCCGGCTTTCGCGCAGAGCAGGTCGATTTCGCCGACCTGCATCCGCTCGCCCAGTGATTTCACCTGTATGCCAGCCGAGCGATCGGCAAAAGCCACGTCGATTCGCCACACCGTTGCCGTTTCGTCGGCATCGCGCCAGAGAAAGGTCGGGGCGGAAATCTCAGGTGGGAAGATGGAGCCCTCGGCCGGATAGTCGATCGTGATCAGGCCGGATTGCCGCACCGGCGGCGGGACCGGGGGCCGCAGGCCATTCTGCCCAGGGAGGCGCCCGACCACGATCGCCGATGCTGCGACGAGCGCTGCCACGATAACCGCACGGGTTCCAACTCGCTTCACGCATCCTCCTCATCCCCATTGCCGCACAGGGATTAATCCTGCAGATCCGTCACTGCCATGCGGGAGTCATCCCCCAGCATATAGAACATCCGTCTTGTGGTGCAAGTTAAGGTGCCCAGAAGCAGCCCAGAAGCAGAAACGGGCGCCGGCCTACGGGTTTATTCGGCGCCGTGCAAGACCAAAGGTGGCTTGCCTCAGGATCGATCTGCGAGTCGCACGGCGGCTGTGGCGCCGTCAAGCTTCCGTCCACTCAGCTCGCACACCACCAAGTCCCCGGCCTTCAGTGCTTCCTTGTCGGCGCCGTGACGGGCGCAGATCAGGAGGTCGTCCGAGACCCCGTGGGCTGACATTGCCGGACAGTGCAACATGATACTGGCGGCGTCCGAGATAGATGCCCGCTGCGATGACCTCGTCTCTGGCGGCGTGGCTTTTCGAGAGGAGTTCACCACTCAGAGTCATCGGTCCGTGATAACATGATGCGTAGAATCCGGGAATGGACCGCATCCCTGCGCCGCTGAGCGGCAGGTCGTACAATTCATGTTTTGGAGGTGAGTGGTGGGGGAGGTCGCGTATCGATCCGAAGTGCGTATCGAACGGGTGAAGGGTCCGGTGCGCCGCGCATACCTGCCCGCCGAGAGCGAGCCGGTCATTTTCGGTGTGCACGGAGCCGTCGCCGAGCACTACAAGGTCCCGCCCAACGCGTTCGAGGCGCACGCCACTACCCTCGATTACATCGTCGCGGCCGCTGCCGGTTGACTCACCGGAACCTTCGGAGGCGCGCTGGAGGCGCGTCAGGTTTCAGCTTCCAATGAACGTCTGGTGTCCGAGGCCACTGGTGAAGTGGAATTAGAGGACCGCGTCCTGGTAATCCGCCGCATTCACGTCAGGCTGAGGCTCAGGGCGGAAGAGCAGCACCGCGAAACGGCGTTCAGGGTGCACGGCTTCTTCGCGGAGAAATGCCCAGTCTACCTCAGCCTGCACAAAGCGATCACGATTACCACAGAACTGCTCTTCGAGCCTCTGGCATCAAGCTAGGCTAGGGCTGACAGAACCACGGGCGCACCAGGTAGCTGTGAAACCTTGCACCCGCGCAGCGTTCGTAGCGGAGACGGAGGCCGGCGACTCGCCGCAGAGCTAGTTGCTGGCGCAGAGCAGCGACCTCGAGAGCGGGCCGGGAAGCAACGGTGTAGATCCCGGACAAAAGGAAAGATCGCACGCGATTACATGTCGCGTCAGGCATGTTCCTGAATGCGTATATTCCGAAACCAGACTTCGACGGGCCTCCGATCGGCATGAACCTGCAGGGCGATGAGGCCGGTGCGCGCGATACTCGAGTCGGGCTCACGGTAGTCTACGGTCGCGACACCGTCGAGCTTGAGCAGGATCTGTCCGCCCTGCGCGGTGATCTCGTACTCGTGCCAGGCAGCCTGGTCGAACCGGTCGTGGAAGTCCTGGCCCGGGTTCGCCAGGGTCGTCTTCCGCCGGGACTCGTCGTAGAGGGTTCCCCACAGGTTCTCGGCCGCGTCGGCCTGATAGCCTTCGACTTCATGAGACTTCAGCACCGGCTTGCTGCGAAACTGCACGCCCGAGTTTCCGCTGCCCCAGAGAAGCCGCATCTTCACGCGCAGGGTAAAGTCCCCAAAGCTCCGCTTCGTGCGTAAGAAGTCGTTGTAGTTCAAACCTGGCGTGCGCCCTATGAGGACGCCGTTACGGACGCTCCAGACGCCTGGCGTGTCGATCGCCCAGCCGTCGAGGGTACGCCCGTCAAAAAGCGGAACAAAGCCGGCCTCGGCCGCAAGGCCTTGCTTCGCCCAAGCAAGCTTCTCCAGAGCCACCTTCGCGGCCAGAGCGACAGCCGGATCGGAGTGCATGCTGGTGCGCTCGATCATACCGCTGGCGTCCTGATCGCCGCGGTCGCCGATGAGGTTGATCGCCGCCACGAGCAAACGTCCTTGCAGGCGCGTGAGAGCATTCCGCAGCGCCAGGTCGAACTCGGGCGACGGCGTTCTCGCGACGGCCAGAAAGGCCGCCTCCGCGAGCCGCACGTCTGTTGCGTCCAGCAGGCCAAGGATGGCGGGCACGGCCTCGCCCGGCCCGAGGATCCACAGTTGCTTGCAGACCGCTTGCTTGACCGCCAGGGTGGCATTGGAACGCAGGATGGCGGCGAGTTCCTGCCTGAGCTGCCGGGTGAGTTCCGGATTCTGACAGGCCTCGGCCACAAGCCGCTCAAACCCAGCCACATCGGCGATGGGCTTGCCAAACTCATAACCGCGAAGTGACGCCAGCGCTTCGCTCACCCGCTGTTTCAAAGGGGTCGCCATGATCAAATCCTCCAGGGCGCGCGCATTGACCGCGCGAGCATGTTGTTGGCCTGTTCATCGCCTATGAACAGCTCGACCTCCGGGTCCCAGCACAGCTTACGGCCTCGCCGGATAGAGAGATTGGCGCAGTGCGCGATGGTGTGCGAGCGGTGCGCGATTTCCGGCGGGGACACGGTCGGCTTGCGCGAGCGCATGCAATCGAGGAAATTGCGTATGTGGGGCGCCATCACGTTCCAGCCGTAATGGGGCACCTCCCGGCCGGCCAGCACGGATTTCGGACTGGCGGTGATGGCTCCTTCATCCGTGAGCTGGATCCACCCCTCATCGCCGTCGAAGCGCACGCCCTTCGGGCCGGAATCGATCCGCAGCAGCGTCCCGTCGGCATAGCGAGCGCGGACGTCGACAATGCCGGGTATGGTATTGAGCTTCTTCTCCCGGCGAAAGATGCCAAACCCCTCGTACTCGACCGGCCCCGACATCTCGTCGCCGTGAGCCCACTGCGCGAAGTCGAAATAATGGGGCCCCATGTCGACGATCACTCCGGCGCTCAGGTCCCAATCGAGCCGCCACATGCCGACGCGCTCTGGCGAGTAGGGCGCCCACGGTGCCTGGCCAAGCCAGCGGTCGTAGTCGAAGACCTCGGGGGCCGGCTCGGTTACCGGCCTGGGAAGCGCGTCGCTGGTCCAGCCTTCGCCCAGCGACGTCGTAATCAGATGGAGTTTGCCGATGCGGCCGCTGCGCACGACATCGACCACGAAAGCGTAGCTGGGGATCGACCTTCGCTGGGTACCGCACTGCCAGACCGTGCCGAGCTTGGCGAGCGCCGTGACCATGGAACGGCCCTCCGCGATGGTGAGCGTCGAGGGCTTTTCGCAGTACACGTCCTTGCCGGCACGCGCGGCGAGCACGCTGAGAACCGCATGCCAGCGGTCGCCGGCCGCGATGAGGACGGCGTCGATGTCACGCCGGTCCAGAATCTGTTCGTGGAGCCGGTACGAAGCGCAGTCCTGCGAGCCCTGAGTCTTGTCCACGAAGGCCTTAGCCTTCTCACGCCGCTCGGCGAAGCAGTCGCAAACGGCCACCACGTGGAGGTCGGGTTGCTTCATGAAGTTTTCGAGAACCCACATGCCGCGGCTTCCCACCCCGATCACACCAAGGTTGATGCGATCCGACGGGGGCACCCGCCGCGGGGTTGCGGTCTGTCCGGCAAACGAGACGCCGGCCGCGGCTCCAGCCAGGAAGCCACGGCGGGAGAGAGAACCTTGTCTCAAATCGATCTCCTTTTGTTACGCAAATTGCAGTCCCAGTTCCTGCGCCACCTTCTCGATATACCTCTTGCCTTCTTCGTACTCCTGGGGTGTCTTCAGGTGCTCCAGCATGAGCGGCACATCCTGCAGTTTCGATAGTTTGCTGAGGTAGGCGCGGTAGTCCACCTGGCCGCGGCCGGGGATCACTTCCAAGAAATGCACATTCAGTTCGACGACCCACTCCAGGTCCTTGGCATGGCAGGAGGCGATGTAAGGTCCGAGCTTGCGGAAACACTCCGCGATGAATTCGCCGCTGTGGTAGAACCGAACGGGGCAGTTGATGCCGTTGCAGACATCCAGATGCACGCCAAACGCCTTGCGATCAATGGCCTTGATCAGCTTGAGGTAGGAATCGGGGCCGTCGGGCAGACTCCACCCCATCATCTCGAGGGTCATCTTCGTGCGCTTGGGTTTGGCCTCGTCGATGAGGCGCCGGCAGTTTTCGACAGTGGCGTCGAAGAATCCCTGGGACAGGTTGTCCGCGTGCGGAGCATACCAGACTTTGGGGTGATACGAACCCGCGATGTCCACGCAGCACCGCGCCCCGACTTCATCGGCGATAGTCAGACGTTCGGCGACGTAGCGCAGGTTGGCGGACCGTTTTTCCGGATCGGGATCCAGCATATTGACCCAGGCTCCAACCTCGGCGATCACCACGTTCTCGGCGGCGAAAGCCTTCTCAATTTCGCGAGCCCGCGCGGTATCTCCCGGCTTCAGGGCCGGGCAATAGGCGGCGCTGTAACCGAGCCGACGGTGTTCGCGGGCGAGCTCGCGGGGATCCTCGCTCTTGAGAAAGATGGGGCCGCCCAAACGCATTGGGCGGATGGCCGAAGGCAGCATGGCGGAGCCGGCGAAAGCCGCCAACACCGTCCTGCGAGTAACTGGTCGCTTCATGGCGCGATTGTCCACGGCCTACAGCTTGCCTTTCTGCCCCTTCATGGCGGATTCGGTGGCCGCAATGGTGCGTTCGAGGGTACTGACCCTGTCGGCGAGAAGCGGGCTCCCCATCCCGGAAATCCGCTCGAGCACCGGTTTGAGGATGGCGTAGTCAGGTCCCTCAGCCACCGGCCCCGCCGCACTCAGGATGGCGAATGCCGCCTCGGTTCTCAGATCCGCGTCGTCGAGATACGGCAGCAGCAGCCGGATACTCTCGACATGTGTCCAGCGGCCCAGCCCGGAGACAACCACCCTCTTTTCTTCAGCGGATCGAACGGCCTTCCCGGCACGTTGGAACCACGCCACCACAGCCGCATCCGGAGCCTGACGTCCATTGCCCGCCGCCGTTGCAAGCTGGACAGCTCCAGTCAGCGCGCGTGCGCGGACACTCGTATTCGAAGAAGTCTCCGCCAGACCCAACAGATCATCGATGGGGGCGGGACTGGGCCACTTTTTCAGGTTGTCGATCGTGACTGTCACGAGCCAAGAATTGGGATCACGCAGACTTGGCGCAATGGCGGGCAGAGCTTTGTTGTAGCCCATCGACGCAAGGGTCTTTATCCAGGAGGACTTGTCGAGGTCCTGGGTGGTTCGTTTCAGTTCCGCCAGCACCATCTCGCCCGCCTGTTCGGTATCGGTCGTTCGCGTGCAGGCGTAGTAAAGCGCGGTCTCAGCCGCAGCTCTTAGCGCACCGTCCGTGCAGGTCTTGGTCAGGGCGATCAGCGCGGGCACCTCATTAAGGCCGACCAAAGATCGCATGGCCCGATACGCCGCGAGGCTGACCTTCGGATCCGGATCCGCGGCCTGCTTGAGGAGCTCGCTGGTGGCGCTTGCCGGGGAACGGGCGTCCAGGAGGTCAATCAATGTGACGCGCAATCGCGCATCGGCCGTGGCGGCCAGGGTCCTCAGGATCATGGCGTCAACCTCCGCTCCCTCAATCCGTGCCAGGCTGGCCGAGGCAGCCGAGATCTCGGCCGGGCTTCTGGCATCACCCAGCGCTTTCAGCAGAACTCCCGCATCGCTACGGTCGCCGATCTTCCCCAAAGTCCTGAACGCAGCCTGCCGGATCAACGGACTTTCGCTCGCAGCTTTAGCCCTGACCGCCTGGATAGATCGCGGATTATGGCAGTCTGCCATGGCCTCGATCAACTGTGCCTGAAGCTCCGGCTTTGCCGATTCCAGCTCAGCATTCAACGCCTCGGCCAGTTTGTCACTGGGAATCTCACGGACGGTCAGCAGCGCGACGTTACGGATCTCACGGTCGTCGGATTTCAGCAGCCCGACGAGCAAGTCGATCCCGTTCGGTTTCCTCGCAAGGATGGCCCCGCGGGTCGCACCAAGGCGGTAGGGCAAGGGAACGTTGGCTGTGCGCACAGCATCATAGAGTGCGACCGCCGTCTGAGCATTGCCACTGGCGAGCTGAAACCCGGCGGCGATGAGACATGCGGCCGCCGCGTCCGGGCGGGAGACCTCCGGCCCCGCGGAGAGCGCACGCTGCACAATCCTGATGGATTCGCCGTTCGAAATGCGGCCCAGCGCGAGCAATGCTTCTTTTACAACACCGGAGCCGGGATCGCCGGCCAATTTGCTCAGCGCGCCCACGGCCATTACGTCGCGAATCACGCCGAGGGAATTGACCACGCCGATGAGGCGGTTGCCCTTTAAGCTAGTCAGCGCCGATCGGAGAGCCGCGGCCGCGCTGGGATCGGGAATTCCCTCCAGGCCGCTGCGCGCGTACGCGCTGAGAACCTCGTCGGAGAGAAGTGCCGCCAGCGCCGGAACAGCTTCTTTGGTGCCGAACTCCCCCAGTTGCTGGCACGCCCGCGCCTTATCGTGCAGGCTGGCATCGGACCGTTGCAGCACGGCAATCAGATTTCTAACTTCGGCGGGCCCGGCGGCCGCTCGCGCAGCGGGCGACAGCGAAGCCAGACCCAGCGCCACCCCACTCACCACAATATATCGGCAAGTCCCGAGTTTCATCCAGAGCTTACTCATGGGATTTCACCTCTGCTCCCTGACACGTTTGCGGGGCGAATCAAATATTGAAAGACCACGGTTGCCGCGCGGCACGCCGCCGCATTCGGTTGGCTTCCTCGTCATTGACGAATTCCTCCTTGACCGGATCAAAGGTGAGCTTGCGCCCCAACTGCCACGAAAGTTGGGCAGCAAAGCATGCGATGTGGGTACAACGCATGATGTCCTGATTGCAGACGGGTTTCGCCCTGGACCTGACGCAATCGAAGAAATTCCGTCCGTGCGCCGCCGGACTTAGCGTGGTTCCGACGACTACTTTTCGCAGAGTCTTCACCAGATTGTCCGAAAGCACGATTTCCGCGTTATCACCCGTCTCGACCCAGCCTTCGTCACCCTCGAAGCGGACCGGGCAGGTGCCTGTGGAGGTGTGATACTGCGGGGAGCGATCCCCGAAAGGGGTGGGCAGAAAATCACATATGATCTTAACGCCGTTGGAATACTGGGCCGTAATGCTTGTGGGCCCAGCTTCGTACTCGATCGGCGTGGTGTGGTCCGATTGATTGGCCCACTGGCACAAGTCCAGCGTGTGCGCGCCCCAATCCAGGAAGTTGCCGCCTGCCTCGAAATCGTGATGGCCGCGCCATCTCCCCGCGACATAGAGGTGATTGTACGGGCGCCATGGCGCAGGGCCAAGCCATCGGTCCCAATCGCACTCCTCCTTGCGTGGTTCCGGTTCGGCCGGGAGCCAATCATACTGCTTGGTGGGGACGTAAACCGAAGCATGCAGCGTGCGGAGACGGCCCAGTTTGCCACTATGGGCCAGATAGGCTGCATACTGGAATTGCGCCTGGCTTCGCCGTTGAGTTCCTGCCTGAAAGACCCGGCCATAGCGGTGAATTCCGTCCGCCAACGCCTGGATTTCGGCGATGGTCATACCGCAGGGTTTCTCACTGTAAACATCCTTGCCCGCCTTCGCCGCCAGAAGCGAGGCGAGGGCGTGCCAGCGATCCCCCGTGGCAATCCACACCGCGTCGATATCGGACCTGGCGAGCAATTCGAACATATCCCGGTAAATGACGCAGTCTTTGTTGCCGTAATGAGTGTCGGCCATTTGCTTGATTCTTTCGGCTCGGGAGCGCTGCACATCGCAGATAGCAGTGAAGCGGATGTCCTTTTCCGGGAGAACGGTGCTCAGGTCGTATGAACCGCGAGGGCCGAGACCGATGCCCCCCAGAACAATCTGTTCGCTCGGGGCAACCCCGCCGCCCAGGCCCAATACACGCGAAGGCAGGATCATCGGCACCGCGAGGCCGGTTCCAGCCGTGATGGTCCGCTTCATGAAATCACGCCGGTTCATGTTCGCAATATCCTTCCTAGTCTTCACGCGACACTTCCTTCCTAAGATGTGGGCATCAATGGAGCATGAACCGGGGCTCAGGACGTGTCCCCAACACAGGCCAAGTCCTGCTCACGCGTCCCGGTCTACCCATGTGCGCCGCTCGAAGAAACGGCGCAACTCAAAAGCTGACCCGGAGAGCTAACTGCATAACACGAGGCGACCTCGCCGCGGTGTACTGACCAAGGGTCGGGTTCACCTGCTGGCCGGCCGGAGTGAATATCGCCGACGTGTTAAAAGCGGAGAACTGAGTGTGGTTGAAGGCATTGTAAAGTTCCCACCGGAACTGGACCCGCGCCCGTTCGCGGTAGAGAGGGAAGTTCTTGAAGATCGCAAGATCCCAGTTGTTAATTCCCGGGCCGCGAAGCGGGTAAATATCGGAGTTCCCGTAAGTGCCGATGGCAGGGAGGGCCACCATCTCGGTCTTGAAATTGCGGCTGAAAGTGCGGTCGCCCTTGGCCAGCACCGGATCGCCGAGCACGTTGGCGCGCGCGCCGTTGGTCGGGGACCCGGTAATGTCAGTGGACGGCTGGGTGCTGAAGCTCAAGCCCACGGGAGCGCCGCTAATGAAACTCGGAATCCCGGAAATCTGCCAGTCGTCGAGCACAGCCTTTGCCGCGACGTTCCGCCAAGGCACCTTCGGCACAGCATAAAGGAAGGTGGCTTTCAGCACATGAGTTCTGTCGTTCGCGGACGGGCCATAATTCCACACTCGAAGCGGAACCAGTGTGCTCACGGCTGTCGTGTCTCCGCCGGCATACTCCATGGCTTTCGACCAGGTCCAACTAGCTCCAAACTGGAGCCCCCTACTAAACCGCCGGTTCGCGGTAACTTCGAGCGCATGATAGTTGGACGACCCCGCAGTCTCCATAAAGTTGATATTGCCATATCCCTGTATTGGCCGCAGGAGATTCGAGGTCAGCACCTTGCCCGTGGTGGGGTCCTGGTTCGCGGGTAGGAAGTCCGCTCCGAAGGGAATCGCGTTGAGATTGCGCGCCCACGCCAGATGGCGGCCCAGCGAGCCGACGTACCCGACGTCCACGATCGTGCCGAAGCCGATGTTCCGCTGAATGGAAAAGCTGAAATTCATCGTAGTGGGCACCTTACCCTCGGAATTGATCCCCACTACGGTGCTGGGAAACAGCAAGCCCGACGAGTTCAGCAGCGTGGAGAGCTGGCCGAATTGCAGCACGGGCTGTTGTACAAGCGGCGGCTGAGCTGTATAAGTTCGCCAGTTAGAAATTGTCACCGGGTTGTAGAACATGCCGAAGCCGCCTCGAATCGCCGTCTTGGCCTTTCCGGAGGGATCCCAAGCAAACCCAAACCGCGGACCATATTGAACCCCGCGCTGGTTATACATACCACGCCGCATATTCGAATCCAACGACGGTGACACCATTCCGTCGAAAACGGTACCGCTTCCTGGCGCGATCGCGCCAATGGCTGCCTGGTTATACTGCTGTCCGTTTACAGGATTAATGCCGATCCGATTCCCATTCGAGTCGAGGCCCGGTTGGATGAGTTTTACGTTCTTACTTGGATCAAAGTGCCCTGGGTCAAAACCCGCCCAGGCGTTGTTTGCATCAAACGCGACGATCAAATAGTAGAAACGCATACCGTAATCCAGCGTCAACCGGGAACTCACCTTCCAGGTATCCTGCAAAAACCAATCAATCCTGCCACCGTGAGACCAATAGTATGGATTAGCCGTCGTTTCGGTATAGGAGTTATAGACACCCAGCGCGGCATTGGAATACGCATAGTTAGTATCAAGGGGGTTCAGAGCATTCACCCCAAAGTCGAAAGATCCGAAACGAGTGTCCTCCGGCCCTATTCCACGCCAAAAGCGTTGGGCCATCGTGCCGGCCTTCATCGTGTGGCTTCCGCGAACGATAGCGAAACTATCCGTCCACGTATACATATTATTGGGGTCGTACAACTGAGGCAACCTGTCCCTCCCCTGGATGAACAGATTGGCCGCACTCGGCACCCCGCCAAAACTTGCCGATGGAATAAAACCCTCGGGGTTCGCCGCCGGGGCGAGTTGGCCGACGGTAAAGCCAAGTTTGCTGCGCAAATTGGCGTTCACCGCATCCTGACTGGTGATCAGCAGACTTTCGGGGTTCCCCATCCAGGAGAATTTCGCCTCATTTACGATAGTAGAAGAGAAGGTGCGAGCATAACGCAACGTCGCACCCTTACTCGCAGCTTGAAAGCGCAGCGGTATCTGGGGCCAGTTGCCCACAAAGTAACCCGTAAACACGTACCCTTGCTGGACTTCATGCATGGTAGTATAAGTTCCATACAACTGGTTGGTGGAGTTAATGTTGTAATCCACGCGCAGCGTTTCGTAACGGTCTGGAGTATTGGCGGGAGCAGTGAACACATAGTTGTAGGCGCCCTGTGAGATTGTCCGGTTGAAGAAATTCGCGGTAGGGAAAAGGCTGAGCAGGATTTGGCCGTTATGATCGAGTCGAGAAGCATCTATGATATTGTTCGGGAACGGTACATTGTTGTTGAAAGGATCGTGAATGATGATTGGGCTGCCATTCTGATAAAGGGATTGGGAGAAGTCGCCCTTTCGTTCCAATGCAGTGGGCACGGTAAGTGTACCGGTGGCGCTGCCCTTGGTTGGCCAGAATTCCTGGTTCCAAAAGAAGAAGAGCTTGTCACGATTCCTGTTCCACTTACCTAAGGGGGCTGGGCCGCCTAGGTTGTAAGTTGCGGTGTTGGTTCGGGCGCGCGGCCTAGTGACGCTATTCCTGTTGTTAAAAAAGTTGTTCGCGTTTAGGAATTCGTTCTTCATAAAGTACGACGCGAGGCCGTGGTAGTCTTTCGTACCGGACTTGGTCACCATGTTGACAACCGCGCCGGAACCGCTGCCGTACTCGGCTTGGTAGTTCGTGAGCAGGACTTGCATCTCGGCGACCGCGTCCTGGCTCACCTGAAGCTTGAGGTCGCTGCCGTTATCAATGTCCGTGGATTGAATACCGTCCACAGAGATATTATTGGTGTTGGTCCGGGAGCCTTGGGCGGTGAATTGGTTTGTGCGGTTAAGGGCAACAGAATCCGCAGTCATTACAACTCCTGGGAGAAGTGCCACCAGTGACGGCAGGGAGCGGCCGATCACCAGCAGGTTGTCGACCTGCGCGTTACTGACGGTGCCCGAGCGCTCGGAGCTTTCGGTCTTGACAAATGCGGGTTCAGCGGTAACGGCAAGGACTTGGTTAACAGCCCCCACCGTCAAGGTGGTGCTTCCCAAGGCAAGCCGCTCACCGGCCTGGAGCGGAATGTCCTTCTTCTCAAATGTGCTAAAGCCCGTTTTCTCAATTTTGAGCGTGTATTGGCCAATTTCCAGGTCCAGGAACACAAAGCGTCCGGTGTTGTCGGTGGACGTTTTCAATGCACGACCACTACTGGCGTGCGTCAACGTGACAGCAGCATCCGGAACCGATCCCCCGCTAGAGTCCAAGACTGTCCCGGAAATCGTGCCCGTGAAGATCTGAGCACACACAGGTCTTCCGGCCAACAGAATCAACGCAAAGATCGCGACCACAACCGCGCGTCTCGAAATGAATAAATATTCGTATTTCATGCTCTTAACCTCTTCTTGCAACATTCTTCTTCGCCGACTCCCACAACGGCGCGGTCCCCACCCGAGTCCGCCGGGTTCTAGCCCTCCATTGAGAACTTTGGTATACTGACTGGAAGCTGCATTTTATGGGTCAGAGTCGGCGGCGGCAAGCGTTTTACGGTTAATTAACCGTTAGCGAAGCAAGCGGCTTTTAATCAGGAGTTTAGAGATGACAACAACTTCTGTTAGCGGCAGCGGAAAAGCCGACGCACTCACAGAGCGCGTTCTGGCGAGTGAGGCATTTCGAAGGTCGCCAAGATTGCACGCGCTCTTCCGCTATCTCGTCGAGCACTCGTTGAACAACGAGCATGTGTTACTTTCGGAGCAGCAGATTGGCATCGCGGTGTTCGGACGACCTCCAGGGTACAACGCAGCCGATGACAGCCTTGTCCGCGTGCGGGTACACAACCTGAGGGAACACCTCGCCGAGTACTTCGCCGGCGAAGGCGCCTCGGAACCCGTGGTCGCGACGATTCCAAAGGGCAGATACTGTCTGGTCTTTGGCCCTCGTCCCGCTACCCCAGCGGCGGAACCTGCTCTGCCCGCCCCGCAGACTCATACTCACGGTGAAAAGACACCAGGCAGTCTGACTCGGACGACGGTCCTTGTCTTTGTCATGGCGTTCGTATTAGGAATTACCGCAGACAGCTTCTGGGTGAGGTCCCGCGCAGGAACTGTAAAACCGTTAGCCACAACCCTGCAGTTGAACCCAGTTCTGGGAAGTGTATTGACGCCCGCGAACCAAACCATCGTGGTGATGGAAGATACGACGCTCGTCCTGGCATCCATGTTGCGTGGAGCGCCGTTCAGCCTGGCAGAATTCGTAGCGGCAGACCCAATTGATCTCTCCGGTGTTTTTACGCACGATCTCGTACGAAGGCGTGTGGAATCAACCATACCGGGAACGCGGTACATCAACCTGGCCAATGCAACCTTTGCAATTCGGCTGCTCCGCTCATACCCGGGCCTGTCTGAAAAGACAGTATTTAGACACGCGCGCGAGATTCAGATGCGGGACATTCGGTCTTCAAATTGCATTTTGTTTGGTGGACAACTGACGGACCCATGGATCGACCTCTACGAGGACAGCCTGAACTTTCACCTTCGGCCTTTCACTGTGGGAAGCGGGTTTGAAAACCGCCATCCGAAACCGGGAGAAAGAGCTTCGTTCGGCGATGGACAGGATGGGGACAAGCTTACCTATGCGCGCATCGCTCTGCTGCCGAACTTCGAAGCAGGCACCCGAGTACTAATTCTCACAGGAATGGGCGGGCCCGAGACCGAAGCCGCCGCTCAATTCCTATTGGCCCCAAATTTCCTGGAACAACTGCCTCCCCAACTTCGCGCGCAACTTGGCGCCCCTCCGTCGCATTTGGAGATGCTTCTAAGCGCCAGCCGCGTCGGCAGGACCGTTGGCCGGACGCAGATCGTGGCCTGGCGGGCGAGTGAGGAAGCAGGTCCACCATCCGACAGCCGTTAGAGCACCCGACTTCTCTACCTCTCAGAATAGCAGCACTGGAAAAACTGACACTAACGCACCGGGATGTTTGCCGTCCACCCCGGTGGTATCGACCGCGGAGTCTCGGGTTGGACAGATCGTGCAAGCACAACAGCCCAGGAGTGTCGGGCGTGTTCCGTTATTCCGCAATATCGGACACTCCCTTGCGGCAGCGACGACCTCGCAGAGAGACGGTTCGGCTCAGGTGGCGACGGTTCAGCGGCTAAGGCGGCCCGCGCGGTAGGGATCAGTCCTAACACACTCCGGCGGTGGACCAAGGAGCCGGATTTCGATGCCGCGAATCCGCCGCGCGTCGGCTGCCTGGGCGCGCCTGCCCCGTGCCGAGCCCCTTGTCACCCGGCAAGCCACGGCACGAACCCCTAACCACCCCGAAGACCAGCGCTCCAACCGTAGCCCATTTCGCCAAACCAGCCCGAAAACCACGCCGAGAACGCGCGGAAAACCCAATAACCATACTGAAAACCGCCCGAAGAACCCTTAAACCGTTGAATAAAGGTCCGAATTTCCGTATGGTTGACACGTATGGAACCCCTTTTCTATTCGACTGGCCAAGTTGCACGCCAGCTGGGCACTACCCTGGCGACCATCCGCATCTTGTGCGAAAACCGCGTCCTTGCGGCCGAAACCACCCCCGGCGGCCACTGGCGAGTGCCCGCTACGGAAGTGGAGCGCCTCAAACGCGATGGCCTGCCGCCGATTCCCCGCCCCTTGCCCAAAGAGGGCACTCCACCGACCAGCAACGGGACGTCAGGCCGCCACGGTCACCCAGAATTCCTGGCCGAACCGTCCGACGAGGTGGTGTCCGCAGCCGATCTGGTGGCCATCACCAGGAGCATGCTCGAAAAGCGCAAGATCGACCGCGAGCTCGAGGAAAACGAAGACTGGTTCCGCGATCGCCAGGGTCGGCAGGCGGCCGCGGAAGCGGCGGAGCGCCAAAGGGCCGAGGTCAAGCAGGCCGAGCAGCGGCGCCTGCTATGGATGCAGCAGTGGACGCAATACGCGCTCAATTCTCTGCCCTACGGCGCGCGGAAAGAGGTTGAGATGGAGGTCCACACCATGGTGCAGGAGGCCCTCTCCGAACTCCAGCCCAGCCAACCGGTGGCCATCACCCAGCGCCTGGTGGACGCGGCCGTGCATCGGGCACTCGGGCCGTGGACCCGGAAACAGGAGATGGAACGCGCCCTCCAAGCGGGTATGAACAAGTTGTCGTGGAACATTCGATACGGTTCCGAGTACGCGGGCTTGAAACAGCGCGCGTGGGAAGCGGCAGTGGCAGCCGTCCGAAAGGTTCGCGAGGAGGCGAGCTACAACGAGATGGAAACGGCCGCGGTGCAGGCGGTGCAGCCGATGATCCGCGAGTACGAGCACCAGGAGGCCTGCCAACGTATAGTGGGGCGCGTATACATCTACGACGCGACGCGGGAAGAACAGGAAGCGGCCAAGGAAGCGGTGCGGGAGGCGCTGGCGGCGCTGCCCATCGATGCCGCAGCAGAGCAGCTTGAGAAGGCCGGCGAAACCGCTCGCGCGCCGTATAAGGCGGCGGTGGCCATGCGGAAGGAAAAGGCTCGGCTGGAATCCGAAAAGCAGGCCCAGCGCCGCGCGGTGGCGTGGCAGGCCGATCTCCAACTCAGTCACATCGCGCAGTACCTCGAAGATGAATACGAGTTCGACGGCGGATACGCGGCGATGCGCCGGGAGGCGGACCGGCTGCGACCGCTGAATCGGGAAGCGCTGATCGACGAGTTAGTGGAAAATCCGGCCATGAGCGCCGCCGAGATCCGGGAGAGCATCGAAGGTCAGATCGACGACGCCCTCTAGAC
>JBEKDV010000080.1:0-23720 GCA_050014175.1 Candidatus Solibacter sp. | reverse complement strand
TGCTCATCACAAATATTCTATTGCCTCGCCGCTCCGCCGGATACATTTCCCCTCGATTTTGTTTTGTACCGACACCAACCAGGGGCTCTGGATCCGGAATTTTGCAAGTCCCTAGCTTCCGCTTCCGCCTGCCAACCGCGGGGTTAAGAGTTGGCAGGCCAAAGGGCCTGCCCCACCACGGTTTACCTGGGATTGACGCGGAACTCGTCGAAATAGGTGACGGAGTCGGCCACGGTCCAGAGGCCGACTTTGCCGGCGCTTAGAAAGGTGTTATCCCAACCCTGAAGAACGCGGCGGTGGTCCACATAGACCTGGAAGCGATTGCCGCGCGCGGAAACCTTGAGGATGCTCCAGCCATTGGTAGGGATCTCGTGGCGGACGGCGTCCATGAGGGGCACGCGATTGCCGTTCTCCACTTTGAACACCTGCACGTTCTTCTGCAGCGCGTTGGCGCGCGCCAGGTAGTAGTTGTTCTCGTCGCGATATCGCCAGACGAGTCCGCCGGCCTGGACCATGCGCCCGGAGACAGGTTTGAGGCGCACGCTGACCTCGCCATCGCAGAAGGTGAGGTCGTTGAAGATGGCCAGGGGATAACGGTCGTGCACCGGGTCGGCGGAAACCTGCGCGAACACATAGGGCTGGGTGGCGGCGGTCGCGTCCTTGACGATCTCCCACTGGGGTGCCTGCCCGTGGTTGGTCATGGCGACGGTCCATTCCGGCGGAGTCTTGCCCAACGGACCATTATCGAATGTGACCACTCTGCCGGCGGCGGCCGTCAAGCCGAAGGCGAGCAGCCAACTCCATACCCTCATAGGTCACCACGGGGCGGGATTAGCGCTCTATTCAAACTCACCCTTGATCCCGTTGTAGCACATTACGTGGGGCGGCGGCGGCCCCACCACGTGTTCAGCAGCGTCGCGGAGACGATCACGGCGCCGCCGGCGAGGGCCCACAAGGTGGGACGTTCGCCGTGGACCAGCCAGGTCCACACCGGGCTCATGGCGGGTTCGATCTGCAGCATGGTGGTGGCTTCGAAGGCGGGCACGTGGCGGATGCCGCGCGTCAGGCACCAGTAGGCCAGGCCCACCTGGGCCGCACCGAGGTAGACAATGACGGCCGCATCGCGGGCGCTGAAGCCGTGCACGGGCAGCGCCATGGGGAGCGCGGCGGCGAAGGCGATGAGGTTGCCGGCGGCCACGGTGGCGATGCCGGAATCTTCCCCGCCGCGCCGGCCCTGCCAGCGCAGGCCGGTCAGCATCAAGGCGTAGGTGACGCCACTGGCGAGGGCCAGCAGGTTGCCGCGCGGAGGCTCGGGCGCGGTGACCACCGCGGTATCGCGGCCGGCGAAGAACAGAACCAACCCCGCGCCCACGGCCAGCATGTAGAACACATCGGCGCGGCGGATGGGTTCGTGCAGCACAAACGGTCCCAGCAGGAGCACGTAGAGCGGGGCGGTGGCTTGCAGAAAGATGGCGTTGGCCGAAGTGGTGAGGCGGTTGGCGTGGACGAAGAGGATGAGTGTGGCGGCATAGGCCGCGGCCACGGGCAGCATGCGCCAGTGCCACTGGCGGCGCGCGTTGGGGAGAGCGGCGAGCAGCACCACCGCGGCCAGTCCGGAGCGGAAACTGGCCACCTGCCAGCCGGTGAGGCCGGCCGCCTTGATGGCCGCGCCGCCGGTGGAGAAGAGCAGGCCGGCAGCCACCAGCAGCAATCGATTGCGGAGGGGGGATTCCAAGAATTCACGTTAGCACGGGCGTGGCGGGCAGACGGCCTGAAGCGTGGTTAGTCAGTGAGCTTCTTCAGGATGTGCCTGGCGAGGTTTTCGTTCACTTCCCTGTGCCGTGGCACTGGTTGGGACACTCCCGTCTTTGGGTTGCGCTACCAATCGTGCTTTGCGCCGTGGCGAATCAGCGAGCACCCCAATGTTTCGAGCTTGCGAATCAGGTCCGTCTGCTTCATCCGACGCTAAGCTCGGCGACTCTGCGGATGCCAGGAATCTCGCCGCTGGTCAAATCCCGGAAGAGATCGCGAAGGTTCTCCTCCAATTCCGGAAGCGTCTCGCCCTGGGTCAGATAATCGGGGAACTCTTCAAAATAGCCGAGCCACATGCCGCCATCCTGCCAGTGGACGTAACGAGCGGTGCACATGACATCATTCTACTTCCTTGGCGGGAGTCGAGGACGGACAGAATCAGGCCACTTCAATTGGCCGGGCAGTTGAGCACTTCGAGCAGACGGAGGGCCACCGGGCAATGGCGGTGCGCCTCCCATCCCAGTGCGCCGGCTATGATCATCACCAGCACGAACGGGATCCAGGTGGACCAGATCAAACCATCCACCCAGGTGTGATGCTGTTGCCTGGAAGCCTGCTTCAAGGTGCCGGCCAGGAGCACCTGCCCGGCGGCCTCGGGGAGAATGTGCGGGGCGGCGTAAACCAGATACACGCCGCCGCCGAGAATGCAGGCGACCAGCGCGATCAGCAGCGCGATAACCAGCCAACTGTCGTCGTCGCCGCCGCCGAAATCGATATCGGGCCACCAATGCCCGCCGGAGGACCCGGAGGATGGCTGGGAGACAATCGCGGCGGCATCGTTGCCCTCCCAGGAACTGCTGGCGCCGCCGCCCCCCGAGGTGCCGCCGCCGAAGCCCGAAAAGCCGCCGCCCGAACCGCTTCCGCCGGAGCCGCTTCCGCCCGAAAAACCGCCGCCGATATCGAGCGAACCGCCCGAACCGCCCGAACCACGGCCACCGCCGAAACTGAGATTGGCGAGTTGGAGGCCCGCCGCGGTGCGCACCGACACGTACCAGATCCACACCCGAACCAGCACCAGGAACACGCAGTAGGAGGCCAGCACCGCAATCGGGTAGCGCAGGTGTAGAGGGATCCTCAACTCCATCAGCAGCTTGCTGACCAGAACTCCACTGGAGATCACGGCGGCGAGGATCACACTCATGTGGAAGCGGACAAAATAATCGTGCGCGATGCGGCGCTGCAATTGCGGTTCGTCTACGGGGCACGGGGTCTTGCCGGCTAGCTTCATGCTCGCCACCTCCGAGATATGAGTTTAGCCCAGCCGGGCCCGATGCGCGGGAATTAATTGGCCAGCACGACGCGGCCGGGGGCCGGCTCCGGCGGAGGCGCGCCATTGGTGCGCACGCGCGCGATGACGGCCAGCGCCGCCAGATAGAACAAGCCGCCGACAATCAGCGTCTGCACCAACCCGAGATAGATGGCGCAGACCAGCGCGCCCACCGAACCCAGCACGCTGGAAGCGGCGTTGAGCGACCAGGCCCAGCGGACGCTGGGCGCGTGCCACTCTTCCAATCGCTTGAGTCCGGTGGGGAACGGCATGCCCATGACGAAGCCGAGCGGCGCGATCAAGGCCACCGTCAGCACCACCTTGAGACCCCACGGCAGCCAGACCAGCGAGGAAAGCAGCGAGGAAACCACGATGGCGAGCAGCGCGGTGAGCAGCGCGATCAGACCCAGGGCTTTGATCAGGCGGCCTTCATCGCGCCCCAGCAGGCGCCCGCTGAGGAAACTGCCGATGCCGCTCGATACCAGCATGGAGAAGATCACCACGGTGAGCGCGTACGTCGGATGCCCCAGAAAAAGCACGAACTTCTGAATCAGGCCGACCTCGATCAGGATGTAGCCCGTGCCGATGAACATGAAATAGACCAGGAAGCCGCGCACGCCGCGGTGGCTGGGCAGGCGGGTGCCCAACACCAGGGGCGGCGCCACCAGAATCAGCAGGGTGGCCACCAGGCTGATAGCCATCAGGGTGAAGAGCAGGGGCACGGCCTTGTTGACCTTGCGGTCGGCGGTTTCGGCGCCGCCTTTCATGAAGGCCCACAGGTCGCGCGGCTGCACGGTGTAGAAGAAGAACGGGCGGTTGTCGGTGACCGGTGTGATGTCGAAGGTGTAATTGCGTTCGTAGGCGGCGGGATTGGGGCTGAGCAGCAGATCGCGGAACTGATTGCGCAGCTCGCTGCCGGGATAGTAGATGGGCTGCTGCACGCCGGCGGCGAAGATGGCACGGGCGCGCGCGATGTCCGATTCGCTGAACGGGTGGCGCGCAATCAGCACGGTATCGAGCGCGCCGTAGCCTTGAGTGGAGCCCTGGCGCGAGACGATGACGTGCCGCCACGGGTCTTTCTCGCCGATCTGGCCGAGGGCCTCGATGGCGAGGGAGATCAGGCGCAGGGATTCGCGCGGCGGATCGAAGCCCCAGCGGGTGATGGTGAGCATGCCATCGTCGGTGAGGTGCAGCAGGTAATCGCGGAAGGCGTCGCTGGTGTAGAGATTATTTTCGGAAAGGGCGAAAGCGCCGGCGGCGGTGGCGGCCCAGGTATCCACCAGGGTGGCTTGCAGCACCTGGTATTTGTCTTCGCTGCGGCGCACGAAACTGCGGCCGTCCTCCACTTCGATGTGCACGTCGGGGCGCAGATAGAGGCCGTTAGAGAGCCCGGCGAAGCGCTCGCGCATGATGGTATCGGCGATGATGCCGTTGATCTCCACGCCGGTGACATCGGTGCTGCCGCTATAGAGGGCGCGCGCCACATCCCAACCGCCGCCGGGTCCGATGATCAGGGTTTTGGCGCCGGGGCGGATGGCATAGGGGAGCGCGGGGCCTTGCAGGGTAAGATCGCGGCGGTTGTCCGCGGTGAGGTTGGCGAGATCGAATTTGGCGATGGCGGTGGCGGCGTCGGCGTCGATGACGATGCTGAGGCTGCCATCGGCCTGGCGGACGATGCCGATGCGCGAAAGATCGTTCCACGTGGTGAATATCTCGTTGGCGATGGCCTGCCCCTTGGCGTGGCGGATGGTGAGCACGGGGCGCTTGTGGTTGTAGACCAGGAAAGCGACCAGGGCGAGGGCCAGGGCCACGCTGCCGGCGCGTCCGCTGACCGACCCCGCCAGGCTGTGCCAGATGGCGGCGGCGACGGCGAAGGTGACGGCGGCGGCGATTACCGTGTCCGGACCACCTACCAGCTTGAGCAACGGCAGCAGCAGGAGACATCCCGCGGCGGCGCCGGCGAGATCGAAAAAATAAACCCGGTTGACGTGCTGGATGGTCTCGCCGATGGCCAGCGAGACGATCGCGCCGGCGGTGAAGAATGGCAGGGCGGTGGTGAAGTAGACCAGCGCCAGGTCCCAGTTGGAGAGCTTGTCTCCCTGCGCGAGGAGAACGGCGAGCGCCGCCATGACGAGCAGGCTATTGACGACGCTGAGACGCCCCAGACGGGTGAACAACGGGGCCTTCCAGGTGGCCACCACGTAGGAAAACACGCCGCCCAGGCCGAGCCCGAAGAGCGCGATGGAGATGGCGAGGAAGGCGAAGTGGTAGTAGAAAACCACCGAGAAAATGCGCGTCAGGGCGAGTTCCAGCAGCAGGGTCGCCATGGTGGTCAGAGCGACGCACAGGTAGACTTCACGCCATTGAGCTGAGTGTGGTTTCACGGACCCCTGGTGTCATGGTAAGGCTTTGTTCGGAAATAACCGCTCCAAACGCTCCCCGACCCGGCGAAGCCGGAACCAAACAGGGAGGGCGTCGATGGAAGAACGCCCCCACGAAAGGGGGCGCGCCCAGAGGGCACCCGGCCTGCAAGGCTACTCTACGGTCGCGGCTCCGATGCGCTTTCCGAGCCGGTAGAGTAGGAGAGCGGTTGCCGGCAACTGAACGGTGGGGCATGCTACTGGATTTCGATGGATACCGGATTGCTCGTGGAATCGCCGAAACCGACGGTCACGTAAACGGTACCTTTCGGCGCGAGCTGCGGAATTCGCACATTGATCTGATACAGGCCGGCCGAGGACGGGCTGAGGCCCGCGTAATCGGGAGTAGCGATGGCGCCGCCGATTCCGCCGCCGAAATTGACGGTGGGGATGGTAGTCAACCACGCCAGCGGGTTGGATGGCGCTGCCGCGCCGGTGGCGACGAAGGGATTGGTATCGCCCAGACCGATGGCGTAGAGGATGAGCGTATCGCCGGCGCCGGCGGGATGGGTATTGGAGCCGGGGATGGCGCCCGCGGGCAGGGGATAGCTGCCGTCTGCATTCACGATGGCGCCGTAGTCGGCGATATTGAAGCGCAGCAGGCGCGGAGCGCGCGGCCCGATGGCCACGCTCACCAGATTGCTGGCCTGCCCGTCGGTGCGCTTCACCTGGAGCGTGGCGGTCCCGGTGGCAGCGTCGGTGGGAATCTGGCAATTGATCTGGCCATAGGACGTGTAAAAGATCGGGAGGGCCACGCCGTTGAGCAGAACCTGGGTATCCGCCACTTTGGTGCCGATGGGCGGTGCGGTGCCGGAGGCCGGCGCCACCATGGACAATTGCTGGCCCTTCACGGCCACGATGTCGCCGCGCGCGATGGTATCGCCCGGATTGAAGATGGCGTTGTCGAGGACTCCCTGAAAACTCACCACGGGCGCTCCGGCGGCAGTGATTTCCAGGTCCACCGGCACGGTGAGGGTAGCCGTATCGCCCAGCGCGCCGGTGTAGGCCGCGGCATTGGAGGCGATCGCCACGGCGTCGCTATAGGTACCGGGCGAGAGGCCTTTGGGATCGATGGTGACTGCCGCGCCATCCGGAATCAGGCCGCCGACGGAATACGTCACAGCGGTGATCCAGGCGGCGCCGGATGTCTTGGCGGCCTGAATGCGCAGGCTTCCCTGCCCCAAATTGGCGAGGGTGATGGCGGTGGAGTAGGCCGGCGCGCCTTGCACGAGTTGGACGACGAGATGGTCGGTGGACGGTTGGGCAATCGGAAGCGTGGTCACCTGCATGGTGACCGGGACGGCTTTATTGTCGGCGGCAAAGCTGGAACCCGCGGTGGTAATGGTGGCGGGATAGGTTCCCTGCCCCATGGAGGCGCTGGGCGCGAAATGGACCCGGTAGGGAAACGCGAAGCGGAAACTGCCGCTGCCATCGAGCGCCAGCGAGAGCCACGAGCCGCCATCGTCGGTCTTGACCGTGGCGCCGAGCTGGCTGTTGGTGGAGAAATCGAAATCGCGCGTGGCGCCGGGAGCGACATAGACGTTCATGCCGGAAGGTACGCCGCCGCCGATTTGCACCGTCACGGTGATGGTCTGGGGCGCATCGACGGCATTGGGATCGCTCACCGTGACGATGCCGGTGGCCGTTCCGGCGGGCAACCCGGCGGTGTTCAAGGTGAACTGCAGCGGGATGCAGTTCCCGGGCTGCGACGAGCAGGCACGCTGCGCGCCCACCGTGCCGGCGATCCAGGAAGCGGAAGAAGCCGAATAAGAGAGTTTCAGGTTGAGCGAACCGTCGGCAATGTTGTAGGCCTCCACGGTCTGCGTCTGTAGGGCGCCGCCGCTGGCGCCTTGAACGATGGAGACTGGTCCGATGGTGGACGATACCAGCCGCAATTGGGGAGCGGCGCCCAGGCCCGCGGCACAAATCAAACCGGCCGTAGCCAGCGCCGCGGCACGCTGCATCAAACCCACTCCAGAGCTCCCTTCTTGTAAGCCCAAATGTAACCGACCACCAGAATCAGCAGGAACACCGCCACTTCGGCCACGCCGAACCATTGCAACTGGCGGTATCTGACTGCCCAGGGGAATAAGAAGACAGTCTCCACATCGAAGATTACAAAGAGGATGGCAATAATGTAGAAACGCACCGTGTAGCGGCCGCGGGAATCCGACGCCGCCTGGATGCCGCATTCGTAAGCCTCCAGTTTGACCGCGAAGGGCGCCGACGGGCGGATCAGTTTCGCCGCCACAATGAGGACCACGGGAAAGCAGATCGCAATTGCCAAAAAAATGATAATCGGGATGTATCCGCTTGGCATGGCAACAATGTTAACACGAGGCCCGGACGGCCCCCAAAGCAGGGCGCCGCGATAGAATGCAGGCATGGACTCACTCCAGGGCAAGTACGCCATCGTTACCGGGGGCACGCGCGGCATCGGCCGCGCCATTGCCGAACGCCTGCTGCGCGACGGCTCTTCCGTCGCCATCTGCGGACGCACCCGGGCATCGGTCGACCGGGCGGTTGCCGGCATGCGTTCGCTGGGCAGAATCTTCGGCGTGGTGGCCGATATCAGCCAGGTGGAAGGCGCCCGCACGCTCTTCGCCCAAGTGGATCGCGAGTTCGGCGCGCTCGACATCCTGGTCAACAACGCCGGTCAGGGGCTCTTCCGGAAGGTGGGGGAGATGACGCCGGAAGAGTGGCACCGCAACATCGATCTCAATCTCAACGGCGCGTTCTACTGCGCGCACGAGGCCCTGGCCCGCTTCGCCACCCGCGGCGGCGGATTCATTGTCAACATCTCCAGCCTCGCCGCGCGCAACCCCTTTAGCGGCGGCGCCGCTTATAACGCGTCGAAATTCGGTCTCAACGGCTTCACCGAGGCGTTGATGCTCGATCACCGCCACGACAACGTGCGCGTAAGTTCCATCATGCCGGGCAGCGTCGATACTGAATTCTCGGGTACTCCGGAAAAACCGCGGCCCGCGGACACGAGTTGGATGATTGCCCCCGAAGACGTCGCCGAAGCCGTATCCATGGTGCTGCGCATGCCGGCCCGCACCATGGTCAGCCGCGTCGAAATTCGCCCTTCGCGCCCCGCAAAGTGACCATCCGTACCTGTATTTCGGCGGTTACAACAATTTACATTGCGCCCTGGTAACTGGCATTCCACGTGCTTCATCAGTTTATGTAAAGGGGGTGGCAGCCATGGGACGCTTGCACCAACAACTCAATCCGGCGCAGACGGGGTCCGAGGCCGAGAAACTCGATGCGGCGCTAAGGAAACGCATCGTAGGCCAGGACGAGGCCATTCAGCAGATCGTCGATGTTTACCAGACTCACCTGGCCGGCATGTCCAGCCCCGGTAGGCCCATCGGCAATCTGCTTTTCCTGGGACCCACCGGTTCCGGCAAGACGCGCTTGGTGGAAGCTCTCGCGGAAAGCCTGGTGGGCGACCCGCGCGCGGTCATCAAAATCGATTGCGCGGAGTTTCAGCATAGCCACGAAATCGCCAAGCTGATCGGTTCGCCCCCCGGATACCTCGGGCATCGCGAAACCCACCCGGTGTTGAGCCAGGAAGTGCTCAACCAGTACTACACCGACAGGATTCAGTTGAGCTTCGTCCTCTTCGACGAGATCGAGAAGGCGAGCGACTCGTTGTGGAATCTCCTGTTGGGGATCCTGGACAAGGCCACCCTGACTCTGGGCGACAACCGCCGCGTGGATTTCTCCCGGGCCCTGATTTTTATGACCAGCAACCTGGGCGCGGCCGAGATGAACGCGATCCTGCGCCCTAACCTTGGCTTCAGCGCGGGCGAGAGCGAGCGCCGACACGCCGCGGGCGTCGTCGATGAGTCTCTCAGCGGCAAGGTCATGCGCGCCGGCCTGGAAGCGGCGCGACGGAAGTTCTCGCCCGAATTCATGAACCGCATCGATAAGACTGTGGTATTTCACCCACTGGGCGCACCGGAACTGCGGAAAATTCTTACAATCGAGGTGCAATTCGTGCAGCAGCGCCTCTTCAACGCTGCCAGCACAGCCCCCTTCGTCTTCACTCTCAGCGAAGAGGCCAAGGATTTCCTGCTGCTCGAAGGCACCGACATGAAGTACGGCGCCCGTCACCTCAAGCGCGCCGTGGACCGCGACCTGGTTCACCCCTTATCCAACCTGATCGCCACCGGCCAGGTGCGTGGCGGAGACCTGCTGCGCGTCGATTTTGACCCGGCACTCGGCAGGCTCACGTTCTTCAAAGACGAAGAGGATATGCCGGTCTCCGTCATGGCCCGCATGGCCGGCACTTCGATCGCTCCCCCACCGGGCGCGCTCGCTGCCGGTGCTGCCATCGAGCCCCTGCGCACCGTCCACACCGCCAAAACCAGCAACAAACGGTAGGACAGACCATCGCTTTTCGTGGTCTGTCATGGCTCGCAAAGGCAACAGTGCTTGACAGACGACGCAAGGCGATCGTCTGTCCCACGCGTCACTTTGGTACAATCCCGCGTAAGTGAAACTTCCACGAGAGAAGCAGAATTCCCGTCTCATGCGGGCCATGTTCAGCACTGTGGCGCCGCGTTACGATTTCATCACGCGCACGTTTTCCTACGGCATGGACCGCCACTGGAAACGCGCCGGCCTGGACCGCGCCAACCTGCCCGATCAGCCGGTAGTGCTCGATCTTGCCTCCGGCACCGGCGATTTCTCGCTGATGGTCAACCAGCGTTACCCCGGATCGCGCGCCGTCGCCGTCGATATCACGGAACGCATGCTGCAGTTGGCGCGCGGGCGCGGCGTCGAACACGCGGTCTGCGGCGATGCCGGCATGCTTCCCTTCCCGGACCATACCTTCGATTGCGTCATCGTCGGCTACGGGCTGCGCAATTTCCCCAATCTGAGGGTCGCGGTGAGCGAGATCGAGCGCGTCACCCGTCCCGGCGGGTCCCTGGTCTCCCTGGATTTCTTCCTGCCATCCAATTCGATCCTGCGCCCGCTCTACCTCGCCTATCTGTACGCGCAAGGCGCGTTTTGGGGATTGGTCCTCCACGGCTGCCCCCGCGTCTATACCTACATCCCCGACTCGTTACGAACTTTTGTCTCGATCGACGATTTTTCTTCGCTACTCCACCACACCGGCTACCGTCAGGTGGATGCCCGAAGCTTCATCCTGGGCGGCATCGGCCTGCACTGGGCCGTGAAAGAGTAAACCAGTGGCCCGGATCCACCATACTGGCTGAAGGCCACCACTATGAATGAACGTCTTCGCGCGTCGGACTACCGCTTCATCCTCATCTGCGCGGCGCTGCTCGGGGCCACCACCTGGTTCAGCGTGCGCAACTTCTACCGGGCGTTTCCCGAGGCCTCCATCGATTTCAAGGTGAACCGCGAAGACGCGCTCTCCGTCGCCGGGAAGTTTCTGAGCGGTCAAGGCTACCATCTCGAAGGCTATCGCCAGGCGGCGCAGTTCACCTTCGACGAACAGGCCAAGACGTTCCTGGAACGCGAGCTCGGCCTGGAACGCGCCAACCGGATCATGGGCACGCGCGTCCGATTGTGGCGGTGGGGCTACCGCTGGTTCCGCCCGCTCGAGAAGGAAGAGTTCAACGTCGAGATCACGCCGCTTGGCCAACTGGCGGGCTTCGAACACGAACTGCCCGAAGAAACCGCCCGCCCCGCGGCCACCGCCGGGCAGGCGCGCGCGCTGGCCGAAGAGTTCCTGCGCACCCGCCTCGCCCGCGACCCCGCCGGGCTGGATTTCGTGGAAGCCACCGATGTGGCGCGCCCCCATCGCATGGACCGCACCTTCACCTGGAAGGAACGCGATTTCCAGTTGGGCGATGCCACCAACCGGGTGGAAGTCACCGTCCTCGGCACCGAGGTCGGGGGCTATCGCGAGTACCTCAAGATCCCCGAGCAGTGGCAGCGCGATTACCAGCGCCTGCGTTCCAAGAACGAAGTGGCCTCCACCATCGATACCGCGGTGATGCTGTTGCTGGTGGTGGGCATGGTGATCGTCATCGTCCTGCGCGTGCGCCGCCACGACGTGCCCTGGCGGCGCGCCGCGCTGGTCGGGGTGACGGCCATCGTGCTCGCCTTCCTGGCGCAGTTGAATGAGTTCCCGCTGCACGAGTTCGGCTATCCCACCACCGATTCCTACGGCAGTTTCCTCTCCCGCGAGTTTCTCAACGCCCTGCTCGCCGCGCTGGGCGCGGGCGGGTTGCTGTTCATCCTCACCGCCGGCGCCGAACCGCTCTATCGCGAGATGTTCGGCGACAAGATTTCCTTCGGCAACCTGTTCACCCTGCGCGGGCTGCGCACCAAGCGTTTCTTCCTGGGCTCCATCCTCGGCATCACCCTCACGGGCATCTTCATCGCCTACCAGACCGGGTTCTACATCGTGGCCTACAAGCACGGCGCGTGGTCGCCGGCCGACGTGCCCTACACCGACCTGCTGAATACCAAATTTCCCTGGGCTTTCGTCCTCTTCGGCGGCTTTCTGCCGGCCGTCAGCGAGGAGTTCCTCTTCCGCATGTTCGCCATCCCCTTTCTGCGCAAGGTGACGCGCAGCATGATCGTGGCCGTGGTGCTGGCCGGCTTCATCTGGGGATTCGGCCACGCCGGCTATCCGCAGCAGCCCTTTTACATCCGCGGCGTGGAAGTGGGCATCGGCGGCGTGGCGCTGGGCATCGTCATGCTGCGCTTCGGGATTCTGCCCACCCTGGTCTGGCACTATTCCGTCGACGCCATGTACAGCGCCATGCTGCTGGTGCGCTCCGAAAGCCTCTACTTCAAGCTCTCCGGACTGGGCGCCGCGGGAATCATGGTGCTGCCGGTGTTGATCGCTCTCGTTGCCTACTGGCGGCACGGAGGCTTTGCGCCCGAGACCGGCCTGTTGAACCGCGACGATGCCGCCGAGCCGCACGCGCCACCCGCCACGCCGGCCGGCGCGCAGCCCGATGCGGACTCCACCGCGGCGCCCGCCGGAGAAGCCGCGCCACCCGATTCGGTTCCCTACCGCCCGCTCGGCGTCCGCCTGCGCTGGGCCGCCGCCGCCGCGTTCTCTCTCGGACTCGCCTCTCTGGCCATCCCCGTCGCCCACTTCGGCGAGTCGCCCGATTACCGCCTGTCGCGCGATCGGGCGCGCGCCGCCTCCGACGCCTTCCTCCAGTCGCGCGGCCTCGATCCCGCCGCCTTCCAGCATGTCACCTACCCCTTGGCCCATTGGGAGAGCGGCGATTCGCTGGCCGGCAAGTACTTCCTCGAGCGGCTCCCCGTCCGCGCCGCGTCCGCCCTCTTCGAGCGCAACCGTCCCATCCAGGTCTGGGCGACGCGTTATTTCAAATCGCTCGACCAGGAAGAGGTCACCGTCGGCGTTCATCCGGAAACTGGCAAAATCACCGGGTTCGGCCACACCATCCCGGAGACCCGTCCCGGCGCCGACATCGTCCCCGAACGCGCGCGCGAAATCGCCGCCCAATCCGCCGCTTCGTTGGGATGGGATACCGCCGCCATGGACCTCAAGGAGTCTTCCGCCGAAAAGAAGAAGGCGCGGCGCGATTACACGCTGGTTTGGGAAGCCCGCCCCAGCGACGCGCGCAACGTGGACCAGACTCGCTGGCGGGTGGAGGTGACCGTCTCCGGCGACCGCGTCACCGCGGCGCGCGGTTTCTGGAAGCTGCCCGAGGCCTGGCAGCGCGGACGCGAGCGGGAAAACGCCCTGGCCATCATCATCGCGGTGTTGAAGATCGCCGTCATCGCCGGCCTCATCGTCTATGCCATGTGGCTGCTCATCCAGGGCACGCGCCATGGCTTCGTCCGCTGGCGCGCCGCCCTCCGCCTCGCCCTGCCCGCCACCCTGCTGTTCCCCGTCGCGCCGCTGCTCTCCGTGGGCCTGATGATGAAGAGCTACCGCACGGATGTGCCGCTGGAGACCTTCCAGGCGATGACGTACGTTTCGCTCGCCATGAGCGTCATCTTCGGCTTCCTGCTGATGGGCGCCGCCGCCGCCCTCGTGGTCACCTTCTATCCCGATGCCGTCCCCGCGCTGCGAAGAGAAAATCGCGCCGCCACGGCCTTTGATGCCGTCGCCGCCCTGCTGGCCGCCACCGGCATCGCACTCCTGGTGCATCGATTCCAGGGCATCCTTTTGGACCGCTTCCACGCCCAGGCCGTGCTCTCCATCTCCAGCCCCGACATCGTCGCCAGCGCCGCCCCCGCCTTGGCCGCTCTCGCCAACGCCGTCCGCGGTTTGCTCACCGACGCCGCCCTGCTCGGCCTGCTGGCGCTCCTCGCCTGGCAACTCGCCAAGCCCTGGACGCGCTACGGCGCCGCCCTCCTCGCCCTCTGCGCCACCCTCCCCAGCGAGGTCCGCACCCCCGGCGAGTTTCTGCTGCACTATGCCATCTCCCTCGCCATGGCCGGCGCGGGCATGGCTTTCTGCTGGTTCTTCGCCCGCCGCAACTACCTGGCCTACGCCCTGACAGTCTGGCTGATGGCCCTCCGCGCGCCGCTGATGCAGCTTCTCGGCAGCGGCAACCGCGCGCTGGAAATGCAAGCCTGGATGGTGGCCGCCATCATGGCCGCGACCCTGATATGGGCGGTCGCGCCGGCGCTACGGAGAAGGGGACCGGCAGAACTGTGATCCGAGAGGATGCAAGCCCTATCGGAACGCCCGCTAGCTCGCTGTCGGTTGTTCCAACTCTGCGCTCAAATACTCGAGGATGTCCTGCTCACGCTGCTGGACTTCGAGCAGGATCGGCTCCGACATGCGAGCGTAGTCCCGCGGCGAGTGAACCTTGCGCGCTTCCAAGAGGATTTTCCATAGATTGCCGATACATTGCTGTGCGAGCAGTTCGGGCAGCACCACCACACGATAGCAAACGGCTCAGCTATCGGCAGATCGGATATAATCGTCGAATCCAGGCGGCGAAGGGCCGCAACCCATGAAAAAAAGAACAGCATCCTTCCTTACCGTGGCAGTAGTGGCATCGGCGCTGGTGGCGTTTGCGCAGGCTCCGCCGGCGGCTGGACGGGGCGCACAGCAGCCCATGCCCCCGGGCCCGAATCCGAATTCGCAATACCGGCTCGGTCCCGACTCCATGCCGCAGGAAGGCGTGCCCAGGGGCGAGATCCGCGGGCCGTTCGTGCTGCCCAGCAACGTCTATCCAGGGACGCAGCACACCTATTGGGTGTACGTGCCCGCGCAGTACGATCCGACGGTGGCGGCGAGCCTGATGGTTTTCCAGGACGGACAGGCGTTCAAGGACGAGAATGGCGACCTGCGCACGCAGAACGTGATGGACAACCTGATCTACCGCCGCGAGATCCCGGTGATGATCGGCGTGTTCATCAATCCGGGCCGCCGGCCGGACCAGGTCGAGCCCAGCCCGCAGACCGGCTGGGGCGATGGCACCACCAATCGCGGCATCGAGTACAACACGCCGGACGATAAATACGCCCGCGTGATCACCGAAGAGCTGATGCCGGCGCTCTACAAGGACTACAACATTTCGAAGGACCCGGAACAGCATGGCATCGGCGGATCCAGCTCCGGCGCCATCGCCGCGTTCGCCGTGGCCTGGGAGCGCCCCAACGAGTTCCGCAAGGTGCTGAGCAACGTGGGCAGCTTCGTGAATTTGCAGGGCGGCTATGTGTACCCGGAGCGCGTGCTGGCCAGCGAAAAGAAACCCATCCGCGTGTTCCTGTGCGACGGGCGGAACGATAACCGCGGCTTGCGCGCCGACGGCGCCTACGACGAGAAACGCGACTGGTTCTACCAGAACGTCCGCCTCATGAAGGCCCTCACGCAAAAGGGTTACGACGTGAACTACTCGTGGAGCATGAACCTGCACGGCCAGAAGTTCGGCGGCATGATCCTGCCCGAGATGATGCGCTGGCTGTGGCGCGACGGCCCCGTCTCCACTGCCGTCCACGACATGGTGGAGCGCAGTTTCCGCCAGCCCGCGAAAAAGTAGGACAGGCCTTCTGGCCCGCCGCGAATCGGCATGGACCGGGGCACGGCCGGCATCGCTTTCTCGGCGGAATCAAACGCTGCCGGCGGCGGTCAACAGGCGCGGAACTTGCAGGTGGCGATCCGGCAGTAACCTAGGGCTGCAGTTTCAGCGTAGCTTTTCCGGCGGGACCGTCGTAGATCAGCTCGAGCGACTTGATGCCCTGCGCCTTCCCCCGGTACTGGAAGAAAATCAGGCCCGCCACGGGCAGCGCGCGGTCGCCTTCCGGCAACGTAGCTTTCTGCACCTTCTGTTCCATGGCGCGCCGTTCCGGAAACGACATTTTGGGCACCGGGGGCGGATCGTTGGACTGACCCTGACCGCCACTGTCGCCCGTGTTCAGGCTGGATTTCGACTTCTTGGTTTCGACCGGCGGCTCCCACTCCGGATCTTTCAGCGAACTCAGCACCACCCCGTAGGGTTGGCCGCGCAAGGCCACCTTCTTGTCGTTGACGCGCAGCGAAAAGTCGTCGATGGACAGCTTGGTCCGCGCCCCTTCCGGGCCGAAGAACCCCGTTTCCACCACCACGTAGTCCTCCGAGTTGAGCACCCCTTGGGGCGTGCCGACGGCGTGTCGCGTGAACTCGGCCGCAATCGTCACCGTGCCCGCCTGAGCGTGGGCCTGATAGTCGGTCGGAGCCGCTCGCGGCGGCATCCCCTTCGATTCGCTCGGTGCCTCCTTGCCTGGCGGGGTCTGCCCATGGGCACAAAGGCAGAGCGCAGTGATCCAGATACCGGTTTTCAGTAAAGACAAATGTTGCATTCCAGCTTTCAAGCTAGCATAGCTGCACACCGTAGAGTAGCCTTTCAAGGCCGGGTGCCCTTTGGGCGGACCCCTGTCAAGGGGGCATTCTTTTCCGCCTACGCCTTGTCGCGGGGGCGCTCTTTGCGCACGAAATCCATGTCCTGCCGCGGCTCGCCATCGCACTCGATGGCGATCGTGGTCACCGGTTCGTCGGGCGCTTTTTCGGGCAGGCCGAGGAAGCGCACGCGGAATTTATCCTGGTCGAATTTCACGTCCTTGCCGGTGGCCAGCAGGCGCGCCGACTGTACCTTGTTCATCAGCCCGCCCAGGGCTACCGTATCGCCCGGCCAGAAATACACGTGCATGTACAGCGTGTTGCCCTTGCGCGTAAAGCCGGCGAAGTTGGAACGGCGCGGCTGGCAAACTTCGGTATCGTAGATGGACTTGCCGCTCTTGTCCATCCACTTGCCCACCTGCGTCATGATCTTCACCGATTCCTCGGGGATGGATCCGTCCGCTTTGGGGCCGATGTTCAGCAGGTAGTTGCCGGTGTCGCGGGAGCAGGTGACCAGGTTCCTGACGATGGCCTTCGGCGTCTTCCAATCGTCGTCGGCTTTTTGGTAGCCCCAACTGTCGTTCATGGTCATGCAGGATTCCCAGGCGCGCTTCTCGGCCACGATGCGCTGCTCGGGGGTGGCGAAATCGCCCTCCAGTCCATTGCGATTGTTGATGATGATGCCGGGCTGCAACTCCCAGACCATGGCGTTCATCTTTTCCGATTCCCAGCCTTTGGCGTTGAGCGGCCAGGAGACGTCGTACCACAGAACGTCGATCTTGCCGTAGTTGGTGAGCAGTTCGCGGATCTGCCCGTGGATGTAGGCGACGAAGCGCTGCCGCGCCGCTTCGTCGGTGGCGCAGCGCGCGCCGTCGGGATGGTGCCAGTCCATCAGCGAATAGTAGAAGCCCACGCGCATGCCCTCGGCGCGGGCGGCTTCCACGTACTCCTTGACCAGGTCGCGGCCCGGCCCTTGCTTTGGGGCGCAGTAGTCGGTGAGTTTGCTATCGAAGTGGCAGAAGCCTTCGTGGTGCTTGGTGGTCATCACCATGTACTTCTGGCCGGAAGCTTTGGCCAGCTTGGCCCAATCGCGCGCCGCGTTCGGCTTGGGCTTGAAGCGTTTGGCAATCTGTTCGTACTCGGCCACCGGGATGCCTTCGTTCTCCATCGCCCATTCGTGGCGTCCCAGCACGCTGTACAGGCCCCAGTGGATAAACATCCCGAAGCGGGCTTCGTGCCACCACTTCATGCGGGCCTCGCGGTCGGCGTCGCCGCCCGCCGCGGTGAGGGTGTGGGTAGTTGCCGTGGCCGCCGCGCCGGCGGCCATGAGTTGCAGATAATCGCGTCTCGTCATGGTGATTTGCGCTGCTCCTGACAAGACAGCATATCACGGCTTTATTTAGCGATAAAGCGCCGTAGCCAAGGCTCTTGGTTGGGCAGGCGCTTTCGCTCAGCCTTTCAGGTTGCCACGCCCGGCGTTCTTCGCCCATGGCGCGCCGATCGCGCCGCACTCTACGAGTAGAATAATTCGGAGGGCGTCCCGCGGCCATGCAGTTCGCGTTCCGCGCGGTACCAGTCTTCCAGGTGAAAGCCGTGCTGCCGGCCGCGGGCCTCCCAGTAGGCATAGGCGAGGCGGGCGATCTCCGCATGGGATGGGGACGGAGGGGCAACGGCCGGCGCCCGGTAGACTTCGCGGCGTGCGCGGCCAACTTGGGTTCTTTCACAGCAATGGGTCATGGATTCGGACACCAATAGTTATACCAGAAGTCGCCGCGGCGGGGGCGGCCCGAAGTACTAGAAGAACTCCCCCACCAGCCGGTTGAAAGTCGCGGCCCTTTCGAAGTACACCGAATGGCCGGCGTCCGGCACGCGCTCGAACTTCCCTTGCGGCAGCAATCCGGCCAGGATCTCCAGCAACGGCGGGCCCGGCCCGGTGAACCTAATGCGCTACACTATGTATATACGCGATGCGTTACGAATGGGATGAAGTGAAGAACCTCGGCAACCAGCGGAAACACCAGGGAATTTCGTTTCAACTGGCGGCACTCGTCTTCGAGGACGAGCACTGCCTTGTCTATCGGGACCGCATCGACAGCAAGACGCAAGAACAGCGCTGGCACGCGCTCGGCGCAGCCCGGATCGAATCCGAGGCCTGCGCCGTGCTGCTGGTTGTCCACGCATATAGGGAGTCTCAACATGGCGAAGAAATCATCCGCATCATCCCGGCCCGAAAGGCCGACAAGCATGACATCCGAAGATATCAAGAACAGAAAGTGGACTAAATCCGAGCGGCAGTCCGTGCGCCGCATTGCCAGGAGCCAGGGCGCCGGAGACGACTCGGACATCAACTTCGATGACATTCCCCCACTGACTGACGAGCAACTGGCCCGCATGGTGCGACTGCGGGACATTCGGCCGAAGGTGGCCGTGAGTGTGCGCCTCGATCCGCAAGTGCTCGGTTGGCTCAAGTCCAAAGGCGCGGGCCATCTCACGCGCATCAACGACATCCTCACCAACCTGATGGAGGCGGAGCGACGGACCCGTCCCGCCAGATAGTTCGGCGGTTCTTGACATCGCTGGTGCTTCCTCTACCCGGTTCCTTCAATCGCCAATGAATTTGAGGTAGACGTGAACCTCGTCCCGGCATCGTCGAGCTAGCGACTCGATAGTCGAGACCAGGAGTTGCTCTTCAGCGGCCCGTGCGTTCCTCAACAGCATAGCCCATTCCGCTAAGAAGCGGCGCATTTGAAGATTGTTGAAGACCGTGTCTCCGTACGGATCGATTGAGCCCAGCATCGGATAAGCATCGTCGCCAACCGACGGCAGCAGTCCACTCAAAAGCTCCTTGGGATCGTCCACGCCATCAAGTCGGGAACCAAGCTCATCCTGCAGTTCGATGTTCAGCCCCACAGGTCGAGAGTAACACTGGGTGTGGCACGGCGGCCTGCCCCGCCGCGCGGCCGCGCCCCCTCACCCCAGCGGATCCTCCGGCCACGCGTGCTTCGGATACCGCCGCGAGAGTTCCTTGCGCACCTGGGGGTACAGGCGCTGCCAGAAGCCGGCGAGATCGCTCGTCATCTGCACCGGACGCTGATTGGGCGCCAGCAAGCGCACCACCAACGGGACCGCGCCCCGCCCCACGGCAGGCGTCTCGCGCATTCCGAAGAAATCCTGCAAGCGCGACGCGATCCACGGCGGCTGGTTCGCCTCGTAGTGAACCGGCACGTGGCGTCCGCGCGGCAGCCGGATCGCCGCCGGCGCGATCTCTTCCAGCAGGCGGCGCGTCCCCGGCGTCATCTGCCGCTCGATGGCGCGCAGCAGTCCGGCGCCGCGCGCGACGGATTCCAGTTCGGCGAAGCTCTTGAGCCCGGTCGCCAGGCGCGCCAGCGCGGTCTCGATGGCGGCGTCATCGAGCGGCGCCAGCGCACCATGCCGCGCCGCGAATTCGACGCGCGCCTGGAAGGCCGCGATCTCGTCCACATCGGCGAAGCGCCCGAGGCCCGCTTCCACCGCCTTGTGCGCCAGAAAAATGCCCGCCTGTTCCGCATCCGGCGGCGTGCGCCGCGTTTCGATGGCGATCTGGTCGAACACGAGCGACGTCACCGCTTCCACGCGTTCGCCGCTGCGATTCCATTCCAGCGTCGAGACCTCGCGCAACCGCTCCGGGAACAGGTCGAGCAGCCACTCGGGCTCGATGGCGCTCGCCAGGCGCACCAGCGGCGCTTTTTGATCCTTGCGGTCTTCGGCTTCCACCGCCACGAAAAGCTCCGCGCCCGTCACCGTGCTGTTGGGCGCCTGAAGCGCGGGCAGGCCGCTCGCCAACTGCAAGTCCGCGCCCTGCCGCCGCCGCGCCACGCGATCGGGAAACGCCGTCAGGATGCTCATCAGCAGCGCGGCTTCGCGATCGGCGGCGCGCTCCCCTGCGCCGCCCGTGGCGCGCCCGCCCGCTCCGCCCAGTTGCCGGAACAGCCGTGCGGCGTAAGGCGACCACTCCGCTTCCATCAGCACCAACAGGTCCGACCGCGAGGCGTGCGGCACGTGCGCCGGCAACCGCTCCCCGGCGCTGAGCAGTGCGGCCACCGCGCAGCCCTCGCGAGCCACGCCGCGCCGCCGCGCTTCCACCATCAGCCGGCTCAATCGCGGGTGCAAGGGATAGCACGCCATTTCCCGCGCCGTGCCGCCGGTGGCGCCGAGTTGCCGCAGCAGCTCCCGCGCGTGTTCGATGGCGGCGGCGGGCGGCGCGTCCAGCCAATCGAGCGAATCCAGGTCCGTGTTCATGGCCTGCAAGAGCAGCGCGGTGGGCGCCAGATCCTCGCGCAGGATCTGCGGCACGTCTTGCGCCGGCCGCCGCACGAAATCCTCCAGCGGGTACAAACGGATGGCGCGCCCGGGCCCGGTGCGGCCGGCGCGGCCGGCGCGCTGGTTGGCGCTCGCCTGGCTGATGCGTGCCACCGTCAGCGCCGGCAGCCCGGACCACGGCGAGTGGCTGGCCACCCGCGCCAATCCGCTATCGATCACCGCCGCCACGCCCTCGATGGTGATCGAACTTTCCGCCACGTTGGTGGAGAGGATGATCTTGGTCTGCGCGCACGCCCCTACCGCGCGATCCTGTTCCTCGGGCGATTGGTCTCCGTAAAGCGGCAGCAATTGCCACCCGTGCCAGCGAGCCAGCGCCGCGCAGGCGGTTTGCGCGCGCCGGATTTCGTACGATCCCGGCAGGAATACCAGCACGTGGCCGCCGAGGCCGCGCGCGACCAATCGTTCCAGCGCCGCCGAGACCTGCTCTTCCACCGGCGCGGCGGAATTCGGCGTGTATTCGATCTCCAACGGATGCTGCCGCCCCTCCGACCGCAGCACCGGCAGCGGCTCCCTGCCCTTTCCGGCCAGGTACGCCGCCACCGGCGCCGCGTCCATCGTGGCCGACATGACGGCGATCTTGAGATCCGGCCGCCGCGTGCGCTGCAACCGCCGCAGCAAGGCCAGCGCCACATCCCCTTCCAGATGCCGCTCGTGGAATTCGTCCAGCACCACGCACCCCACACGCTCCAAATCGGGATCGCTCAGCATGCGCCGCGTGAGCACGCCTTCGGTCAGGAAGCGCAGGCGCGTGCGCGGGCCCGCCACCTCTTCGAACCGCACCTGGTAGCCCACCGTCGCGCCGACGGCCTCGCCCAGTTCGCCCGCCACGTAACGCGCCGCCAGGCGCCGCGGTTCCAGCACCAGCACCTCGCGCCCATCGAGCGCAAGCAACGCCGGTGGCACGCGCGTGGTCTTCCCCGCCCCGGGCGGCGCTTCCAGCACCAGGTGGTTGGCCCCGCGCAGGTGGTCGAGAATGGCCGGCAGTAACTCGTCGATGGGAAGCCGCACGCGAGCTTCTATTGTCGCAATTCGACAATACTGCGGCGCATCTTTTCCGCCTGCGGGTAGTCCGGGTGGTGCTGCAGGAAATCCTCCAGCACGCTCGCCGCCTCGCGCTTCTCCCCGCGCCGCAAATGGATCTCCGCCAGGTACAGTTGCGGATGCGAGAAGTGCGCCGGATCGAGCTGGCGCGCCCGCTCCAGGTATTTCACCGCGGAATCGAACTGCCCGAGTTCGAAGTAGGTCATGCCGAGCTGCGAGTTGGCCAGCGCGTCGTTGGGACGCGCCATGGTAGCGCGAACGTTCACTTCCAGGGCTTCGTCCAGCTTGTGCAGCGTGACCAGCACGCCACCCAGATTGACCAGCGGATCGTACGCCCCCGGGTCTTGCTTCAGCGCCTGGCGGAAACGCTGTTCGGCCAGCGGGAAGCGGCGCGTCTGATAGGCGATGGTGCCCAGCGTGTTCCATGCGTCGGCGAACCGCGGCGCCAGCTCCACGGCGTGCTCCAACTGTTTCTCGGCGGCGTCCGCGTCGCGCTTTTCCAGATCGCGCTGCGCCTCCACGTAGTCGCGCAGCGCGCGCTCGGGGATGGCGAGTTCCTGCACCGTGACGGCGTGCCGCCGCCGGTCGCTGGTGGGGTCGAAATCGGCGTCTTTCAACGTGATCGTAAGTTGGACGCGGTTACGCGCATCGGCCAGCCCGGGTCCCACTTCGATGGTCTGGCGCGCCTCCCCGCGTCCCGGCTGGTAGACCGACACGGTGTAAGTCGCCGCCGCAAGTTTCCTGAAGGTGAAGCGCCCGCTCTCGTCGGTGAAAGTAGAAGCGGTGAAGGGGTGGGTGGCGCCGAACAGCGTGACCCACGCGCGTCCCTCGGGGCTGATGCGCCCCGCCAGCTCGTAGAGCGCCTGCGCCGGTGCGGCGGCCGCCACCAGTATCAATACCCAAAAGCGCAGCACGGCAATTTCGATTGTAGCGCCGCCTGTCGCGCCATGATACACCTGGGTGCAGGCCGCCGCGGACCGGCCGCTTCGGGAGGCACGCGATGAAGGTGAATGAAGAGGATTTCCGGCGCCAGTACGCCGGTTTGAGCGACGAGGCATTGCTCGAGATCGACCGTCGGGAACTGGTGGACATGGCGCGCGCCTGCTACGACGAAGAACTGGCGCGGCGCCAACTGAAAACCCCGGCGCCCCCGCCGGAGGCGGCACACGAGCCTCAGCCGCCCGGCGAAGCCGAAGAGTTCGCCGTCGCCGCGGCCTACGAGTCCCCGGAGGAGGCCAAGCTGGCGCGCGAGTTTCTGCGCGCGGCGGGCATCCGCGCACATCTCGGGGCCAATGGATTGACGCTCCTCGTGCCCGTGTCCACGCGGGAAGATGCGCGCGAGGTTCTCGACGCGCAGATTTCCGACGAGGCGCTGGCCGAAGCCGCCACCGGCGCCGCTTACGTCCGCCACGGCGTCGGGACCGTCCGCCCCTATCTTTATGGCCAGGGCGATCTGATCGAGTTCGTGCAGCAGGTGTTCGGCGCCGTGGAACTGGAGCGCGTCGAATCCGGTGCGGGCTGTTTCCACGTGGAGGCGGCCATCGGCGATTCGGTAGTGGTGCTGGAAGTGGGCGATCCGCCTCCCGAGATGGCAGCCCCCGCCTCGGTCTATGTCTACGTGCCGGACGTGGACGCCGCTTATGGCCGCGCCCTGGAAGCCGGCGCGGAGGAAATCTCGCCGCCGGAAGACAAGCCCTACGACGAGCGCGCCGCCGCGGTGAAAGACTCGTTCGGCAATACCTGGTGGATCGCCACCTATCAAGCCCCCTGAGGCCGGAAGTGGGGCAGGCCTCCTGGCCTGGTGGGATGGGCCTGCGGCCCGCGAAATCCCATGAAAAATGGTGGGGCAGGCAAGGTGGGGCAGGCGCTTTCGCCTGCCAACCTCGGGCTCGATCGGGAGTTGGCAGGCGAAAGCTAGGGACTTGCAAAATTCCGGATCCAGAGCCCCTGGTTGGTGTCGGTACAAAACAAAATCGAGGGGAAATGTATTCGGCGGGGCGGCGAGGCAATAGAATAT
>JBEKDV010000079.1:0-23741 GCA_050014175.1 Candidatus Solibacter sp. | reverse complement strand
TCTGCGTAGATTAAGTAACAGGTTCGGGGCGGAAACCCGCGCCCCGAACCCGTCCGGGGCCTGCCAAGATCTCCGGACAGTTTATTTTGCAAGTTCCTAGCTTCCGCCTGCCAACCCGGGGGCCTGATCGAGAGTTGGCAGGCGAAAGCGCCTGCCCCACCTTTTTCCTGGAGTTTTGCCGACCGAGGGCGATCCCAACAGACCACAAAAAGCGATGGCCCGTCCCCCTTCTCTGTTGACTAAATTCTTGCTAGAATAAGACTTAACTCTTAATCAGGAGCGAGCTTGGCAGACCAGGAACTACCACCACAGGGTCCCCCTGCACCCCCCTCGGGCGGGCAACCCAATTTGCCCGGAATGGGCGATGGCGGCAACAAAAATGTAATCTCCGTCAATATCGAAGACGAGATGCAGCGGTCTTACCTGGATTACGCCATGAGCGTCATCATCGGCCGCGCCCTTCCCGATATCCGCGACGGCCTCAAGCCCGTCCACCGGCGCATCCTCTTCGGCATGTCCGAAATGGGGCTCACCCCCAACCGCCCCACCACCAAGAGCGCCAAAATCACCGGCCAGGTGATGGGCAAGTACCACCCGCACGGCGATTCCGCCATCTACGATTCTTTGGTCCGCATGGCCCAGCCCTTCGCCATGCGCTACCCCCTCGTCGATGGCCAGGGCAATTTCGGCTCCATCGACGGCGATCCTCCCGCCGCCATGCGGTATACCGAAGCGCGCCTGTCCAAAGTCGCCACCGCCCTGCTCGAAGACATCGACAAGGAAACCGTCGATTTCAAACCCAACTACGACGATAGCGAGCAGGAACCCGAAGTCCTCCCCACCCGCGTCCCCAATCTCCTGGTCAACGGATCCAGCGGCATCGCCGTCGGCATGGCGACCAATTTCCCGCCCCACAACCTCACCGAAATCATCAACGCCACCATTTACCTGATCCAGCACCCCTCCGCGCAGCTCGCCAAAATCATGGAGTTCGTGCAGGGTCCCGATTTCCCCACCGGCGGCTTCATCCTCGGCCGCCAGGGCATCCTCCAGGCCTACATGACCGGACGCGGCCAACTGAAACTGCGCGCCCGCGCGTCCATCGAGAAGATGCCCAAGGACCGCGAGCAGATCGTGGTCACCGAGATCCCCTACCAGGTCAACAAGTCGCGCCTCATCGAAGCCGCCAGCGCCCTGGTCAACGAAAAGAAACTCGAGGGCATCGGCGATATCCGCGACGAGAGCGACCGCGACGGCATGCGCATCGTCTTCGAGCTCAAACGCGGCGAACAGGCCGAGGTCGTCCTCAACAACCTCTACAAGCACACCCAGCTCCAGATCGGCTTCGGCATCATCATGCTGTCCATCTGCAACGGGCAGCCCCGCGAGCTTGGCCTGGTCGATTGCATCAAGTTCTTCATCGATCACCGCATCGACGTGGTCCGCCGCCGCACCGAGTTCGAACTCCGCAAAGCGCGCGACCGCGAGCACATCTTGCTCGGCTTCCAGAAGGCCCTGGACCACCTCGACGAAGTCATCCGCCTCATCCGCGCCGCCGGCGCGCCCCGCGAGGCCCGCGAGGCCCTCATCGCCGCCTTCCAGTTCAGCGAGAAGCAGGCCCAGGCCATCATCGAACTGCAATTGCAGCGCCTCACCGGCATGGAGCGCCAGAAGATCCTCGACGAGCTCGCCGATATCCAGCGCCGCATCGCCGAGTACATCGAAATTCTCGGCTCCGACACCGTGCTGCGCGCTCTCATCGTCAAGGAGCTCAAAGAGGTCCAGAAGAACTTCGGCGACGAGCGCCGCACCGAAATCATCGAGGACACCGGCGAAATCAAGCTGGAAGACCTGGTATCGGTGGAAGACGTCGCCATCACCGTCACCCGCGGCGGCTACCTCAAGCGCACCAGCGTCGATACCTACCGCCGACAATCCCGCGGCGGCAAGGGCCGCATCGGCATGGGCACGCGCGCCGAGGATTTCGTGGAGCGCCTCATTGTCGCCTCCACCCACAGCTACCTGTTGATCTTCACCACCCGCGGCCGCGTCTACTGGCTCAAGGCCTACGAAATCCCCGACGCCACCACCACCGGCAAAGGCAAGCACCTCACCAACCTCATCAACCTGCAATCCGACGAGGAGGCCAAAGCCTTCCTCAGCGTCAAGGATTTCGTCGCCAACCAATACGTCGTCATGGTCACCAAGCACGGCGTCATCAAAAAGAGCGAGCTCACCGAGTTCGACAATCCCGTGTCGCGCGGCATCATCGCCGTATCCCTGGACGAGGGCGACGAGCTCATCGGCGCCAAGATCACGCGCGGCGACAACTACATTCTTCTGGGTTCCCACGAGGGCCAGGCCATCCGCTTCCGTGAAGAAGACGTGCGCCCCATGGGACGCCAGGCGCGCGGCGTTCGCGCCATGAGCCTCGAAGACGACGATTACCTGGTCGGCATGGAAGTGGCCGAGGAGCAAGGGCTGCTCCTCTCCATCTCCGAAAACGGTTACGGCAAGCGCACCCCGCTCGATACCTACCGCCTCACCGCGCGCGGCGGCAAGGGCGTCATCAACATGAAGACCACCAACAAGACCGGCCGCGTGGTGGGCGTCCTCCTGGTGAAGGAGGATTCCGACGTGATGATCGTCAGCCAGAACGGCAAGATGATCCGCATCGAGTCTTCCACCATCCGCCAGGCCGGCCGCTCCACCCAGGGCGTCCGGCTGGTGAATCTCGAAGAAGGCGACAAGGTGGCCGCCGCCAGCGTCCTTCAGGAAGCCGAGGAGGCTCCCCCCGACGAAACGGAGACCCTCCCGCTCCAGTAAACTAGGTAGGACAGGCGGACCCAGAGGGTACCCCGCCTGTCCCAAGCTTATGGCCGCCCTGACAAACCTGACAACCCGCGCCTCCCTCGACGACAAAGAGCGCAAGCTCCTGGCCAACCTCGCTGCCATGGGCCGCGTCATCGTGGCCTTCTCCGGCGGCACCGACTCCGCCTATCTGGCATGGGCCGCCCACCGCGCCCTCGGCCCGAACGCCGTCGCCATCACCGCCGACTCGGCCTCGCTGCCCGAATCCCACAAGCGCGATGCCGAGGCCTTCGTCGCCCGCTTCGGCATCGCCCACGAGTACATCGCCACCCGCGAGTTCGACAACCCCGACTACCTGGCCAACAATCCGGACCGCTGCTTCCACTGCAAGGACGAGCTCTTCACCCGCCTCGAAGCCGTCGGCCGCGAGCGCGGCTGCCAGCACATTGTCTACGGCGTCAACGTGGACGACCTGGGCGACTACCGCCCCGGCCAGAGCGCCGCGACGGCGCATCAAGTGGCAGCACCCCTGGCCGATGCCGGCCTCACCAAGGGGGAAATCCGCGAGCTCTCCCGCCTGGCCGGACTGCCCACCTGGGACCGCCCCGCCTCGGCGTGCCTGAGTTCGCGCATTCCTTACGGAACACCGGTCACGATCCAGAACGTCAAGACCGTGGAGACCGGCGAAGAAGAGATTAAGGCCCTCGGCTTCCGCCAGTTCCGCGTGCGCTTTCACGGCGAAGTGGTCCGCATCGAAATCGCCCGCGAAGAGATGGAACGCGCCTTGACCCTGGCAATGGCGCAGCGCTTCACGGCCATCTTCAAAGCGCTGGGCTTCCAATACGTCTCGCTCGACCTGGAAGGCTACCGCCAGGGCTCGCTCAACGAAGTTCTGAATCTGAAGAAGTAGGCAGCCCCGCCGCGCGTATCCCCCCGCCAGTCATTTAGACTCCCGCGCGATGCGAGTACCCCGAATGCGCGATACTGTCTTAGGACCATGGCGACCGAATCGGACGTTTTCATTTCGTATGCTGCGGATACCAAGCCGTTAGCTGAACAGTTGACGCAAGCGCTGCAGACGCAAGGTTTTCACGCTTGGGCCGATTTTAAGGACTTGCGGCCGGGCCAAGTCTGGCAGGATGAGATAGAACGGGCGTTGGAAGACGCGCGATCCTTCCTGATTCTGGTGAGGCCGACAAGCCGGGCAGATTCCTGGCAGGAAGCGGAGTGGCGAGCTGCCCTCACCAAGGTTTGGTCCGATTCCGATAAGAGGCTGATTCCCGTTGTGGTTGGCGGAACTGAACCGCCGCCGTTCCTGCGTAGTTGGGTTTCGTTAATAGTGGATCCGGATGCCGAGCCCGCTAACTGGACACGTCACGTCGTAAACGCTCTGCTATCGGCGCCGAATGAGCGTGTCCATGCCCCGAGCGCCGAGGACCGGCGGCAACGTCAGCGACGCCTCGACGAGATCGGCCGCACAGCGGAAGAACTTGCGAAGAATGAACCGGACTGTCGGGACTTTCCGCCGGGTTTGAAGCGTTGATTTCCGAACCCCTTCAGCGCCCCCGCTTCGGCGAAGGTGAGCTGGCGCTGGGTTCTTCAAAATCGGTTCTCATCAATTGTCCTTTTGACGCAGCCTACTCGTCGCTTTTCGATGCAATTCTCTTTTCGACTGTCTGCTGTGGCTTCATGCCCCGAAGTGCGCTGGAAAGCGGGACAGTTGCGGAGCCACCTTTGGCACGCATCACTCACGCGCTGTTCAGTTGCCGGTGTTCGATTCACGACCGGTCACGCTCCACGGGAGAAGGGAGCGAGAATTTGGCACGTTTCAATATGCCTCTTGAACTCGGGATGGCAATGGCCCGCCGGTTTATGGATCCGGAAGAACACGATTGGTTGCTGCTTGTTCCCAAAGGTCATGCCTACCTTCGTTTCGTTTCAGACCTTGCCGCTTACGATCCCGCAACTCATGACGGCTCTATTGAAAGCGTCATTCTACCAGTCATGGTTTGGCTGTCCACCCGGCGAGACGCCGTCCCACCCATTACTCCACGGGAGGTCCTGTCAAGGCTGCCGATATTTCAGGCTAAGAAACAGGAACTCGATGCTGCTTGGGGCGGGTATCCCCCTTGGCCGGACATTGTTTTGGCCGCAATCAACGTGGCGAAAACACTGGGCTGAATCCTCTCACAGCGCATTGCGGCCTGCTCGGTTTTCCGCGCCGTTCAAACACAACCGACCTTCGGCGCGTCCATGTGTTACTTTCATGAATCAGGTTCGTAGAAAAGCTCGCCCACACGCTCTCTCGCCTGAATCGAGGTCGTCTCCATGTCGAAGAAGCCAGACCATACGCACCCTGTACCCGTAATCGGCGAGGGCGCCACGCTCGGTGTCATCGGCGCCGGCGTGATGGGCCAGACATTGCTGCGCGGATTGCTCTCCGGCAAGCTCATCGCGCACCACCGCGTGTGGGCCGGCGATAAGAGTCAGGCCACCTGCGATGCCGCCTCCGAAGCGCTCGGCATCTCCGTCGAATGCGACTTCGGCGCCCGCGTGCCCTCCGCCGATCTGATTCTGCTGTGCGTCAAACCGAAAGATGCGCCAACGGTGCTGGCCACGCTGCGCAACGCCGGACTGCGGCGCGAGACGCTGCTCATATCGATCCTGGCCGGCGTCGGCTCCGACCGCCTGGAGTCGCTGCTCGGCACCGAGAATCCGGTGGTCCGCGCCATGCCCAACACGCCCGCGGTGGTCGGCGAGGGCATGACCGTGATCTGCCCCGGACGCTTCGCCACCAAGACCCACCTGCAGCGCGCGCAGGCGATCTTCGAAGCGGTGGGCCGGTGCCTGCCGGTCGACGAGGTTCACTTCAATGCCGTCACCGCGCTCTCTGGCAGCGGGCCGGCCTACAACTTCCTCATCATGGAAGCCCTGGCCGATGCCGGCGTGCGCGTGGGGCTGCCGCGGCAACTCGCGCTCATCCTGGTGGCGCAGACCGCGCTGGGCGCCGCCCGCATGGTGCTCGCCACCGGCCGCCATCCGGCCGCGCTGCGCGACGACGTCACCACCCCCGCCGGCTGCACCATCGGCGGCCTGCTCATGCTGGAAGACGGACGCATCCGCTCGGTGTTGGCGCGGGCCGTGGAAGAGGCCACCAAGATCTCCGCGCAACTCGGCGGCGCTCCCCCGAAGATCTCCGAGAGCGGCGGCCCGCAGTCCGGACACTAACCCCCGCCCGCCTTCCATGTGAGCTTCGTGCCCGCCTTCAACGGCAGCGCCAGGCCGCGCCGGACCATCCCGGACACCGTCAACTCCACCATCCATCCCTTGCCCACGCGCCGCATCTCGGTAATCCGTCCCGCCACCCGCGCGCCATCCGCCGTCCTAGCCATCAACCCGTCGCGACAACGGGCAAATAGCCTTTCAGGAAGACTTGACGGCCGCGTGGGTTGACTTCTACGGGTCGTGATGGGGTAAAGCGAACTCGGTACCGTCATTCTCCGATAACGCCCACTTCAAGACCACAACACCAGTTGTCGCGTGCAAGAGTGCAAACGATTCGCGAGGCTTTTTTGGTGAAAGGCGCGCTGAATGGCCCGACTGCTAATTCTCGGTTGGCGCTTTCGCAGCATGGTCGACAACGAGAATATCCACGGGATTCCTCGTCACCGCCAGTCTCAGGCCAAGCTGAGAGTCCAGCGCCGCGACCAGTGAGATGCCGTCGGCATCGCTGCTCAGAGCCGTCTCGGGCGTGAACTGGAGATCGAAGTCGAAGTCCCCCGTTAGACCAGTCTTGTCTACTACTGGTGCTCCCACTCCCAACAGCGTCGAAAGAAAGCCAGCCAACTTGCTAAGTGGCTGTGCGTGAGCCGTGACTCGCACGAAGCGACCGGACGTGTTTACAGCAATTCCTGGATCGGCCGACATCCCGCTCTGTGCCGATGCGCCTGCCGCCGACCGCCTAACCTTGCTCCCGCTCTTGGCGACCTCCAGCGAGTAAGTCGGTAGGTTCTTCACGTCATGGTGCAGCGCCACTTGGAATCGTTCTGAAAGCAGGTTTTGCAACATCCGTCTATACTGGTCCGCGCTGGTGCCGGACGGAATCTTGGCGGCGATATCGTACCCGTCAGTGTCCATCCATCCCGGTCCGGTGACTTGGTAGTACTGTACCTGATATGCGATACACATCAGCATCTTCAACGGCGCATTCGTGCAGGTAAGGCGTATTGGATCTGAACTGCCCGGACCGCCAACGCAATTCATCCTCACGGGTTGGCCATCACTTTGTGGAGCAGCGACCCGCACGAAAGCCACTTCAAAAGTCGGCTGTATAGTCGCGTGCTGAGCAACCCCAAGGCAGGAAGCAATGACAACCCAAGCGGCGCACAAGGCTCCTCGTTTCATTGGTCGCACCGGAGTCTATAGTACCAACTTTGGCAGGGCCAGATCCTATTAATGACGTCGGCTTGAGGTTTAGAGGCCGATACACGGTGTTACCGTACACTAGCTCCGCTGAAGTGGCGAGGGCCGGCCATTTCGACAACGGGGATCAGGCGGCGGTCAACCTCGTCACGTTTAGCCGTTTTCGGCTTCGCTCTGCGTGCCACAGGTCATACTGAAGCTGCTGATTGAGCCAACTCTCCGCACTCGTGTTGAAGGCGATGGAGAGACGCACGGCCATCTCCGGGCTAATGCCGGCGCGGCCGTTAAGGATGCCGGACAGCGTTTTGCGGCTCATTCCGAGAGATCGCGCAGCTTCCGTGACGGTCAAATTCAGGGGTTCCAGGCACAGTGTCTTGAGTACCTCACCCGGGTGCGGCGGATTGTGCATCTTCATAATGACCTCAGTGATCGTCCTCGTAGTCAACGCGGTCCACATCTTTGCCAGCACATGTGAATGTGACACGCCAGTTGCCGCTCACGTTAACGGCCCACGTACCCTTTCTCGGACCGCGGAGTTCGTGGAGATCCAAACCGGGCAGGTCCATGTCCCGGGCGCTCGTCGCCACGTTCAAACGGCCGAGGATCAGTCGGAGCCGGTCGTTCGAGTCCTTTGTGCCGGAATCCTGCGATGGCCACGGAACTAGTGTAACCCATATGGTTACAAACTGCATGGCGCTTGCTGCGTTCGGTACGCGATCCGCTCCGCCGTCGAGACTATGCCGCATCGTGGCAACCGGCGGCCGCCACCATCATATAATCGCGAGCGTCTCGGATCGCATGCGACTCGGTCCTCGCTCCCACGATTGTCCAGGCAGCACACCGCGATGCCGCCCCGGCGATTGTCGCCCGCAATCGCCCTACCCCGCCTTCCACGTGAGCTTCGTGCCCGCCTTCAACGGCAGCGCCAGGCCGCGCCGGACCATCCCGGACACCGTCAATTCCACCATCCATCCCTTGCCCACGCGCCGCATCTCGGTAATCCGTCCCGCCACCCGCGCGCCATCCGCCGTGGTCGCCGTGAACCCGTCGCCAATCGCCGCGTCTTCGCCGATCTCCGCATCGAGCGCCCCGGTGACTTGCCCTGCCGCCTGTTTGCCTGCCCGCGCCGGCACTGCGCGCGAAGGGGCGCGCGCCGGAGCCGCCGCCGCCGCCGCATCGTCCACCGCCGCGTACGACACCGTAGCGCTCCCCGCATAACGGCGATACTGGTCAAACCGCGAACGATTCAGCATCTCGCTTCCATCGCGATCGCGCAGCCACAGTTCCGACGCTCGCGGCACCACGAACTCCACCTCGCCGATGCGCGCCCGCATGTACACCGTGGTCTCGCGCGTGGCCGCGATGCGCACCGCGCGCGGCGCTTCCTCCACACGCACTTCCAGCCGCACGATATCGAGGCTGGCCGCATCGAACCACGCCGACCCCGCGAGCGCCGCCGGCGCGCTGCCGTTGCCCGCCGAGAGCGAGTAGCCGCTGCGCCACGCCGCAATGTGGAAATCCAGCCGGACGCAGGCGCCCTCCTCGCATTTCTCCTCCCGCGGCGCGCCGAATTCCGCCACGTCCCGCAGAAACAGATTGCGCACGTGCAGCGCGTAGCTGCCGTTGGAAACCATGCCGTGGCCCGGCAACAGGTCCTCGATGCCCCCTTCGAACCGCTCCTCCCCGGGCCACGAATACAGCTCCTGGCCGCCCGTATAGGCCACTTCCAGCCGCAACCGGTCCCTCTGCTGGAACGCTCCACGCGCCTTGGGCCGTGCCGAGCGTTCCAGCGTGATGCGGCAGGTGTAATCCGGCAGATGGGCAACGTACTCGCGCATATGCTCGCGAATCCGGCTCGCGAGCGCGGGAGCATCGGCGGCACTGGAGCAGGCCGCGGCGCAGGCCAAAATCAGAAGTCGGCCCCGCGCGCTACGCACTAGAAATCGTCTTCGTCCTTCTTCTTGGCGCCTTTGCGTCTGAGGATGACAATGGCGACGAGCACCACGGCCAGAATACCCGCAACCAGTTGCACTGTTCCTTGCGTCATGATTTGGCTCCGTGCGTCCGAATCGGAAGTATAGAACAAAAAGGGGGCCCGACGCCAGTACACGGAGCGGAATCGCACAGCACGCGCCCAAAAGCATCGCCAGCCCGCCCGAAAGCATCCAAAATGCAGTGACGTCCAACCCTGCACCACCACATCGCGTGGTCATCGTCGGCGGCGGATTCGGCGGGTTGTATGCCGCCAAGGCGCTTGCCCGCGCGCCCGTATCGGTCGCCCTGGTCGATCGCCGCAACTTTCACCTCTTCCAGCCCCTGCTCTACCAGGTGGCCACCGGCGGGCTCTCGCCCGGCGAAATTGCCTCCCCCTTGCGTGTCGTGCTCAAGAACAATCGCAACACCGAAGTGCTCCTGGGCGAAGCCGTCGACCTGGATGTGCCCAACCGCCGCGTCATCCTGGGCGATGGCGCCATCCCCTACGACACCCTGATCGTGGCCACCGGAGCCACTCACCACTACTTCGGCAACGACCAGTGGGAAGCCGTCGCCCCGGGCCTCAAAACCATCGAAAATGCCACCGCCATCCGCAGCCGCCTGCTGCTGGCTTTCGAGCGCGCCGAGCGCGAGCCGGACCCCGCCCGGCGCCGCGCCTGGCTGAACTTCGTCATCGTCGGCGGCGGACCCACCGGCGTCGAGCTGGCCGGCGCGCTCGGCGAAATCGCCAACGACACCCTGCGCCACGACTTCCGCCACATCGACCCGCGCGAAGCCGCCATCCTGCTCGTCGAGGGCGAGCCGCGCGTCCTCCCTACCTTCCCGCCCGATCTATCCGCCAAGGCCGAGCGCCAGTTGATCTCTCTCGGCGTGCGCTCTCTCACCAGCGCCCGCGTCACCCGGATCGATGCCGATGGTGTCGCCGTCACTATGAACGGCCGCGAAGAGCGCATCGCCACCCACACCGTGCTCTGGGCCGCCGGGGTGCGCGCGTCGCACCTGGGCAAGGTGCTTGCCGAACGCGCCGGAGCCCCCCTCGACCGCGCCGGACGTGTCCTCGTGGAGCCGGATCTGAGCGTCCCGGGACATCCCGGGATTTTCGTCATCGGCGACCTCGCGAGCTTCACTCACCAGGGCGGCAAGCCGCTGCCCGGCGTGGCCCCGGTGGCCATGCAGCAAGGCGGCTACGTCGCCCGGCTGATTCGCCGCCGTGTGGCCGGCCGCCCGGCGCCCCCGCCGTTCCACTACTTCAACAAGGGCAATCTGGCCACCGTCGGCCGCAACCTGGCAGTCGCCGAATTCGGCAATCTGCACATCTCCGGATTCCCCGCCTGGTTCACCTGGGTCTTCGTGCACCTCATGTACCTGGTGGAGTTCGACAATCGCCTGCTGGTCTTCACCGAGTGGGTATACAACTACTTCACGCGCAACCGCGGCGCCCGCCTGATCACCGGAGCGTAGCGTAGCCTTTCAGACCGGGTGCCCTATGGGCGGCCCCGATTCTTCGGGGCATTCTTCGCCTCCCGCCTAGTCGATCGCCGGCCCGAAGTACCCTTGCGCCAGCGCGGGCTCCGCTTCCAGCGCCTTGCTCCAGCAGGAGCGCGCTTCTTCCGTCTTGCCGTTGGCTTCCAGAATGCGGCCCAGGTTGAGCAGCGCCTCGGCCATGTCGGGCTGCTGCGCAATCGCGTCGCGGTACAGCCGCACTGCCTTGTCGGGCTGGCCGGCTTTCTCGTACATCAATCCCGCGTTGTAGAGCACTTCCGGAGAGCGCTCGCCCAGATCGATCAGGCGCACATGGAACTCCAGCGCGGTTTCGTAGTCGTTGGCCTGAATGGTGAGCGCCGCCAGACCGCGCAACGCGTCCAGCGACTTCGGATCTGCATCCAGCATCTTCTCGTACAGGCGTTCGGCGTGGTCTCTCTCGCCCAGACCGCTGTACGCCAGCGCCAGGTTGGCGTGAGCTTCGGGCCACGCGGGACGATACTTCAGGCAGCCTTCGAACGCCTCCGCGGCACCCCGGTAATCTTCCCGCTGCAAGCGCAGATACCCCATACGGAAACGCGCTTCTTCTTCCTTCGGAGCCCGCTCCAACACCTGCTTATAGAAGCGTTCCGCCTCTTCCAACTGCCCGGAGTGTTCCAGCAGCAGCGCCAGGTTCCACAGCGGAGCCAACGCTTCCGGACCGGCCATGATGGCCCGTTCGTACGCCGCCCGCGCCCCGGCAATGTCCCCCAACTGCTCGCGCACGATACCCAGGTTGGTGTGCGCCTCGCAGGATTGCCCGCGCAGCTTGACGCACTGGCTGTAGGCTTCGGCGGCCGGCTCGAAATGCCCCGATTTCTGGTGCGCCAGCCCCAGGTTGAACCAGCCTTCGAAGTGGCCCGGCACCGCGCCCACCAGCGCCGTGCAGAACTTCGCCGTCAGCGCATGCTCGTCCGCCGCGCAGGCCCACGATGCCAGCCCTTCCAGCGCCACCGTGGAATCGGGCCGCAGTTCGAGCAGGTGCTCGGAGTACTCCCGCACCATGTCGAAGTCCTCTTTCCCCATGCCGATCAGCACCAGGTTGGAGAGCGACTCTTCCGAATCGGGGTTGCGTTCCAGTATCTTCTGATAGATCTCCGACGCCTCGTCCGGATGGCCGAGCGATTGCAGCGCCACCGCCTTGCCGAACTGCGCCTCCTCGTGCGCCGGATTCAACTCCAGGCACCGGCTGAAGCTGAACAGCGCGGATTTGGGGTCCTCCTGCCGCAGATGGCACACTCCCAGTCCGAGATGCGCATCCACGTACCCGGTGTCCAGCGTGGAGGCCCGATGGAACGCCTGTGAGGCGTCTTCCCAAGCCCCGGCGCGTTCCAGACAGACGGCCAGGTTGAACCAGCCCATGGCGTACTGCGGCTTCACCTGCGCCAGAATCCGGTAGCTCTTCGCCGCTTCCTCGAACGCCCCCAGCTCGAACTGGATGTGACCCATGGCGCGGTAGATCTCGGCGGAGGCTTCGTTGGCCGCAATGGCCCGCTGCAACTGTTTGAGAGCCTCCTCCCGCTTGCCCGCAAGGTGGAGGGTGACAGCTCGCGCCAGATGGCTCTGCGGCCCCGCGCTTTTCTCGCCGCTGTCGATGTCGTGGGCGCGCACGCTCTGTATCTTCGCCGGCGTTCTCATGGCTGTGGTGCTCATTATTTCTGGTACTCCTTGGCGGTTGATTCTGTTGAGGAGAGTTTTACCCAATACAGGCGCGCCCGGTCGTCCGGTGCGCCCTCAAATCCTATGCCTCCCATGGGGAAGCGATCGTCGTTCCAGGCATCGATGGTTGTGCCGTCCACGCTGACTGTGAAGCTGTCGCCGCGAACGCGCGTGCTCACCGTCATCGCCGACCGCGGCTTGCCGGGCAGCCTCTGGGCGGCGGCAATGGGCGCTTGCGCCACGCCGGCCAGCACCGCGCAGCGGCTGAATTCCAGTTCGCCGCCGGGAACCGCGGTCACCGTGCAACGCAGGTACTCGTCGAGCCCCGCCGCGCGCACCACCCAGGTGACGCTGCTCGTGTCGATCCGCGCCAGAAACTCCAATTGGTAGTCGATCAGTTCCAGCGTCGGCACGAATAGGGCCAGCGGACCGGTGCGCACACCGGCCACGTCCACCTTCCAATCCTTCGTGCCGCCCATCCAATTGTCCCAGCCCGACCCAAAGTGCTCTTCGATGCGAACCACGGGCGCGGGCGCGGGCGCGATGGGTTTCGCTACCGCGGGCTCGGCGGCCACCGCCCCGGCGCCAGCCGAACTGGCGATCGCCGCGGCTACCGTGCCTTCGAAGGCAACCACCGGGCATCCCACGGGTTCCCGCGGGACGAATGCCGTGAACGCCACCTGCTGCACCGAATGGGTGCTCGACGGCGTCATGGCAATCTTGAAAAGATGCGCTCCGTTGCGCTCCCCAAATCCGGCCGCCGGTGGGCGCACCGCCATTCCCCTCGATTGCGGCTCCGCCGGCTTCCAGGACAGATCCGTGGTGCGTTTCGCCGCCTGGGCGATGCTGGCCGGCTCCGGCCTGCGCGGTGCCAGCACCCCCGGAAATACGAATTGGGCCGGCCGCGCGGCGCCGCCTACCACTGGCAGGCGGGCGCGCAATGTCGAGATCCCCAGCGCCAGGTTGCGATAGACAGCCGTGCAATCGTGGATTTCAGGCAGTACCCGGTATGGAGTGCGCGGCCAAACCAGCGCGGCCGGCGCCTGCGGCCAGATGGAGAAATCCCGCCAACTCGCCGCGCCGACGCGGAACCCGATCCCAATCGAAACCCGCAGGGCCTTGCCTTCGAGGGCCGGGAATTCGATTCGGCGCAGATCCGTCTGGCGTTCCAGTTCCAGCGCCCCCCGCCGATCGAGCGCCCCCGGCGCCAAGGCGGCGCCACCCAGGTAAACCCGAGTCTCACGCGGGCGCAACATTCCGAAATCGCGCCGCGGCGTCATTCGCGCCGGCGCCTCCCGGCGCAGCGAAACCAGCCCCGCCTCGCATATCTGTGCCGCCAGGCTCCGGCCGCAAGGCGGCAACAAAAGTAGTGTGCCGCGGCCGTCGATGCGGCTCCGCGCAGCATCCGCCCACCGCGCCACGCCAATCCCCGGCACTCGCGAAACCCGCGGCGCCAGACACTGGTCCGCTCCGCCCGCGATACGCGGCCCGGCCGGACCCGGCAACACCGGCGAAAAGGACGCCCCGGCATTCAGCGCACGCTGCTTCGACTCATAAAACCCGCGGCGTTCCAGCGCCGAATTGCACATCAGCCGCGCCGCCGAAATGTGCCGCGGATTCTCCCGCCGCCGCATCAGGCTGGTAACCTTGTTAGCTTCCTCCAGCCGGTCCATGCCGCGGCGCAGCCGGTGCTGGTTGCGATGTTCGCGCGAGCAGAAGTCGCCGTCGCCGCCAACACGCAGCCGGCTTAACGGTTTTCCGCAGAGCTGACAGCTTCTCGCATTCATTTTCGAGACAAGTATAGGAAAATGGTTCGTGAATTACTAGGATAAATGGTGGTAGTATTCAAAAGCTAACCAAAGGTAATGTTGCGATATTGGCAATATTATCAATAGCTAACATGCCAATACTCCTCCTTCGATAATTCCCAAAAAATACCTGAAATATATGCCAAAAATCGAGAAATTTTGAGTAAAATCATCATGAGCCAGTTCACATTCGATTTACCCGCGACTGGCGGAGGATTTCGATGACTGAGTCGACGGCACGCGCGGAACGTGTTGACTTGCAGACTGCCCCTTCCCCCTTCTATCTTTGGGAAGTCCCGCAGAAACCGGTGTCGGTGCGCATCCCCTTCAGCTTGATCGACAAGCTGGAACACGAAGCGGTGGAGAGCTTCCGCTCTCTGACTTCGCGCGGTTCGGAGATCGGTGGGCTGCTGCTTGGCGATGTCTCGCCGGGAAGTCCGCTGGTCGTTTCCATCTCGGACTATGAATTGATCGCTTGCGACTACAGCCGTGGTCCGCTATACCGGCTGAGCGACGCCGATATGGGGCGCTTCGAGTACGCCATTCAACAGCGGTCGGCCTCCGGCCGTGGCGTGGCCGGATTCTTCCGCAGCCACACCCGCAAGGGCATCGCGCTCGACGCCGACGACCTGGCGTTGTTCCAGGCGCGCTTCCGCGACCCGCACCATATCGCCCTACTGGTCCGGCCCTTTGCCACCAAAGCGAGCACTGCCGGCATCTTCATCTGGGAAAACGGCAAAGTCAACGGCGAGGCCAGCTACCTGGAATTCCCCTTCCGTTCCGGCAGTCTGGGCGAAGGCCACACGGCCGAACCTTCCGAACCCAAACCAGCGCCTCCACCGCAAGCGCCGCAGCCGGCCAAAGCGCCCATGCGTGCGCAGATCGTGCCCATCGCTTCGCGCCGCGAAGTCTCCCTGCCCCCTGTGCCCGCGGCCGAGCCGGCGCCGCCCGCCGCCATCGCCGCCACGCCTCCTCCCACGCCCGCCGCGATCGTCACGCCGCCCGCGCCCGTCGTGGAAGAAAAAACCGCGATCGTGCCGGATAAACCGGCCAAAATCGAAAAACCCGGCAAGACCGAGAAGCCTGTCAAAGCCGAAAAGCCCGCCAGAACCGAGCCCGCCGATACCCAGTTCTCCCCCTCCGTCAAGACAGAGAAGGCGGAGGCGTTGCCTGCCTTCGTGGAGCCCGAAGTCGTTGCCCCCGCGGGCCGCGCCGGCAAGGGCGTGAAACTCCTGCTCGCGGCGGCCGCCAGCATCGCCCTCTTTGTGACCTTATTTGTATATCCCGGCCTCTTGCGTCACAACGCCAAGACCGCCAACTCGGCCCGCCAGGACTCGTCTCAGTTGCAACTGCGCGTCGAGCGCGCCGCCGGTGAGTTGCTGCTCACCTGGAACCCCGATGCCGACGCCATCCGCAACGCCAGCAAAGCCGTGCTCTCCATCTCCGACGGCGATCAGCATGAGAACGTTCAGATGGACGTGGCCCAGTTGGCCAGCGGCAGAATCGTCTACTCGCCCTCCAGCACCGACATCAACTTCAAGATGGAGGTCACCGACAAATCGCAGAAGAACACCACCAGCGAAACTGTCCGCATGCTGCGCCCGCCTTCACCGCTCCAGGAGCAGCACGACGCCGCCGACAAGGCGGCCGGTCCGGCCTCGGGAACCAAATCCGGCGCCGCTCCGGCGGCTCCGGCCAGCGCGCCCAATCCCACCGATCAGCCGCTTGCCGACCAGCCGTCCAAGCCCGCGCCGGCGCCCCTGAAGCCGTTCCAGGCCGAATCGCTCGCGCAGAGACTGCGCCCGGCCGCGCCCACCGACATGCCGGACGCCCCCACCGTCAACGCGAGCGACCGTTCCACCATGTCGGCCATCCCCGGAGTCAACATGAATGCGGCGCTATCCGCCCCGCCCGCTCCCGCGCCCCCCGCCGCCGCGGCCGCCGCCAGTTCCCCCGCCGAGGCCAAGCCGAGGTCCGGCGGAAATATCCAGCAGGCCGTGCTCATCTATCGCAAGGACGCCGAATATCCTAAAATCGCCAAGCAGACCGGCGCCAAGGGCACCGTTACGCTGAACGCCACCATCGGCGCGGACGGCAACATCAAAAAGGTGAAAGTCATCTCCGGCCACCCCATGCTGACCAACGCCGCCGTGGAAGCCGTGAAGCAATGGCGCTACCGCCCCACCCTGCTCAACGGACAACCGGTGGAAACCGACACCCAGATCCTGGTCAATTTCGTCGGCGACCGCTAAGCGCTCCTGCAATTGGTGGGGCGGACCCCCCGGTCCGCGGCCGACGCCCCCGTCGGCCTCTCGCGCCCTTCCAATATGCTGATATCGTTGTTCCGGAAGCGGGACGAGGCGTCCCGCGCGGACCGGGGGTCCGCCCCACCAATTGCTCCACCAATTGCAGCCCCCTCCTGGCGCGCTCCTATTGGCTCTGCACGGTAAGTGCGATGGTGCCGGTGTAGGATCCCGGCGGCAGGGCGCCGGGCGAGGTCCGCGAGAACGTTACAGCGCAGGCCAGCGAGGCGGAACGCGTCCAGTTGGAGATCGGCTCCGCTGCCCCGTACCGCGCTGAAAAACGCCCTCGCCCCGCCAAACTTACCCCACCACCTCCAGAAACGCCTTCGCCGCGTGACTCAGCGCCCGCCGCGTGGGATAAATCAGCCGGATCTTCCGCTCCACGTGCAGTTCCTTCACCCGCACTTCACACAGCCGCTTCTGGTCGATCTCCTGCTCCACGCACATGCGCGGCAGAAACGCCACCCCCATGTCGCGCTCCACCAGTTTGCGGATGGTCTCGATGGTCGGCATCTCCACATCCATGCGCAGCGGTACCTTGTGCGCCAGAAACTCCCGCAGCACCACCTCCCGGTACGGCGACAGCACATTGTGCGCGATGAAATTCTCCGCGGCCAGTTCCGTAATGGAAACCGTCTTCCGGTGGGCCAACCGGTGCTTCGGGGACACCACGAACGCCAGTGCGTCCGTATAGATCACCTTCGATTTGATGCGCTCGTCGCCCGGATCGTAGCTGATCGCGCCCAGTTCCAGGTTGCCGTCCAGCAGTTCGTTGGGCAGCTTGCTCGAATAGCTGCGCCGGATCGTCACCTTCACCTTCGGGTACATCTCGCGGTAGCACTCGATATGCTTCAACAAATACAAGGCGGTCGATTCGTTGGCCCCGATGGTCAGCCGCCCCGCCGAATTGTCGCGCAGTTCGGCGATCGAGTTGTCCATCTCCTGGTGCAGGCTCTGGAAGCGCCGCGCAAACTCCAGCACCGTACGCCCGGCGTCGGTCAGAATCAGGTCCTTCCCAGACCGGTCGATCAGTTTCTCCCCCAGTTCCTGCTCCAGCCGCTGCAAGGAAAGCGAGATCGCCGGCTGCGTCCGCAACAATCTGCCCGCCGCCCGGGAGAAGCTTTTCTCCGTCGCGACGGTGAGAAACACCTGCAGGGAATGGAGTTCCATGGGTTGTACTCTGAATATAACACTTGCTAATACGGACCGCTAATATTATAAATTTGCCAAATTGAACGCGGGACCGCATCCAGCATGCCGGGAAATGGGCGTATACTGCGCTAATACCTTTGAGCACTCTGGGAATTCTGTATTTCAGGAGGAATCGTCATGGACACCCCCCCTGCGGGCGGTCCCCCGCTAAGCTCAATGCCAGCCCCTGAGGCGGCAAGTCGGCAACAGCGCGCCACGTCGTGGGTCCTCCCGGTGGTCACGGCAGTGGTGCTGATCGCCGCTTTCTGTCTGTATTACTTCGTGTATGTGAGGGCCCAGCGCGAGTACCTTGGCAATCGCAACTTTCGATCCCTGGCGGCCCTGGGGGATCAACTCCAGACGATGGTTACGATCCACGGCAGCATTCTGGAGTTTTATGCCGACCTCGCCAGCACCAGGAGGCATGGCAGAGAACCCCATCGTGCCAAAGTGGATTTGGAACACATTCTCGCGGTTCGGCCCGAGGACAGCGCACTGCCGAAGGCGGTCCGGGACCGGGAATCTCAAAGAGACTATCTAAAATACCTGGCGCCGACGTTTGAATTGGCCGATCCGGCAACGAACCAGCCCTCCGAACGCGTATCCAGGCTCGCCATACTACGCCGCGACGGCCGCTGGGTCCTGGAGTTCGATGCCCTTCCGGAGCCGGGAGATCCTACCGACTACCGGGGATCGCTCGTGCTCGAAGACCTGTTCCAGCCGCTCGTCGGCTCGCTGCCCTTCGATGACATCCTTCTGGCAGAGGATACCGGCGAAATCGTTTATCAATCCAAGAAGGACGGTCCACTGTTCACCACCCTTCTCTCGTTGCTGGCGAACCAGACCGGCATCGCCGGGAAGACACCCGCGGGTAATCCGGACCCTGCCGCGCCGAAAGCGGATTCCGTTTCCATCCACCTGACGGATGTCGCCCTGACCGGCACAAACTATAAGCTTTTCCTACAGCCGGTTTTGATCGATGCATTTAGTGACGACCCCAGCCAGAAAGAAGAACGGCACAGGTGGATGCTCTGCGGGCTGAGATCCTCCGCCACCCTGGAGTGGGAGGCGCTGGCCATTTCGTACACCATCATCATCTGGCTCACCGCCCTGCTGTTCGCCGTCTGTATGGGCGGCCCCATGCTCAAGCTGTTTCTCATGAACAACCGGGAACGCTTGCGGCTGCGGGATCTGGGATTTCTCGGCCTCTTCCTGATTCTGCTGAGCGGCATCTTCACGCTGTCCGGACTCCAGGCGGCGTACTTTCACTCTAACGATGACGACACCGAGGGGCAGTTGCAGCAGCTTGGCGAGCGCCTTTCCAAGGACATCCATCTCGAGCTCGGGCTCATGCGCGACCAGTTAGTGGCACTGTGCCGCACCCAAACGCTGAAACACGATCTTCATTCGGCGGAAACGAACGAGATCGTCAGGCAAAAGATCGCCGACCAATCCGCCGGGGAGGTCGCCAGCGCAGCCAGGATATACCTTAACTTCAATAACGCGTTCTGGACCGATGATGACGGACACCAGGTGGTCAAATGGAGCTCGGGCCAATACGCTACGCCGTTGATCGATGTTTCCGGGATGCGCGCTTATACGCAGCCCAAAACCACCTACCTGGATGCTCAGGGTCCGCCCCTCCACTTCGATTCGGTGTTGCCTCCGAATAGGCTCGAATATCTCGCCACGCTGGCCATGAACACCAGAGACTGCCTTCCGCAGCCGGACCCTTCCGGCATGCGGGGGGACATCGGCGGCGGTCAGGCGTTTCTGACGGCCCAGCCGTTTTCCCTCATTGATCCCGTCTTGCCCTTCGGTTACGGATTCGCGCTGGTCGAACAATCGGGAGTTGTCCTGTTTCACTTCGATAAGACCAAAAACATGCGGGAAAACTTTCTCCTGGAGAGCGAATGGAACAGAGATCTTTCGGCGGCGGCCTTCGGCCATTCGACGCAGGGCTCTCTGCATATCAAGTATCTGGGCAAAGACTACCGGGCCCGCGTGCTACCGGTCGCCGGCCTCTCGCAGGCGCCCTGGTCCCTCATCGTTTACCGCGACCTTACCTCCGTCCGGACTCTCGACTTACAATCCATGACCATGGCGTCGACCTTATTTTTACTGTTCCTGGCGGGACCGTTCCTGTTCATCGCGGCCTGGTGTCTCATCTACCGGCCTGTTTTCGCCCCGGAATGCGCTTGGCCGAATCCGGCTCGTATGGCGACATACGGCTATCAAATCGCGCTTTACGCGGTGTTGATCGTGGTTTTCCTGTATCTGGGTTTCTGCTTTTCGGCCGAGGAAACCGTAATAGCGTGCGCGGCCGTCCCTTACACGGCTTTGCTGATGACATATTGGGGGTTCCGTATGGTTCCCGCCGCGGGGCAGCGGCCCACCAGGCGCGAGGAGCGGTCGCTTTTCCCCGCGGCCTTGTCGGCATTGGCCGCCATCGTGTTCCTGGCCGTGCTCGTTGTGCAGTGGCCCCGTTCGAAGGATCTCACGCTGTTGTTCGCCGTAGCTGCCATCGCGGCGGTTCCTCTCTTTCGCCGGCCGCGCCTGTATGCGGTGCGCGCGTTCCGGCGCTGGCACCCCGCCATCCGCGCCAACCAGGAAACCTCCCGTAGTCGCGGACCGCGCCTATTCGGCTACCGGGCCTGCTACGCTCTCGGCATCCTGCTGCTGCTCCTGCTGGTTGGTGTGCTGATGCCGATGGCCCTGTTCCGCGCCAGCCTCAGTGTGGAGCGGCGGTTGCAAGTCAAACAGGCACAACTGCATCTGGCATCGGCTTTGGAGCTGCACCAGGCCTCGATCGCCGATCAGCATGAGACGGGGGATCGCAGCGACTCCGCGTATCGCGAGTTCTTCCGGGACACCGCCGAATGGCGCAAAATGGGGTTCGTACCTCTGTTCGCGGCGGACGGCATTCCGTCGATCCAAAACCACTCCGGCGCGCGCGGCACGGAGTTCTACAGCGCCTGGTTCCGGCGCCTCATCTACTCCCTGCACCACAACTACAACGACGCCGCCATGGAAATGTTGGGGGTCATTCCGGACCGCGCCGATTCCGATCCCGCCCCGGATTGGACCTGGCTGAACCAGAAGTCGGCCATTACTCTCTTATGGCACGGGGCCCATCCTCCAATCCAAGACCCGCACGGCGAGGAAAAGCCGCCGCGGGAACACGACCTGGTCATCCGCTCCGCGGTGCCCGCCTTTTCTGCCGGCGACACATGGACCGCGGTAGGCATTGCTACCGGGGTCATGCTCGCCATCGGCGGCCTCTTCTGGGCGCTGGCGCAGAGGCTGTTTCTTTTCCACATCGCACCGCTGAAACTCGACGGGCAGCGACGGCTTGCAGAATCCCTTCGCGAGGGGCGGAATGTCCTGATTCTGCTGCCTCTGCTTTCCGATTGGCAGTGGGAGGACCCCACCTGGAAGATCGACGTGGCGCGCCTCGCGACCGGACCTGGATGGGCCGAGCTTCCGGAACTGGACACGTTGCCGCGCCAAACGTTGATTGAGATCCGCAGCTTCGAGCACACCACGGGCGACCCCGAAATCGACAACCACAAGCTCCTCCTGCTGGAGCGGCTGATTGAAAAAAAGGATACCCAGGTTGCGGTTGTCATGGCCGTGGATGCTTCTTCCGAGGACTATCGGCGCCAATTCCCCGGCCTCGAGGTGTTCGATCTCCGGGAGGAGCCCTTTCCATGGCTGGCGGCGTATCGCGGCCCGGCCCGCGACCTCATCTGGAAAGAGTGCGGTCCCCTGCCGGCCTTGTGGCCCATCGGAGCGCGTCTCGCAAAGGACATCAAGACCGAATCTACCCTCTCCGCCGACACCGTTGCATCCGAGATCCTGGAGCGGGCCGATCCGTACTACCGGCTGATCTGGCACGAATGCTCCAATGAGCAGAAGTTTGTGCTGTCACAACTGGCGGTCGACGGACTCTTGAATCCCGCCAACGGACGGACCGTGCGGCAACTGGTGCGCCGCGGCCTGATTGCCAAGGACCCGCAGTTTCGCATCCTGAACGAGAGCTTCCGGCGATTCCTGCGGTCCGCCGCCACGCCCGCTTTGAAGCAGGGCTGGCAGCGCGAATCGCGGCAAAGCGGTTGGGGAAAGGCGCATGGCGTCTTCTTCACCACCATGCTCCTGATCGGCGTTTTTCTCTTGGCCACGCAGAATGAACTCTTCCAGTCGTCCGCGGGCTACGTCACCACCGCTTTAGGGGGGTTCGGCACACTCGCCAGGCTGTTGAACACGCTTCGCGGCGGCGGGTCGGCGGACAAGCCCAGCTAGCCAGGCCGCAATTTATCCGCCGCATATAATATTTGCTAATACGGACCGCTAATATTATAAATTTGCTAAATCTCTCGTCCTGCCGCGATAATGCTCTTGTGAGCGACCGCGTATACATTTTCGACACGACCCTGCGCGATGGCGAGCAATCGCCGGGTTGCAGCATGACCGTTCCCGAGAAGCTGAACATGGCCCGGAAACTGGTGGAACTGGGGGTGGACATCCTCGAAGCCGGCTTCCCCATCGCCAGCGAAGGCGATTTCCATGCCGTCGATGCCGTCAGCCGCGAGTTCCCCTGGGCCCAGGTGGCCGCGCTCGCCCGCTGCTGCACGCTCGACGTGGAGCGCGCCGCCAAGAGCCTGGTGCACGCCAAACGCCCGCGCATCCACACCTTCATCGCCACCAGCCCCATTCACCTCAAATACAAGCTCAAGAAAAGCGAGCAGCAGGTGCTGGACGAAGCCGTCGCCGCCGTGGAGCTGGCGCGCACGCACGTCGACGACGTCGAGTTCTCCGCCGAGGATGGCGCCCGCACCGAGCCCGAGTTCCTCGAAACAATCTCCAAGGCCGTGGTCGCCGCCGGCGCCCGCACGGTCAATATCCCCGATACCGTCGGCTATTCCACCCCCAAGGAATACGGAGCGCTCATCGGCCGCATCGCCGCCGCCCTGGGCGATAGCGCCATCGTCAGCGTGCACTGCCACGACGATCTGGGCCTGGCCGTCGCCAACTCCCTCGCCGCCATCGAAGCCGGCGCGCGGCAGATTGAATGCACCATCAACGGCATCGGCGAACGCGCCGGCAACTGCTCGCTCGAAGAGGTCGTCATGATCCTCAAGACCCGCTGCGATGCCTACCCGTACCACACCGGCATCCACACCGAGCACCTGTACTCGGCCAGCGAGCTGTTGACGTCCATCATCACCTTCGGGCCGCAGCCCAATAAGGCGATCGTGGGCCGCAACGCCTTCGCCCACGAGGCCGGCATCCACCAGGATGGCTACCTCAAGGAAAAGACGACTTACGAGATCATCGACCCGCGCACCGTGGGCGTGCCCGAGGGCAGGCTCGTGCTCGGCAAACATAGCGGGCGCCACGCGCTCAACGAACGCGCCCAGCGGGCGGGCTTCGACCTTTCCAAGCAGGAACTCGACGACTTATACCACCGCTTCACGGCGGTAGCGGACCACCGTAAGAAGGGCCTCATGGACGAAGAGATCGTCCGCCTCATCCTGGAGGGCAAGAAGAACCTGGCGGTGGCGGCGGACTAATGGATCTCCACGTTCTGGTTCTTCCCGGTGACGGCATCGGCACGGAAGTAACCCGCGAGGCGGTGCGCGTACTGCGCCACGTCGCGGCCAAATGGAATCATCCTCTGCATATCGCGGAGGGGCTGCTCGGCGGCATCGCCATTCACAAAACCGGCACCCCGTTCCCCGAGGAAACGGCGCGGCTCGCCGCCGCCGCCGACGCCACCCTGATGGGCGCGGTCGGCCTCCCGGAATTCGATAACGCACCTCCCGAGAAGCGCCCGGAGAAGGGCCTCCTCGGGATTCGCCAGGCTCTGGGCGTATATGCCAATCTGCGCCCGGTCCGCGCGTACGCGTCGCAACTGGATTCTTCGCCCTTGAAGAACCACCTGGTGGAAGGCACCGACATGATCATCGTCCGCGAACTGACGGGTGGGATCTATTACGGAACTCCGCGTGGAATTACCGGCAACGGAGCG
>JBEKDV010000078.1:0-34950 GCA_050014175.1 Candidatus Solibacter sp. | reverse complement strand
AGAACGGGTTGCCCCGCTTCACGCCCGATTGGCTACATGTCGAATGGGCAATTTACATGGTGAGTTCCTTTCATCTCACAAGATCAGCCAGGCTTGGCCTGGCGCACCCGATGAACGCGGATAAGACCAGGATTGCTTATCCGCGTTCATCGGCGTTCATCGGCGGCTCAATGAATTCCACCACGCCTTGGCGGCGCCGGTCTACGTGGAGACGGGTTACGTCGGGGCGGGCGTAGTGGCCGGCGGGATCGAAGTTCTGGCGCTCTTCCAGGACGCGGCGGAAATCGACGGTGGCGGTGAGCAGCGCCTCTTCGGGCGGCGCCGGGGGGATGATCCATTCGCCATTGGGACCCGCGAGGCAGCTTCCACCGTCGGCCAGAACGGGCGGCGCCGCCGAGGTCACTGGCGCGCGCCAGGCGGGCGCGCTGCCGATGTCTTCGCGGCGCAGCAGACCGGAGACCGATGCCACGTACGAACGCGCTTCCAGGGCGATGAAGCGCGTGATGTCGCGGGTGTTGCGCGTGCTTCCGGGCCACACCGCGATGTGCAGATCTTCCCCTTGCGCGTAGAGCGCGGCGCGCGAGAGGAGCATCCAGTTCTCCCAGCAGTTCAATCCGCCGACGTGGAAGGCGCGCAAGGGGTGGGTTCGCAGGCCGTGGCCGTCGCCGGCGGACCAGACCAGCCGCTCCTCGTAGGTGGGAGTCAGCTTGCGGTGCACGGAGCCGATTTCGCCTTGCGGATCGATGAACACGAGCGAGCAATAGAGGCTGTGCCCGCCGCGATCCACGGCGCGCTCGATGCAGCCCAGGTAGACGGCGATGCGGCGGTCGCGGGCAATGGCGCGGAGACCGTCCAGATGTCCGGCTTCGGGTTGCACGGCCTGTTCCGCATACTCGGCGAAGATGGATTTTTGCAGCGGGGAATTGAAGCGGGCGCCGTCGGTCAGTTCCACCCAGAACGGGTAGCCGGGCACGAGCGCTTCGCCGAATGCGGCCAGGTGACACCCTTGGGCGGCGGCGCGCTCCACCCACGCTTCCACCTTTTGCAGGGTGCGGGTGCGATCGAGCCAGCAAGGGGCGATCTGCGCAAGCCCGAGAGTGAGCAGGTTGGGATCGGCCGTAGAGTTCGACATGGCGGTTGACTTCACATTGTAGAGCAAGCGCGTTACGATCGCCTTAGGAGAGCCGCCATGTCCGCCACCCTCGCCACGAAATACCCGCTGCTGGATGAAGAGGCACGCACCGCCCTGCGCGCCGCCGAACCCGACCGCTTACAATATCAAGCCCAGGGAGGCGCCTACCTCAACCTGCGCGGACTGGCGCTAGAGGCACTGCCGGAGATCGATGAGGCGCGCATCGCCAACCTGTGCCGGGTGGTGCGCGGACTGCTGTTCGCGGCGGTGGATGGCGCGCAATCGGGCCATCCCGGCGGATCGTCGTCGAAAGCCGAACAGGTGGTCACGCTGCTGGCTTCGGGCGCTCTCGGTTTCGACGCGTGGAACCCGAAGGCCGCCGGGCGCGACCGCGTGGTCTGGTCGGCCGGTCACTGCAGTCCGCTGTTTCACTCGCTGGTGGCGCTGGTGTACCAGACCTTGCGCCGCCATGGCGATTCGCTGGCTGGCGACGACGCGCACATGGCGGTCTATCCCGAGGATCTGGCGCGCTTCCGCAAATGGGGCGGGCCGAGCGGCCACGTGGAGAGCCATTATGCGCTGGCCGATACGTCCACCGGTTCGAGCGGCCACGGCATCTCGGCGGGCCTGGGCTTCGCCGCGCTGCACCGCTCCAGCGGCCTCGCCACGCGGGCGTTCGTGATCGCGGGCGATGCCGAGACCGAAGAAGGCATGACGTACGAAGCGCGCAATCTGGCCTCCAATCTGGGCATGGAGAACCTGGTGGTGAGCATGGATTACAACGGCTTCGGGATTGACGGCCCGATCTTCGAAGTGATGCCCGCGCCTTACGTAAACCACTGGTTCGCCCTGGGCTGGAACGTGATCGAGGCCGACGGCCACAATCCGCGCGAGCTGGCTTACGCCTACCGCCTGGCTACCGAAGGCTTCGGCCCCGGCCGGCCCACGGTGGTGATGGCGCACACGCGGAAGGGCACGGACTACGGGCGCCTCGAAGGCACGGGCGATTCCCACGGCACCCCGCTGCCCCACGCGGAGTACGTCGACGCCATGCACAAGCTGGGCTTCGCGATTCCGGGCGTGAAGGGCGAAGTGGGCAACGATATCGCGGTGGTGGTGGAAGCGCTGGGCGAAAGCGATATCCAGTATTTCAGCGCCCGATTGCGCGCCGCCGCGGCCCTGGTGGTGCCGGAAGCGGACCTGGTGGAGCGCATGGAGACCGCGCTGCCCGGGCGGCCGATCCGCGATTATACGGCCATCGTGCGCCCCGCGGAACTGCCTGCCGAACTGGTATTTCCGGAGGGCGAAACGGTGGCCACGCGCAAGGCAAGCGAGGCGTGGTTCGCCTGGGCGATGAAGAACACGGCCTTCTTCTACATAGGCGCCGGGGACCTGATGAAGAGCATTCTCACCGGCAAGGCGGAGAACGTGTACGGCATCCTCAGCCGGAGCAACGAACTGGGCCGCGGGATCCGCTTCGGCATCGCCGAGCAGAACATGGCGATGATGTCGTGCGCCATGGCGCAGGATACCCTGCCCGGCGGATTCCGTCCGATGACGGCCTTCGCGTCTTACGGCGTGTTCACCTGCATGATGGCCAACTCGATCCGCATGACGCTGATCAATAACGCCGTCAATCCGAAAGCCAATGCCTTCTTTATCGTGCTGGCGGCGCACGACGGGCCGGAGACCGGCGAGGATGGTCCGACGCATCACGGGCTTTTCTGGATGTCGCTGTTCACCGCCTACCCCGGCATCAAGGTTTACAAACCGCTGGACGCCAACGAAGCGGTGGAGATGCTGTTCCATGCGGTGAGCCGGCGCGAGCCGGTGGTGTTCAGCGTGGTGCGTCCGGGCGTGCCCGTGCTGCGGCGCGGCGTGGGTGTGCCGCCGGCGCGCGAAGCGGTCAACGGGGCTTACGTGTTCCGGGCGTTCCGCCACAACGGGAAGAGGAAACTCGTGCTGGCGATCTCCGGAGGCCAAGTGATGGCCAACACGCTGGAGGCGCTGGGGGAGATCGAAGCGAGCCACGATGTGAAGATTGTCGCCGTGACTTCGCCCGAGTTGTTCGAAGAGCTGCGGCGCGAACATCCGGAAAAGGCGGCGGCGATTTTCCCCGACGAGGAGCGGCAGTACGTGGTGGCGCTGCACAACGGCTGGCGCGGCTTCCTGTATCCGTTCCTGCTGCCGGGCGATTATAGCGAGCGGACGTTCGGCATGGACGATTTCTCGCGCTCGGGGAGCCCGAAGGAAATCTACCATCATGCCGCGTTCGACCCGGCAGGGATACGGGAGAAAATTTTGTCGGCCATCGGCGAATAGGGTGGCGTGCGGAGCGTTACGCGCCCAGCAGGTCAAAACCCCGGATTACTTCCTGCGGCCGTCCAGGAAGGTCACGACGTGGCCACGTAGCGCATGAATCGTTGGAAGCTCAGGTCTTCGGCCGGCTGGGTGATTTGCGATCTTGCGGCATTCGTCGCCATCACCAGACAGGCCCCGGTCCCAAAGTTAGCTCCCCTGGCCTCTCTGCGTGGAACCCACTTTGGACGGGCATCTGCATTCTCGATATCGTGGTGTCCGCCTGCTGGTCCTCTTCGTCGGCGTCTTCCAGATTCATGTGAGCGTAGTACGAGGCGTATCCACAGGCGGCCAGCACGGCGAGCGTGACGCCCAGCCAGCGCAGCGTCTGCGAGTTCCATGCCCGGTTGCCAGAGACCGATGCCGCCGTCGCCCGGACCACGCCGTAGGCGGCCGCCAGACCCAGCCCCAACTTGATCCACCAGGGCAGCAAGTCGAGATGGCTCTGGCCGCCAACCTGGCTCCAGAGCACAAAAATTGCGATCGAAGCAATCAGAAACTGCGTAGTATATGCAAGGCGAAGTATGGGCATTGGATCGTGCCGACCTTCATCTTACGTTATCCTGAAAGATAAGAATACTCATGGCTCACAGCAACCCGGGGCGGATCCGCTCCTGGAGTAATTTCCAAAATGCATTTCGCCTGGCGATGGATTCCATCCGCGCACAAAAGCTGCGCAGTTTCCTGACCCTTCTGGGCGTGATCATCGGCGTGGCCAGCGTCATCATGGTGGGCGCGGCCATCGAAGGCCTGGGAGTGTACGCCGAACAGAGCACCGCCAAAGCCTTCGGGTCGGAATCCTTCCTGGTGGCGCAGATCGCCGCCACCGGCCGTCTGAGCCGCCGCGAGTACTTCGAAAGGATCAAGCGCAACAAGCCCATCCACACGGATGACGAACGCTTCGTGGAAGCTCTTGCCGGCGACCGCGTGCTCTACAGCCCGTACCGCCAGCATACCTCCGACGTGAAGCGCGAGAACCTGATCTGCGAGGATAGTTCGATACTCGGCTCCGCCTCCGCCATGGCGGACATACGCGATATCGGCGTGGTGGATGGCCGCTTCTTCACCGACCAGGAGGACCGTTCCCGCGCCTTCGTCGCCGTGATTGGCGATACCGTGCGCACCACCCTCTTCCCCGGCGATGTCTCGCCGCTCAATCAGATCGTCCGCATCGAAGGCATCGAATTCAAGGTCATCGGCGTGCAAGAACGCCTCGGATCCTCCTTCGGCCGCGACCTGGACAACTCCATCTATATTCCGGCCTCGGCCTTCAATCGCATGTACGGCCCCGGCAACGGCTTCGCTCTCTTTGGCCGTCCCCGTCCCGGCAGCGGACTGGATCTCGAGGGCGCGCTGGATGAAACCCGGGTGGTGCTGCGCACCCGCTTTCACGCCCGCCCCGGCCAGCCGGACAATTTCGACACGCTCACGCCGGATGCCATCCGCGGATTCATCGATCAGGTTCTCGGCATGATTGCGGCCGTGGTGGTGCCGGTCACCTGCATTTCGCTGGTGGTGGGGGGCATCGTGATCATGAACATCATGCTGGTGAGCGTCACCGAGCGGACGCGCGAAATCGGCATCCGCAAAGCCGTGGGCGCCCTGCACAGCGATATCATGACGCAAATCCTCATCGAGGCGGTGGTCCTGGCGAGCGTGGGCGGCGCCATGGGGGTCGCCCTGGGCGCGGTGGTGACCGCCGTGCTCGGCCAGGTGTTCGAACTCTCGCTGCACATCACGGCGGGCTACGTGCTGCTCTCGCTCGCGGTCTCCAGCGTGACCGGCGTGGTCTCCGGATGGTATCCCGCCTCGCGCGCCGCAAAACTCGATCCGGTGGTGGCCCTGCGTGCGGAGTAACTCGTGAACATCAGCGCGGTGCAGAACGTGAAACTGGCCATCCAGGCGGTGGGCGAACACCGCTTCCGCTCGCTGCTCACCGTGCTGGGCATCGTGATCGGGATTACCACCGTGGTCACGGTGGCTTCGCTGCTCACCGGACTGCGCGAAGGCGTGGTCACGTTCTTTCAGGAAATGGGGCCGGACAATATCTTCGTCTATAAGACTTCCGGCGACCCCAGCATGGAACCGCCCAAGGAACGCAAGCGCCGGCCCATGAAACCGGAATTTGCAGAGTTCATCCGGCGCTGGTCCAGTTCGGTCCAGGATGTTGGCCTGCAACTCTACATTCCGCCCGTGGTGGATGGCAATCCGATCACGGCGCGGGTAATGGGCTTCGAATCGGAAAACATCAACATGGCGGGCCAATCGCCCAACATGGGCGAGATCACGCCCCGCGATTTTGACGCCGGCCGCTTTTTCACCGCGGAAGAAGACCACCGCACCGCGCACGTCGCCGTCATTGGCTACAGCGTGGCGGAGTCGCTCTTCCCGGGCGGCACCGCGGTCGGCGAAACCATGATGATAGACGGCGCCGAGTACACCGTCATCGGCGTGTTTGCCAAGGCCAAAGGCGGATTCTTCGGCGAGAACGGCCAGGACAGCGCCATCGTCATCCCCCTGCGCACCGCGGAGAGCCGCTACCCGCAGGTGGACCGCTTCATGATCACCGCCAAAGCGAAGCCCGGCAAGCGCGAGGAGGCTTTCGCCGAGGTGGAGGCCATCATGCGCCGCATACGCCGCCTGGCTACCGATGCCAAGGACGATTTCGCCATCTCCACGCCCGACCAGATCATCCAGCAGTTCGACCGCATCACCAGCCTGATCGGCCTGGTGGCCATCGCCATCTCCGCGCTCGGCCTGCTGGTGGGCGGCATCGGCGTGATGAACATCATGCTGGTGAGCGTCACCGAGCGGACGCGCGAGATCGGCGTCCGCAAGGCCCTGGGCGCCCGCCGCCGCGACATCGTCGGCCAGTTCCTGGTGGAAGCCATGACGCTGACCGGCGCCGGCGGCACGCTGGGAATCGTGATCGCCGTGCTCATCACCATGCTGGTGGGCGCGCTGGTGCCCTCGCTGCCTTCCAAAGTGCCGGCTTGGGCGCTCGTCACGGGATTCAGCGTATCGGTGATCATCGGCGTGTTCTTCGGCGTCTGGCCCGCCATGAAAGCCGCGCAACTCGACCCGGTCGAGGCGCTGCGGTACGAATAATGGCGCTGCTTGGAAGCTGCACCGGCCTCACCAAATCCTACGGCTCCCGCCTGCTGTTCGAAAACATCGCGCTCGGCATTTCGGAAGGCGAGCGCCTCGGTTTGATCGGCCGCAACGGCGCCGGCAAGTCCACCTTATTGCGCATCCTCGCCGGCCAGCTTGAACCCGATGGCGGCGCGGTCTCCTTCCGCCGCAATACGCGTGTAGGCTACGTGCCACAGGAGGCCGAGTTTCCGGAAAGCCACACGGTGCACGAGGTGATCGCCGCGGCCATCGCCGGGGAACAGCTCGACGAGTTGGAGCGCGCCGCGCGCATCAACCAGACACTGGGCCGCGCCGGGTTCACGGATTCCACGCTGCGCACCGAAACCCTCTCCGGCGGATGGAAGCGCCGCCTCGCCATCGCCCGCGAAATGGCGCAATCTCCCGACATCCTGTTCCTCGACGAGCCCACCAATCATCTCGATTTCGAAGGCATCCGCTGGCTCGAAAAGCTGCTGTCCAACGCCGCGTTTGCCAGCGTCGTGGTGAGCCACGACCGCTACTTCCTGGATACCGTGGTCAACGACGTGGCCGAGATCGGCCGCGCCTATCCCGGCGGCCTGTTTCGCGTCGAGGGCCGCTACAGCCAGTTCCTGGAGAAGAAAGAGGAGTTTCTGCTGGGCCAGTCCAACCGCCAGGAAGCTCTCGCCAACCGGGTGCAGCGCGAAGTGGAGTGGCTGCGCCGCGGCGCCAAGGCGCGCACCGGAAAATCCAAAGCGCGCATCGATAACGCCGGCCGCCTCATGCGCGAGTTGAGCGACTTGGAAACGCGCACCGCCAAAGGCGTCACGCAGATCGATTTCACCGGCACCGACCGCCGCACCAAGCGCCTGCTCTCCGTCGAAAACATCTCCAAAGACCTCGGCGGACGCACCCTGTTTCGCGACTTGAGCTTCACCCTGTCGCCCGGAGTGCGCCTGGGATTACTGGGGCTGAACGGCACGGGGAAGACCACGCTGCTGCGCATTCTGGCCGGCGAAATCGGCGTGGATTCCGGCACCGTGGAACCAGCCAGCGCCCTGCGCACCGTGTACTTCGATCAGGCGCGCGAACAACTGGATCCCGAAGAGACCTTGCGCCAGGGCTTGGGCGCGCACGGCGATACCGTCATCTTCCAGGACCGGCCCATCCACGTGGCCGGATGGGCCAAGCGTTTTCTCTTCGATTCGGGCCAGTTGGACCGCCCCATGTCGAGCCTCTCCGGCGGTGAGCAGGCGCGCGTCCTGATCGCCCGCCTCATGCTCCAGCCCGCCGACCTGCTGCTGCTCGACGAGCCCACCAACGATCTCGACATCCCCACGCTCGAAGTGCTGGAAGACAGCCTCACCGATTTTGCGGGCGCGCTGGTTCTGGTGACCCACGACCGCTACCTGCTGGATCGCGTCTCCAACGTGGTGCTGGGCCTGGACGGCCGCGGCGGCGCGCAGCTTTTCGCCGACTACTGGCAGTGGGAACAGGCCAGGATGGCGCAGGACGACGCGCCCAAGCCGGCGAAGCCGGAGAGCGCCGCGCCTAAGCCGCAGCCCGCGAAAAAAAAACTCTCGTACCACGAAGCCCGCGAGTGGGAGCAGATGGAAGCGCGCATTCTGGAAGCGGAGAAACAGGCCGAGGCCATCCGCGCCGAAATGCAGTCTCCCGACGTGGTCTCCGATGGCCCGCGTCTACAGGCCTGCTACGCCAGGCTCCAGCCTGCCGAGGAATTGGTCCACGCCCTCTATGCCCGCTGGGCGGAACTGGAAGCCAAGCAGCAGTAAGACAGACCATCGCCTTGCGTAGTCTTTCATGCTTCGCCTTTACGGCGGCATGCCGCCCTACCTACGGTCGCGGAATCTGAAGGTCGGCGCAAATCGTCCTCGCGAGGAAGTCGTTCACTTCGCGGTGGCGTGGAATCGACGAAGACTTGGCCGCTGCGCGAGTGATGTAGACGGTGTGGTTGCCGCCCTGGCGAAAAAACTCGCAGCCACAGCGTTCCAGATGACGGATCAGGTCGACCCGCTTCATGCGGCGGGAAGCACGAAGGTCTCACGGATCACGGTGGCGCCCTCCAGGGATTGCTCGGACATCGCGCGATTCGCGTCGAGAACCAGAGCGACCGCTTCTTGGAGATTCTCTCTGGCCTCGTCCAGAGTCGCTCCCTGCGTGTTGGCGCCGGGCAGTTCCTCTATGAACGCCACATAGCCTTCCGGCACTTTCATGTATATCGCGGTCAGGTTCATCGACTTTATCGACATTATCTCATGCGAAGCGGGCGACTCGGCGTCGGGCTCGCAGGACACGCCGCCGCGCAGGGCGGTCAGATGCGCTCCAACAGCCCCGTGAGAAACGCCCAGAACGGCCCCACCGACGAGATCTTGAGGCGCTCGCTGGGGCTGTGCACGTCCACGATATGCGGTCCGAACGAGATCATCTGCATGCCCGGGTACTTTTCGCCAATCACGCCGCACTCCAGGCCCGCATGCATGGCCACGAGTTCCGGGACCGTGCCCAGGATCTCCTTATGCACCGCCTGGCACTTGCGCACGATATCGCTCCCCGGTTCGGGCTTCCACCCCGGATAGCCGCCGCTGTACGACACCTTGAAACCGGCAATGCGGAAAACGGTGCTGACCATGCGGCCGGCATCCAGCTTGGCGCTCTCGATGGGGCTGCGCTGGCTGGTTTCGATCTCCACCTCGCCATCCTTGGTGGACACGACGGCGAGATTGGTGGATGTCTGCACCAACCCGGCGACATCGGGGCTCATCGCCAGAACCCCGTGGTGCTGGCTGCCCAGTACTCCCACGATGGCGACGGCGTCGGCGTCATCCAACACCTGCTCGGGCCGCGCCACGCTGTCTAGCGTAATGCGCACTCCGGCATCGAAGGCGCCGAGTTCGGATTGGACTTGCGCCTCCACGCCGCCGACCACCCGTTTCAAGTCCTCCCCGCGGGCGCCATCGATCACCACCGTGGCCGACGCCTCGCGCGGGATGGCGTTGCGCTTGCTGCCGCCGTTGATCGCAGCGATCCCGAGCGGCATGCCGCTCATCAGAGTCTGCAGAACGCGGCCCAGGATGCGCGCCGCGTTGCCGCGGCCTTTATTGATGTCGATGCCGGAGTGCCCGCCCCGCAACCCGGATACCTTGATGCACCAGGCTTCGCCGGACCCGGCGGCATGGCGGCCGACTTTTCTCCGCGCTACCGTATTGAGCCCGCCGGCGCAGCCGATGCACAGCGTTCCCTCTTCCTCGCCGTCCAGGTTGAGGAAGTATTTGCTCTTGAGCAGACCGCCGGGGAACTGCGATGCGCCCGTCAGGCCGCTTTCCTCGTCGATGGTGAAGAGGAACTCCAGCGGGCCGTGCGCCACCTCCGTGCTTTCCATCACGGCCAGCGCGGCGGCCACGCCCACGCCGTTGTCGGCGCCCAGCGTGGTGCCGTCCGCCTTCAACCAATCGCCGTCGCGCACCAGGCGGATGGGATCGCTGTCGAAGTTGTGCCGCGTCCCTTCGTTTTTCTCGCACACCATGTCCAGGTGGCCTTGCAGGACGGCCGGAACGGCGCCTTCGCGGCCGGGGCGCGCCGGTTTGCGCACCACGATGTTGCCCACACCATCCGTGACCGACTCCAGCCCCAGGCGCGCGGCCTGAGCCAGCACGTACGCGCGCGCCGCTGCCTCTTTTTCGGAAGCGCGCGGAATCGCCGCGAGGGCTTCGAAGTGCCGCCACAGCGACTGCGGTTCCAAATTCTCCGTTGCAGTTTTCATAGGTTTACTCGACCCCTTCATCTTACAGCGGCGTCCCCGGTCCAGGTGCTACGCTGTTACGTCGGAAGGCCCGGGGAGCGGCGTGTGAACTTCGTCCAAAGTTTGAAATGCCTGTTTTGCGAAACCGTCTATCCGGTTCGCGTGGGGAACACCTGCCCGCGTTGCGGCATTGCGGGCATCCTCGACGTGCAATACGATTACGCCGCGATTGGCCGCATTCTGACGCGCCGGCGCCTGGCCGCCAGGGGCGAGCAATCGCACTGGAGATACCGGGAACTCCTGCCCATCGGCGCGAATGCGGTGCTGCCCGCGCTCTCCGTGGGTTGGACGCCGCTGACCTCCACGCCCGCGCTGGCCCGTCACCTGGGGCTGGCCAGGCTCTTCCTCAAAGACGACGGCCGCAACGCCACCGGATCGCTCAAGGATCGCGCCAGCAGCGTGGGCGTGGTTAAGGCGCGCGAAAAACGGCGCCCCATCATCGCCTGCGCGAGCACGGGCAACGCGGCGTCGTCGTGCGCCGGAATGGCCGCCAGCATGGGTTTGAAAAGCGTCATCTTCGTTCCCGAACGCGCGCCGGAGCCCAAGGTCACGCAGTTGCTCATCTTCGGCGCCACCGTGCTGCGCGTGCGCGGCAGCTATGAGGACGCCTTTCAGTTGTGCCAGCGCTCCTGCGAAAAATGGGGCTGGTACAACCGCAATACCGCAATTCCGGCATCAACCCTTACCTGGTGGAGGGGAAAAAGACGGCCGGCCTGGAAATCGGCGAACAGCTCGCCTGGCAGCCCACCGATTGGGTGGCGGTTTCGGTAGGCGACGGCTGCACCGTGGCGGGAGTCTGGAAGGGCTTCCGCGAGCTCAAGGCGCTCGGCCTCATCGATCGGACTCCGCGCATTCTCGGCGTGCAGGCGGAGGGCGCCGCTCCCGTGACCGCCGCATTCCTGAGCGGCGAGCCGATGCGCCCCATGGAACCCGCGACCATCGCCGACAGTATCGCGGTGGGAGTGCCGCGGAACTGGAAGCGAGCGGTGCTCGCCGTGCGCGAATCCGGCGGCACCATGATCAACGTCAGCGACGCCGAAATCCTCGATGCCATGCGCTACACGGGCCGTCTGACGGGCATCTTCGCCGAACCCGCCGCCGCCACCGCGGTCGCCGGACTGCGCCGTGCGGTGGCCGAGGGCTGCATGGGACGCCGCACCAGCGCGGTGGCGCTGATCACCGGCAACGGCCTCAAGGATGTGCAGTCCGCCCGCGCCGCCGCCGGCCAGCCATACGACATCCCGCCCGACGGAGCGTTGCTCGAAGAAATCCTGCGCGAACGAAAGTTGATTGCATAATGGTGTTTGAGAAGCTCACCAAGGTGGGGCGGACCCCTGGTCCTGGGGTCTCCTCTGGGGACGACGTCCTCGTCGGCTTCCGCGGTACGACTAACGCTGATTTTGTCGGCGAGAAGCGGGTCCAGGGGGACCCGCGCGGACCAGGGGGTCCGCCCCACCAGTCCCTACTGATACGCAATCTCCACACGCTGCTCCCGATGGACGCCGAAAACCGCGTCCTTCACTCCGCCTATCTGTACGCCGAAAATGGCGAGATCCGCCGCGTCGGAAGCGGCGCCGCGCGCCTGCCGAAAGCCGACCGCGTCATCGACGGCCGCCACTTCATCGCGCTCCCCGGCCTGGTCAATACTCACCACCATCTCTACCAGACCCTCACCCGCGCCTATGCTCCCGCCGCCGACGCCAAGCTCTTCGACTGGCTGGTCACGCTCTACCCCATTTGGGCCAGGCTGGATGAGGAGTGCGTCGAAGTGGCCGCGCTGGCCGGCATGGCGGAACTCCTCCTCTCCGGATGCACCACCACCAGCGACCACCACTACCTCTTCCCCCGCGGCCGCGCCAACCTCATCGACGCGCAGATTGCCGCCGCCCGCCGCATCGGCATGCGCTTCCACCCCACCCGCGGCAGCATGAGCGTGGGCCGCGCCAAAGGCGGACTGCCGCCGGACTCCGTGGTGCAGCGCGAAGAGCGCATTCTGCAGGATTGCGAGCGCCTCATCGCCCGCTACCACGACCCCACGCCCGGCTCCATGCTGCGCCTCGCCCTGGCGCCCTGTTCGCCTTTTTCCGTCTCCCCCGAGTTGATGCGCGCCACCGCCGATCTGGCCCGCCGTCACGGCATTCGCCTGCACACTCACCTGGCCGAGACGCGCGACGAAGATGCCTATTGCCTGAGCCGCTTCGGCAAGCGCCCGCTCGACCTCCTGGAGGATGTGGGATGGCTGGGCGCGGACACCTGGCTGGCGCACGGCATTTATTTCAACCGCGGCGAGGTCAAGCGTCTGGGCCGCGCGGGCGTGGGAATCGCGCACTGTCCCAGCTCCAACATGCGTCTCGGTTCCGGCTTCGCGCCCGTGCCCGCGCTGCGCCGCGCCGGATGCCCGGTGGGGCTCGGCGTGGACGGCAGCGCTTCCAACGATAGCTCGCACATGCTGGCCGAAGCCCGCCAGGCGCTGCTCCTGCAGCGCGTGCGCTACGGCGCGTCCGCGCTCTCCGTGGGCGATGCCTTGCGCATGGCCACCGTAGAAGGCGCGCGCTGTCTGGGCCGCGACGACATCGGCAGCCTGCAACCGGGCAAGCGCGCCGACGTCGCCCTGTTCGATCTTCGCGGCGCCGGTTATAGCGGAGCCGGCGACGCCGTGTCCGCGCTCCTGTTGTGCGCGCCCGCGCAGGTGCACACGCTGGTAGTGGAAGGCCGCGTCGTGGTAGAGGGCGGCGCACTGCAGACCATCTCCCTGGAATCGATCCTGCGCCGCCATCGCAAACTCGCCGCCAGACTCCAGTCCGGAGCGATTTCGTAAAACACTTTATCATCCGAATAGGAACAAACGATTCGCCATGAAAACTACCGGCAACACCATTCTGATCACGGGCGGCGGCTCCGGCATCGGGCGTGGCCTCGCCCAAGCCTTCCACGCTCTCGGAAACCACGTCATCGTCGCTGGCCGCCGCAAGCAGGCGCTCGACGAGACCACCGCCGCGAACCCGGGCATGACCTCTCTCGCGCTCGATCTCGAAAGCCCGGCCGCCATCCGCTCTTTCAAGGCCGAGTTGGCGGCGCGCTACCCGGCGCTGAACGTCCTGATTAACAATGCCGGCATCATGCGGACCGAACGGCTGCAAGACCAACAGGAAGATCTCGCCGACGCGCAATCCATGATCGCCACCAATCTGCTGGGTCCCATCCGTCTCACCGCGGCGCTCCTGCCCCTGCTGCAAAGGCAGCCCTACTCCGCCATCGTGAACGTCTCCTCCGGGCTGGCTTTCGTCCCCTTGGCCCCAACCCCCACTTATTGCGCCACCAAGGCCGCCATCCACTCGTATACGGAATCGCTCCGCTATCAGCTCCGCGGGTCCACCACGGAGGTTCTCGAACTCATCCCTCCCTATGTCGCCACCCACCTTTTGAACGGCGCCTCCGATCCCCGCGCCATGCCGCTGGACGCGTTCATTGCCGAGGTGATGGAGGTCCTGAAGACCCAGCCTTCGGCAACCGAGATCTGCGTGGAAAACGTCAAGCGTCTCCGCTTCGCGGCCGAGAGCGGTCACTATGACGCCGTCTTCCAGGGCCTCAACCTGGCAATGGGAAAAGCCTCCAACTAGCTCCCCTCCCCTTCGCGGCGCAGCCACTCCCGCCCCTACGGCATCGGCATCTGGCGGCCACCGCGATCTGCAATTGCTTTCGTGACCCGAACATATATAAACTGTATATACATGCGGTTGGAATGGGACGAACGAAAGAACCGCCTGAATCGGAAAAAACACGGCATTGCCTTTTCACTCGCCGCCCGCGTGTTTGCCGATGAATGCCGGATCCTGGAAAGAGACCGGATCGATGAGGAAACGCGCCGAGCAGCGCTGGCACGCGATCGGTAGGGTTGGTGGTGCCGCAATATACATCGTGGTCCACGTTTATAGGGGAGAGAAAGATGGAGAAGAAATCATCCGGATCGTCTCGGCGAGGGACGCTAACCAGCGTGAAAGCCGAAGATATTTTCAACAAGCCGCTAACTAAGCGCGAGCGGGAGACGGTGCGCCGGACCGCCGAGCGGCAGGCGGCGGGCGACGATTTGCATATCGATTATTCGGATATCCCACCGCTCACTGACGAGCAACTTGCGGCGATGACGCGGTTTCGGGATGTCAGGGACCGTTTGGAAAAGAAAAAGATGATCTCGCTCTATGTCCGGGGCGACGTGCTGGAATGGCTCAAGTCCAAGGGGCCGGGCCATCTGACTCGAATCAACGATATCCTCACGAGCGTCATGGAGGCTGAGCGGCGCGTCAAGAAGAGCGCATAGCCGCTGGGAGTGGACAGGAGTAGTTTCTCCAAACGCCATATCGGGAGCCTGGGCGACTGGCAACCGTACGGCGTTGGAGCACTCGGGCGTTCCACGGTGTCTAATGAAATGACGCTGTTCATCGGACGATTGCTGCTCATTCCGGGTGAGAAGTTGAAGCGAGATGCGGAAGTCCTGGCGGCCTATGACGACTATTGCTCCTGCATGCCTCAAACGTGAGACTCCGCTGCTGGGCGGCGGACCCTGCTCCTGTTGGCGAGCAAGGCGACAGCCACGCGCCTGGAGTTAGGCCCCCTCGCCTTCCCCATCGGCCGCCACCCCCGCCGACATCGTTGTTCCGAATGTGCAACCCTGTTATATTTTGGTCAGCCGACGGTGCACCGCGCCGCGGATCGATAGAGGTGGCCCTTAGCGGCCTCGCAAATTTATATGTTCGATAAGGTCGAAGCTTTTTACAGGCCTGCCAGTGTCCGCGAAGCACTTCGATTGCTCCACAGCGGCAAGGGCCAGGCACGGGTAGTGGCCGGCGGTACGGACGTGGTAGTTCAGGGCGATGACTCGATCCGCTTCCTGATCGATATCACCCGGGCCGGCTTGAATTACATCCGCCCGAGAGGCACGGCGTGTGTGATCGGCGCCACTACTACCATGGCCGAACTCGAAGCCTCTCCCCAGATCCAGGCTCTCGCCGGAGGATTGCTGTGCCGAGCAGCGCGCACCTGCGGCAGCCTCCCGATTCGCAACCTGGCGACGCTCGGCGGCAACATGGCCAACGGCTCGCCCGCCGCCGACACGGCCACCCCGCTGCTCGTGCTGGATGCCGCCGTCGTCATGGCCGATGCCAAGGGACGGCGCAAATTGCCGCTGGCCGAATATCTGGCGAGCACGCGTACCAACCGGTATGCCAGGTCGTTGCTCGTGGAGGTGGTTATCCCCGATCCGCCGGACGGCAAGGGCTGCCGCTGGTCTTTCCAGAAGTTGGGCCGCACCGCCGTGGATATCTCACTGGTCAACGTCTCCGCCGGCCTGCAACTGGATTCCCGCGGCCGGGTCAAATGGGTGCGCATCGCTCTCGGCGCGGTTGCCCCCGTTGCCATGCGCGCCCCTGGCGCCGAAAAGCGCATGACGGGACGCGTCCTCGACCAGGCCCTGCTGGCCGAGATCGGCGCCGAAGTGGCGCGCGAAGTCAGCCCCATTTCCGACGCCCGCGCGTCCGCGGAATATCGCCGCGAGATCTGCTCGGTCCTCACCCGCCGGGCGCTGGATGAATGTTCGACTCATGCGGGGTGTTCCTTATGAAAACCATGGAACTGCACGTCACCGTGAACGGGGAATCGCTCGACTGGACCATCGCTCCCGGCGAACTTCTCCTCGACGTGTTGCGCCGCCAAGGCTACGTCGGCGTCAAGCGCGGCTGCGAGGAAGGCGAATGCGGCGCGTGCGCGGTCCTGGTGGACGGCAAGCCCATCAATTCCTGCCTCATGTTTGCCGCGCAGGCCGAAGGGCGCCACATCCTGACCATCGAAGGCATCGCCATCGGCGGCAAGCTCGATCCCGTGCAGGAAGCCTTCCTGGACCACGGCGCGGTGCAGTGCGGCTTCTGCACCCCTGGCATGGTGATCAGCGCCAAGGCCCTGCTGGATCGCTGTCCCGATCCCACTGAAGCCGACGTGCGCGAGGCCCTGGCCGGGCACCTGTGCCGCTGCACCGGGTACCTGAAACCGGTGGAAGCGGTGCTCGCCGCCGCCGCCAAACGGAAACACAAAGCCCGGCGCGCGAAGCCCGTGGCGGAGGTGGCGCGATGAGCGGCAACCGTCTCGTTGTGGGCCGCAACCTCCGCAAGGTCGATGGTTTCAAACTGGTCACCGGCGGCGCGGCCTTCACCGACGATGTGCAGCTTCCGGGCATGCTCTACGGCAAGATCCTGCCCAGCCCGCACGCCCACGCGCGCATCCGCCGCATCGATACCAGCAAGGCCAAAGCGCTGCCCGGCGTGCATGCCGTCCTCACCTACAAGGACGTGCCGCGAGTGCCGCATACCACCGCCGGCCAGGCGTGGCCCGAACCGTCCCCTTACGACACCTACCTGCTCGATTCCAAGGTGCGCTTCGTAGGCGACCGTGTGGCCGCCGTCGCCGCCGAAACCCGCGCCATCGCCGAACGCGCGCTCGCCCTGATCGCAGTGGACTACGAAATTCTGCCCGCCGTGCTCGATATGGAGCAGGCCATGGCGCCCGGCGCCGCCGTCATCCACGACGAGCCCGACTCCACCAAAATCTACGACCGCGAGCACAACATCGCGGGCTACATCCTGCGCGAGATCGGCAATGTGGAGCAAGGCTTTGCCGAATCCGATTACGTCATCGAGCGCGAGTTCCGCACGCACCGCCAGCAGCATTGCCCCATCGAGCCCCACATCAGCATCGCCTGGCTGGATGCCGATGGCCGCCTCGTCATCCGTACCAGCACGCAGGTTCCGTATCACTCTCGCCGCCAGGTGGCCATGATTCTGCAGATTCCCGTCAGCCGCGTGCACGTCATCAAGCCGCGCATCGGCGGCGGGTTTGGCGGCAAGCAGGAGATGCTGCTGGAGGATATTACCGGCGCGCTGGCGCTGGCCACGCGGCGTCCCGTGAAGATCGAGTTCACCCGCGAGGAAGAGTTCTACATGGCGCGCAGCCGCCATCCGCAGATCCTGCGCATGAAGATGGGCGTCAAGCGCGATGGCACCGTGATCGCGAGCCAGCTTATCGTGCTCGCCACCACCGGCGCCTACGGCAGCCATTCCACCACCGTGCAGGGCAACACCGGTAGCAAAGTGCTACCCCTCTACCGCGCGCCGAACATGCGTTTCGAATGCCACGTGGTGTACACCAATAATCCCGTGGCCGGCGCGTTCCGCGGATACGGATGCCCGCAGGGGTTCTTTGCCCAGGAGACCCTGGTGGATGAAATCGCCTGCCAACTCGGCATGGACCCGCTGGAGTTCCACCGCAAGAACGTCATCCGGCTGGGCGATACCGATCACCTCTCCGCCCAACTCGGCGAGGGCAAAGAGGGACTGCCGCGCCTCATGCGCAGTTGCGGCCTGCCGCAATGCATGGAGCGCGGCGCGCGCGCCATCGGCTGGACCCAAAAGCGCAAATCGCTGCCCAACGGCCACAGCCACCTGCGCCGCGGTGTCGGCATGGCCTGCACCATGCAGGGCTCTGGCATAGCCGGTGTGGACTGGGCATCCGCCTTCCTCAAGATGAACGAGGATGGATCGTTCTATCTCCAGGTGGGCGCGTCCGACGTGGGCGCCGGCGCCGACACCGTGCTCGCGCAAATCGCGGCCGAAACCCTCGGCGTTACCCTGGATAAGATCATCATCACTTCGGGCGATACCGATATCACACCCTTCGACGTGGGCGCCTACGCCAGTAGCACCACCATCATCTCCGGCGGCGCGGTTAAGAAGGCCGCCGGCAAGGTCCGCGCCCAAGTCCTGGAAATGGCCTCGAAGATGCTCGACGAACCGGTGGACAAACTGGAGTGCGGCAACAACGAAGTCTTCACCACCTGCGTCTGCCGCAAAGCCGTCAGCATGACCGACATCGCCATGCGGGCCATGTACAAGGAAAAATTCCAGATCATGGATGGCGCGTCGCATTTCAATACCGATAGCCCGCCGCCCTTCTGCGCCACCTTCGCTGAAGTGGAAGTGGATACCGAAACCGGCCAGGTCCGCGTCGTGCACCTCGCCACGGCGGTGGATCCCGGCACCGCCATCAATCCCATGCAGGCCGAAGGCCAGGTGGAAGGCGCCGTGGCGCAGGGGTTGGGCTATGCGCTCACCGAGGAACTCCTCCTCGATGCCGCCGGCCGCCCCGTCAATCCCAATTTCCTGGATTACAAGATGTTTTCCGCCGAGGATATGCCGAAGCTCACCACCATCTTAGTCGAGACCGACGAGCCGCTCGGGCCCTACGGCGCGAAATCCATCTCCGAAGTGCCCATCAACGGCCCTGCCCCGGCCATCGCCAACGCCATCTTCCACGCCGTCGGTGTGCGCATCCGCAAATTGCCCATCCGCCCGGAAGATGTGCTGCGCGCTCTCGCCGCCAAACGGGCGGCCAATCTGGAAGAGGAGGCCCTGCTGACGCCATGACCGCACCCCCGCTCGCCATCCCCAACCGCCATCGCCTGGCGGAACTGGCGCAGTCTTACGAAGCCGACATCGTGCGCTTCCTGCGCGACCTCATCGCCATTCCCGCCGAGAGCGGCCACGAGGGTCCGGTAGTCGCCCGCATCCGCCAGGAAATGGAGAAGGCCGGCTTCGACGAAGTGCGGGTCGATCGCATGGGCAACATCCTGGGCCGCATCGGCTCGGGCAAGACCATCGTCATGATGGATTCCCACACCGACACCGTGGGCGTGGGCGATCCCAAGGAATGGGCGTGGGATCCCTACCGGGGCAAGGTGGAAGACGGCTACGTCTTCGGACGCGGCGCCTGCGATCAGCGCGCCGGCATGGCCAGCATGGTATATGGCGGCAAGCTGATCAAGGAGCTCGGCCTGCTCGGCGACTACACGCTCTGGGTAGTGGGCTCGGTGCAGGAGGAAGATTGCGACGGCTTGCCCTGGCTTTACATTCTCAAGGAAGACGGCATGCGCCCCGATTGCGTGGTCATCACCGAACCCAGCAAGCTCGGCATCTACCGCGGGCATCGCGGCCGCATGGAGATTGAAGTTCACCTGCGCGGCAAGTCCTGTCACGCCAGCGCTCCCGAGCGCGGCGATAACCCCATCTACAAGATGGGCCGTATCATCGCCGAAGTCGAACAGTTGAACACCCGTCTCAAGGACGACCCATTCCTGGGCAAGGGCACCATCGCGGTGACCGAGGTTCGCTCCCTCTCGCCTTCCCTCTGCGCCGTCCCCGGAGCCTGCTCGATTCATCTCGATCGCCGTCTCACCGCGGGCGAAACCAAAGAGAGCGCCGTCGCCGAAGTCCGCGCGCTGCCCGGCGCCGAAGACGCCGAAATCGAAATTCTCACCTACGACGTGCCCAGCTACACCGGCCTGCGCTACCCGATGGAGAAATATTATCCCACCTGGGTGCTCGCCGAATCGGACCCGCTGGCGCAGGCGGCCATCGCCACCTTCCGCGGCCTCTGGGACAAAGAACCCGTGGTCGACAAGTGGACCTTCAGCACCAACGGCGTCGCCTCCATGGGCCTGATGGGCGTGCCCACCATCGGCTTCGGTCCCGGCGAAGAGGAAGTCGCGCATTCCGTGATCGAGCGCGTGCCCATTCGCCACCTGGTGGACGCCGCGCAGTGGTACGCGGCCTTCCCGTTGATTTACACGGCGAAGCACGGCAATGGCTGAACTGGTTCCGATTCCGCTCCCGCTCTTGTTGCGGCGCGCTCTCCTCGAGTATTCGCGGGAAGGCAAGATCTTCGACCTGTCGAAGGACAAGTTCTTCCGCGGCATCCCGGGGCTCGATCTGTCGGTGGACTTTCACGGCCATCGCGCCGCCACGCCCCTCGGCCCCGCCGCCGGACCGCACGGACAACTGGCCCAGAATATCGCCCTCTGCTGGCTCGGCGGCGCGCGCATCATCGAGCTCAAGACGGTGCAGATTCTCGACGAGTTAAAGATCCCCCGCCCCTGCATCGACGTGGCCAACGTCGGCTACAACGTCGAGTGGTCGCAGGAACTCAAGCTGGAGCAATCGGCCCGCGAGTACGTCAAAGCTTCGATGCTCCTGGAGATTTTCCGTAGCGTAGCCTTTCAGGCTGCCATGCCCCCGTCCCTGGGGGCATTCTTCCCTGCCAACTCTTCCCTCTTCGACACCGTCTTCGACATGAGCGTCGGCTACAACCTCGAAGGCATCCGTTCCCCGCGCGTCCGTTCCTGGATCGCCTCCATGCGCAACGCGGCTCCGCTCATCGAAGAACTGCGCTCCACTCTCGCCGGCGAATTCCAGCGCTATCGCGACCTCCCCTTCCCCACTTGTATCAGCGACACCATCAGTCTCTCCACCTTCCACGGCTGTCCCGCCCGGGAAATCGAAGGCATCGTGACCTTCCTGCTGGTGGAAATGGGCTGCCACGTCTGCATCAAGCTCAATCCCACCTTGCTCGGCAAGGAAGAAGTCGCGCGCCTCCTGCACGATGTGCTGGGCTATCGCGAGATCCAACTCCATCCGCCGGCCTTCGACAACGACCTGCAATTCGATGAGGCGCTGGACCTGATTCCGCGCCTCCAGCGCGTGGCCCGCCGCCACGGCAGAAGCCTCTCCCTGAAGTTCACCAATACGCTCGTCGTCAAGAATCACAAGCAGGTCTTCGGCGACGAGCTGATGTACCTGTCGGGCGCGCCGCTCCACGTGCTGGCCATGAACCTGGTCCAGAAGTTCCGCGTGCGCAGCCGGGACCCCATCCCCATCTCCTTTTCCGGTGGACTGGACGCGCACAACGTGGCCGCGGCCGTGGCCATGAATTTCGTCCCCGTGACCACCTGCACCGATCTCCTGCGCCCCGGCGGCTATGCACGGCTGAGCCGCTATCTGGATAACCTGGGGGCGGAGATGCAACGCCTGGGCGTCACCACCATCGCCGATTTCGTCCTCAACTATCGCGGTCAGGCGCAAGCCGCCGCGGGCGACGTGTACGCCGCCGGGTGGCTCAATACACCCATCCTGGTGGCCGAAGCCACGGCCAATCCGCGTTACCTGTGGGAGCGCAACATGGGCGTGCCCCGCAAAATCGGTTCGAAACTCTGGCTCTACGATTGCATCAACTGCGATAAATGCGTGCCGGTCTGTCCCAACGACGCCAACTTCGCCTACCAGACGCGCCCCGCTACCATCGAGTACGACAACTTCGAACTGCTCCCCGGCGGCACGGCCAGGCGCATTCCGGGCGGCGTCCTGCGCGTCATGAAGGCGCACCAGTTGGCCAACTACGCCGATGCCTGCAACGATTGCGGCAACTGCGACATTTTCTGCCCCGAGGATGGCGGACCGCAAGTGGAGAAACCGCGCTTTTTCGGCAGCTCCGAAACCTGGCAAGCCGATACCGGCGCCAACGGGTTCTTTATCGATTGGGATGCTCACACCATTCACGGCACCCTGGCGCACCAGCGCTATTTGCTGAATCTGGATGCCGCCGCCGGCCGTGCCTGGTTTCACCGCGCGGACGCCGCCGTGGAGATTCGCCTCAGCGACAGCGAAGTCCTGGCGTGGCGGCCTGCCGATAGCGCCGCCTCCGCGCCGGCCCCGCTCGACATGCTGCCGTACTTCAAACTCAAACTGCTGATGGAATCCATCGGCGACCCGCGCCACGTTCACTTTGCCAACGTGGCCGGTCTTCGGGAGAACACGCGTGAACAATGAAACCAGGAAAGCGCTCTTCAAAGGAAGAGACTGGATCACTACCCAGGAATGGACCGACGCGGAACTGGACGTCCTCCTCGATGTCGCGGGCGACCTCAAACGCAAGTTCAAGGGACGCGTGCCGCACCGCTACCTGGCCGACCAGACCATCTTCCTGATGTTCTTCGACAAGTCCACCCGGACGCGGAATTCCTTCGAAGCCGGCATGACCCAGCTCGGCGGCCACGCGCATTTCCTCACCGCCGACGTCATGCAGGTCAGTCACGGCGAAAGCCCCAAGGATACCGGCATCATCCTTTCCAGCTACGGGCACGCCATCGCCATCCGTCACGACCTCGTCCCCGGCGAAGGCAACGCCTACATGCGCGAAGTCGCCAAATGGGCGGACGCGCCGGTCATCAACATGCAGTGCGACGTGGATCATCCTTGCCAGACCCTGGCCGACCTGATGACCATCCGCGAGCTACGCGGCCGCAATCTGCGCGGCCTCAAGATCGCCGTCAGTTGGGCCTACGCTCCCAGCTACGCCAAGCCGCTTTCCGTGCCGCAAGGTCTCATCATGCTGATGCCGCGCTTCGGCATGGATGTGGTGCTGGCCCATCCGCCCGAATACCATCTGATGCCCGAGACCGTGCGGGCGGCCGAAGACAACGCGCGCTCTGGCGGAGGCCGGTTCCGCGTGGTGGACGACATGGACGAAGCCTTCCGCGATGCCGACGTGGTCATCCCCAAAAGCTGGGGTTGCCTGGATACCATGGGCAGCAATCCCGCCGAATCGCTGCGCATCGCCAAACAGTACACCAATTGGATCTGCCATCGCGAACGCATGCAACTGGCCCGCCCCGACGTCCTCTACATGCACCCGCTCCCCGCCGACCGCGGCAACGAGGTGACCGACGAGGTGATCGATGGGCCGAACTCGGTAGTCTACCAGGAGGCCGAAAATCGCCTGCACACCGCCAAGTCCATCATGGCCCTCACCATGGCCGATCTCGCCATCGAATATGAAGCGTAGCGTAGCCTTTCAGGCTGCCATGCCGCCATTCCTGGCGGCATTCTTTGGTGGGGCAGACTTCAGCCTGCCCATCCGAGCGAAGCTCGGACTCTGCATCTCTGCGGTGAACAGACTCCTTCCCTCTCCACGAACCTCGCCCGGAGCCTCCCATGACTGACACCCTGGTCATCGCCCTAGGCGGCAACGCCATCACCCGCCCCGGAGAGCCCGGCACCATTCCCCAGCAATTCGAACACACCGCCGAGACTCTAACCCACCTGCTTCCCCTTTTCCGCAGCGACGCCAGAATCGTCATCACCCACGGCAACGGCCCCCAAATCGGCAACATTCTCATCCGCTCCGAGGAAGGCGAGCGCCGCGTCCCCCGCCTTCCCCTCGACACCTGCGTCTCCGATTCGCAGGGCGGCATGGGCTACATGATCCAGCGCATCGCCTTCGAATTGTTCCGCCGCGAGGGCATACAGCGCTCCGCCGCCACCGTCATCACGCAGGTGCTGGTGAGCGAGGGCGATCCCGGCATGGTCCACCCCACCAAGCCGATCGGACGCTTTTACACCACGGCCGAAATGGAAGAAGTCCGGCGCGACCGGCCTCACTGGCAGCTCGCCGAAATCGTGCCCGGGCAATGGCGCCGCGTGGTGGCCTCTCCTCATCCCCTGCGCATCATGGAAGAGGATGCGATTCGCTGCCTGCTTCAGGCGGGCGTCGTGGTGATCGCCTGCGGCGGCGGCGGAATCCCCGTGGCCTGGGAAGGCGACCGCTTGGTGGGTGTGGAAGGTGTAGTGGACAAGGATCGCGCCTCCAGCCTGCTGGCGCGAGATCTCCATGCGCAAAAGCTGATCATCGTTACCAGCGTGGACCGCGTCGCCATCCGCTTCGGCCGGCCCGGCCAGCAGTGGCTGGACACCATCACGGTGGCGCAGGCGCGCGCCTGGCTGGCGGCTGGCGAGTTCCCGGCCGGGTCCATGGGCCCCAAAATCGCTTCCGCCATCGAGTTCGTGGAAGGCGGCGGCGAGGAGTGCATCATCACCTGCACGGAGCACGTGGCGCCCGCCATCCGCGGCGAGAGAGGCACGCACATCGTGGCATCATGATTCTCACCAACGCGCGCATCCTCACCTTCGACGGCGGCAATCGCGTGCTCGATTCGGGCAGCGTGGAAGTCCTCGCCGATGGCGCCATCGGCTTCGTGCGCGGCGGCCGCGCCCTGGACGCCCACGCCGTGGATCTCCACGGCCGCCTGCTCATGCCGGCGCTCATCAACTGCCACACCCACCTCTACAGCACGCTGGCTCGCGGCATGTGTTTGCCCGGCCCTCCGCCCGCCAACTTTCCGGCGATTCTGAAAAAGCTCTGGTGGCGTCTCGACCGCGCGCTGAACCAGGAAGACGTCTATTACAGCGCGCTCACCGGATTGATCGATTCCGCCCGCTGCGGCGTGGGCACCGTGATCGATCATCACGCCAGCCCGAATGCCTGCGCCGGCAGCCTCGATTCCATCGAGCGGGCCTTTCACCAAGTCGGCCTGCGCGGCGCCACCTGCTACGAAACCAGCGATCGCAACGGCCGGCGCGGCGCGGACGATGGCGTTCGCGAAAACGTCCGCTTTCTGGAGCGCGTCCGCCCCGGCGCCCTGGTGGGCGGCATGTTCGGCCTGCACGCCGCCTTCACGCTCGGCGACCGCACGCTCGCCACCTGCGTGGAGGCCAACCAGTCGCTGGGCGCGGGATTCCATATTCACGTCGCCGAAGACGCGTGCGACCGTCTGGCCGTCCGCCGCCTGTCGAAGGCCGGCATCCTCGACGAAAAAACGCTCGCCGCGCACTGTATTCACGTCACCGAGGCGGAGCGTAAGGCGCTGGCGCGGCACGGTGTCAATGTCGTACACAATCCGCAATCGAATTGCAACAACGCAGTTGGAATCGCCAACCTGCCTGCCCTGTTTCACGCCAAAGTCCGAGTGGGATTGGGCTCCGATGGCTATTCGCCGCGTATGTGGGACGAATTTAAAGTTGCAACTCAGTTGCAGAAACTACGTGCAAGAGACCCGCGCGCGGGCGGCGCGGAAGCCTATGCCGCGGCGTTCTCCGGTAACCGCGAGATCGTCAAACAGATCTGGGGAACCGAAATCGGCCGCGTCGCTCCCGGTGCCAGAGCCGACTTCGTCCTGCTGGATTACCTTCCGCCCACCCCCATCGATAGCTCGAATCTGTTCGGCCATCTCCTGTTCGGTGTTTCCAACGCGCCCGTGCATTCCTTGATGGTGAACGGGCGATGGGTCCTGCGCGAAGGCCGCTCGGTCAACCTGGACGAGCGCGAGATCGCCGAAAAAGCCGCCGTTTGCGCCAAAGCACTGTGGGAGAGATTCTAAGGAGTCACATGAAACCGACCGTACCTGGCCCGACATACGCAGAAATGTTGCACCCCAAGCCGCGGACCGGCTCCGCCAACGAGTTGGACCCCATCAACCTGTTCCACATTACGTGGCGCGCGCCGGACCAGCGCATCCGGCACATCGTCCTGCCCAAGGAACTCACCGGCGTCCATGCCAACATCGTGGTGCTGGTGGGCCGCTATTTCCCATCGGGCAGTCACAAGGTCGGACCCGCCTATGCGACGCTCATGGAAGGCGAACTGGCGGGCGAAATCTCGCCGGACGTGCATACCGTGATCGGGCCTTCCACCGGCAACTTCGGCATCGGCGTGGCCTACGTTTCGCACCTCAAGGGCTACCCCGCCATCGTCATCATGCCGGAGGGAATGAGCAAGGAGCGCTACGCCCGCATCCGCCAATACGGAGGCGAACTCGATCTCACCCCCGGATCGGAGAGCGATGTCATCCTCGTCCTGGAGCGCACCGAGCACTACAAGAAGGACCCGAAAAACAAGGTCCTGGCGCAGTTCGAGCTGCTGCCCAACTACCGCTTCCATCGCTATGTGACCGGCCGCAGCGCCCTCGAAGCGGCGGCGGGTTACGGCAACGGCCGCGTGGCCGCCTTCGTTTCCGCGCCCGGTTCCGCCGGAACCCTGGCGGCGGGCGACGAGATCAAGGCGAAGTTCCCCGAAAGCGTGATTTGCGCGCTGGAACCGATGGAGTGCTCCACCCTGTTCAACAACGGCCGGGGCACGCACCGCATCGAGGGCATCGGCGACAAGATGGTGACCCTCATCCACAACGTGTTGACCACCGACTACGTGGAACTGATTCACGACGACGACTGCGTGATGGGGCTGGAACTTCTGGAGCGCCGCCTGCCGCTGGTCGAATCGCTCCTCGGTCTGCCGCAGGGCAAACTGGCGTCTCTCGAAGGACTGTTCGGCATCTCCGGCATCTGCAACATCCTCGGCGCCATCCGTCTGGCCCACCACTTGAACCTTGGTCCCGAGGACAACGTCGTCACCATTGCCACCGACGGCTTCGACCGCTATCCTTCCGTGTTGGCCGACCTCGCCGAGCGCCGCGGTCCCATCGACAACGGCAAGCTCGCCGGCTGGTTCGAGAGCGTGTTCCGCGGCGGCAGCGAGGTGGACATCCTGGACGTGCGCCCGCGCGCCGAAAAGGAACGCCTGTTCGCCTACAAGGAAGACATCTGGAAGAATTTCGGCTATTCCCACGCCTACCTGGAAGAGATGAAATCGCAGTCGTTCTGGGAAGCCCAGTTCGCTTCCATCGAGACCATCGACGCCGCCCTGACCGCCGCCCGAAAGAGCTAGTTCGCCGCGGCGTTTGCCGGAATTTGCGTCCTCCAAACGACGCGCCAGCTATCGTTGCGGCGTGAGAACACCAACACATCGCGCCCTGCCTCGCTGTGCTCCGCCGCGGCCGTGACCCAGGTCGTCTTCCACTCGTACTCGACAATCGCGGTGTCGCCTCTCCGCGTAACTTGGTGCCCATTGGTTTCAAAGCTGCTGACCTTTGCATGGGAAAGGAATTGGCGGTAACTCTCGATAGCCGGTGCAATGCCCTCGGCACGAACCTTACCGCCAGGTGCAACGAAGACGACATCTTCGGCCAGAAAGCCGTCCAGATCCTGCGGACGGCCCTCGATCCAACAGCGGTCCAACGATTCGACGAACGAAATGAATTCTGCGTCGCTCATAAGCTCATCCGATGCAGTGGAACCGGGGGGACTACCCAATCTGCGCGAACGCTTTGTCGATCGCCGCCTTCGCAGCCACCAGCGCCTCGGCGGGCGCCATTTTACGGACGGCGTCGTTGAAAGGTTCGGCGCGCACCGGACCGTCATACCCGATAGCCTGCAATGCGCCCAGGAAGCTCCCCGCATCGATCACGCCGGTGGCGGCGGGGAGTTCGCGTTTGCCATCCATCTGCTGATCCACCGGAATGCCGGTCGGGGCGTCGTTGAGGTCCACCGAAACCACCTGATCGCCGCGCAGCGTGAGCAGATCCTTCTTGGTTTCGCCCGAAGTGTACCAATGCCAGCTATCCAGCACCAAGCCGACGTTGGGGCGGTCGATCTCGGCTATCAGCTCTTTCATCTCGGCCATGGTGTGCACAAACGGATACCGCTTCGTGCTCCAGGAAGTCTTGGGACCGACGTATTCCATGCCGAAGCGTATGCTTTGATCGTTCAGGATGCCCGCCGCCTCGCGCAGACGCCGCGCGTGCGTCCGCAGATTCTGCATGTAGGTGAGGTCGGCGCTATTTGGCGAGATCCACGTAGTGACGCGTTTGACTCCGGCGCGTTCCAGTCCCGCGGCATAGGCCGGCAACGTTTTGATCGATTCGCTGAAAGCGGCATCGTCCTTGCGGAACTCCGTGGGGAAGCCGGCCATCGCCCACCCCACGTTCTTCGCCTTCATGCTGTCCAGCAGGCGCGCGAGATCCGCTGGCGACAGGTTGCCGAGATAGCCCCCGTCGGCATCCACCACGTCGAAGCCGTAGCGGGCCGCATAGTCGATCGCTTCGGTTTGGGACGCTTTGATTCCCAGCGCGCCGCAGCTCAGGTGAATCGACATTCCGTGAGAGCGGCCGAGAAGGGCGAAGCCGGCGCCGGCGGCGCCGGCGACGAACATACGTCTCGTGAGCACCATGTCCTCGAGTCTACACCCGCAAACTGGGGACAGACAGCGAATTTCCGGCGCCTTTTGCCGGAAATTCGCTGTCTGTCCCCGGTTTGCCGCGAGATGGAGTAACTTAAGCATGAGGTTCCTCTGATGAGTGAGAACACGACAAACTCCAACACAACGTCACGCCGCCGCTTTCTGGCGGACAGCGGACGCATAGCCGGGGTGTCTACCCTGGCCGGAATGACTATCCCCTACGTTCATGCGGCGGGGAGCGACACCATTCAACTGGCGCTGGTGGGGTGCGGCGGACGCGGCACCGGCGCGGCGGAGAACGCCCTGACGGTGAAGAACGGCGCCATCAAACTGGTGGCCATGGCCGACGTGTTCCCTTCGAAACTCGCCGACAGCCACGGCAAACTGCGCCAGAAGTTCCCCGATCAGGTCGACGTATCCGAGGACCGCAAGTTCATCGGCTTCGACGCCTACCGCAAGGCGCTCGATTGCCTCAAGCCCAGCGATGTCGCCATCTTCGCCACGCCGCCGGCCTTCCGCTGGGTGCATTTCAGCTACGCCATCGATAAGGGCCTGAACGCTTTCCTGGAGAAGCCGGTGACGGTGGATGGCCCCACCACCCGCCGCATGCTCAAACTCGGCGAACTCTCCGTTCAGAAAAATCTCAAAGTCGGGGTAGGCCTGATGATCCGTCACTGCCGCGCCCGGCAGGAGTTGCTCAATCGCATCAATGCCGGCCAGATCGGCGATATCGTGGCTATGCGCGCCTATCGCATGGGCTCGGGCGGCGGCACGGCCCCGCGCGTGCCCGCCGGCACCACCGAACTGCTCCACCAGATCCGCCTGTTCCACGCATTCCTGTGGGCCAGTGGCGGCGTCTTCAGCGACTACTTCATCCACCAGATCGATGAATGCTCCTGGATCAAAGGCGCCTGGCCGGTGGAAGCCATGGCCCTCGGCGGGCGCCACTACCGCGGCGATTCCGTAGACCAGAACTTCGATGTGTACGCCGTGGAGTACACCTTCCCCGACGGCGTCAAGTTGTTTTACGACGGCCGCAATATGGCCGGAGTCCACAACGAGTTCGCCAGCTACGTGCACGGCGCCAAGGGCTCGGCCGTCATCTCCACCTCGGCGCACACGCCCGGCCGCACGCGCATCTACAAGGGCCAGAAGATCCCGCGCTGGCAAACCGGGCAGACCGCGCCGGCGGAAGAGAATCTGCTCTGGGCATATCCGCAGCCCGAGCACTCGCCCTACGACTTCGAGTGGGAAGATCTCATCCAGGCGATCCGCGACGACAAGCCCTACAACGAAGTCAAGCGCGGCGCCGAGGCCAGCCTGGTGGGCTCCATGGGCCGCATGGCAGCGCACACGGGACAGATCATTACCTTCGACCAGATGATGAATTGCGAACACGAGTTCGCTCCCGACGTCGATAAGCTGACCTTGGATGGACCCGCTCCGCTGCGCGCCGGCGCCGACGGCAAGTACCCCGTGCCGCAACCCGGAATCGTCAAGAACCGGGAATACTGATCCCGTGGCATACCGCGCAAAGGCGCGCCAATGGAGCCGCACGGCATTTGCCATGGCAGTGGTGTTCGGCACTTTGCCCCTGGCCAGCCGAATTTTCCTCGGCGGCTGGGGATTCGATGGCGCCGCCGAGATCGCGTGCCTCTGCCTGATCGCGGGCGTCTATTTCCACATCGTCAGCCGCCGCTTTCCGGCCGTCCCCGACCCGGCGACCATATTGGAGCGGGCCGGCCAGCACGCCTCCGAGGGCCGTAGCGACCGGGCGATTGCCCTGCTGACCGAGGGCATCCGCCTCAGCCCGCAATTGTGGCAGGCCTTCCAATACCGCGGCGAGCTGTACTTGCGGCAGGGCGGGCAGGTGGAAGCCGCTCTCCAGGATTTCTCGGAAGCTATCCGCCTGGCTCCGCGCGAGCCGCACCTCTACGCCTTGCGCGCGCAGGTGTACAGCCTGTTGGGCGACGAATCTTCCGCGCGCGGCGACCACGCGCGGTCGGCCGAACTGGCCGGCGGAGGTCCACCGGCGGTCGAGCCATAGTCGTGCTAGGATGCGGTTTTATAGGACCTGAATATGAAAGTGGACAACCAGGACGCTCTGAAGCAGCGCGTGCTGCAAGCGGCGGAAGAGGCTCTGGCGGACCACGGATACGTCAGCTTGATCGATCTCTTCACCGGCATGCGGCTCCTCGAACCCGTGCACGTCGAGTCCTGGCGGAAAGGGCGCATCGATTTCCTGGAGCGCATGCTGCAGGGCAGTGCAAATAAGATCGCGTTCTCGCAATCCGTGTTCTGGCAGTGGGCGCGAGAGAAAGGCTTGCAGCCCAGCGAGACCCGCTACCTGCGCGCCGGGCGTGACGGTCCCGTGGAGCTGCGATTCACGGTGAGCGGAGATCCCGAAATCGAGAAAACCTGCCGCACCCATTTCGTTTCGCCGGCCCTCTCCGGGCGCAAGCTGGAAAAGTTGGAAGAGAAGCTGAGCCAGCCGCCCCGGCCCGTCGTGTTTGAGATTGTGCGCGATTCCGAGTGTACCGAGTGCGGCGCCGACCTCCCCAAAGGCAGCATGCTCTTCCTGGAGGCGCAACAAGCGCTGTGCCTGGCGTGTGCCGGCATGGGCGACCTCGAGTTTCTGCCCGCCGGAGACACGGCCCTGACACGCCGCGCCACCAAATACAGCGGCAAGACCGCGACCGTAGTGCGCTTCAGCCGCTCGCGCGGACGCTACGAAAGGCAAGGCATTCTGGTGGAGCCCGCCGCTATCGAGAAAGCCGAGGCCGAGTGTACCCTGGATGCCGGCGACCGGGCACAGGCGCGGGCGCGCGCGGCCAAGCTGCGCGCCCGGCAGGATGAGGAATTGGTGGAACAGATGACCGTTCGGATTCTGGCCCTGTTCCCCCGCTGCACCCCGCGCGAGGCACGTGCCATCGCCGCGCACACCGCCACGCGAGGCAGCGGGCGCGTCGGCCGGAGCGAGGCCGGACGCAATCTGAAAGAGCGCGCCTTATTCGCGGCCGTCGCCGCCGCCGTCCGCCACAACCACACCAACTACGACGAGCTTCTGGCCGGCGGCGCGGACCGCGCGGACGCCCGCCGACGCGTCGGCGAGAAGGTAGAGGACATCCTGGAGGCGTGGCAGGGCGCAGAATGAGGCGTGGGACAGACCATCGCTTCTTGTGGTCTGTCTTGCTTCGCTAATCGCTCGGATTGGCAGGCTCAAGCCTGCCCCACCAATGGGTCAGGCGCCGACAATCTTGAAACAGATGGCGTGCTCGCTCGGCTTTTCCGGCGGGAGCGTCACCCGCAGGGACTGCTCGTCCTGGGTGAATTTCAGTTTGCCGCGGTGGCCCAGCAGTTCCAGGCTGCGGATCTTCCCAACCTGGTTCTTGCCGCCGAGAGCCAGGGTCGGGACGACGGCCTCGTGCTCCGGCCAGCCCATCACGAAGGCGTACAGCGTGCCGCCCTTGGTGGTATAGCGTACGTCGTCGGCCGTGAGGTCTTTGCGGTTGCGTTCATTGAAGGACATGTTGCCGGCCGCCGGCGGGGCGGCGCTGCCGGCGATCTTCCAGGGACGCGTGCCGTAGATGCCTTCGCTATTGACCGCCATCCATTTGGTGATCTCTTCCACCGTCTTGAGTTCCTCATCGTCCGGCTTGCCGCTGTTGGGCAGCGGAACGTTGAGCATCAGGTTGCCGTTGCGGCTGACGATATCGCACATCAGGTCCACCACGTTCTTGCCGGTCTTGTACTTCTGGCCCTTCTTGTAGTGCCAGTTGCCGATGCAGGTATCGGTCTGCCAGGCATCCTTCTGAATATCGCCGGCCACGCCGCGTTCGATGTCGAGCGCGCAGGTGCCTTCCTCGCAATCCTTCCTGGTCTTGCTGGTGTAGAGGCCGTTGGGCACCTGGTTGTAGTAGTGGGAGACCAGTTTGTAGCCCCATTCGCCGAAGGGGATGCCGCCGTCGGTATAGAGCAGGTCGGGCTTGTACTTGTCCACGAGGTCCTGTATGCGCAGGAAGTACAGCCGCTTCCAAGAATCGGGCGCGACCCGGCTCATCGCCTGCGTGGGGATGGGCTGATCCTTGGGGAACGGATGATACAGATCGGCGTAGGCCGGATCGGTGCCATCGTAGGGGACGCCGGCCAGCGGGCCCGTCTTGTCGGAGCCGTGACTGACGGCGAGCCAGTTGTAGCTATTGGAGAGATGCTCGCTAACGGCGAACTTCAGGCCGTGCTTCCGGGCGGCGGCGGCCCACAGCCCGACCACGTCTTTCTTGGGGCCGGTGGCGACGGCGTTCCAGCGCGGCTGGTACTTGGAGTTCCACAGGTCGAAGTTATCGTGGTGCACGCCCATGGACATGAAGTATTTGGCGCCGGCCTTTTTGTAGAGCTGGATCAGGTGATCGGCGTCGAAATCGCGCCCGTGCCAGGTGAGGCAGAGGTCCTTGTGGCCGAACTTGGACGGGTGGCCGTAGGTTTCGACGTGATATTTGTTCTGCGGGCTGTCCTGTATGTAAATGTTGCGGGCGTACCAATCGCCGTCCTCGGCGGCGGATTGCGGCCCCCAATGGGCCCACATCCCGAATTTGTAGTCGCGGAACCACTCGGGGATGCGGAACTGCTTGAGCGATTCGGCGCCATTGTACGGGCCTTTGGCGATATCTGGAATGGTGTCTTGCGCCTGCGAGCGGCGCGGTAAGAGGAGCGCGGGCGCGGCGGCGGCGAGCCCTAATACGGAGCGTCTGGTTATCGGCATGGCAACCTCGGTCACCGTTTACTTTAGCGCAGAAAACGGTGACTGGGAAGAATGCCCCCAGGAATGGGGGCATGGCAAGCCTGAAAGGGTACTCTACAGGACTTCTTCGGACCAGCTTTCCAGCACCTGCTTGACCTTCGTCATGAATTGGTCGGCCAGGGCGCCGTCGATCAGGCGATGGTCGAAGCTTAGCGAGAGATGGCAGATGCTGCGGATGGCGATGGCGTCGTCGATCACCACCGGAGTCTTGTCCACCGTGCCGACGCCCATGATGGCGACCTGCGGTTGATTGATCACCGGCGTGCCCATCAAGCTGCCGAAGCTGCCGAAGTTGGTGATGGAGAACGTGCCGCCCGCCACCTCGTCGGGCTTGAGCTGCCGCGAGCGGGCGCGCGCCGCCAGATCCACGATGGAGCGCTGCAGGCCGAGCACGTTCTTCTCGTCGGCCCCGCGAATCACCGGGACGATCAGGCCGTTCTCCAGGGCGACCGCGATCCCGATATGGATTTCATTGTGGTAGACGATGTTGTTGCCGTCCAGCGAGGCGTTGAGCAGCGGGTACTGGCGCAGGCCGGCCACCGCGGCGCGCGCGATGAACGGCAGGTAGGTGAGGCCGAAGCCGTAGGCCGCCTGGAACTGCGCCTTGTGGCGCTCGCGCATGCGGGCCACTTTGGTCATGTCCACGCGATGGACCGTGGTGACGTGCGCCGACGTGCGTCTGGACATCACCATGTGCTCGGCGATCTTGATGCGCATCGTGCTCATCGGCTCGATTCGCGTCTTGGCCTGTCCGGCGGGCGGCAGCGGAGCCATGGCGGGCGCGCCAGCGGCGGCAACGACGGGGGCGGCCGGCGGGCGTGGCGCGGGGGGCGGCGGGACCGGCGACTGCGCCGCGGCGTACGCTTCCACGTCCTGCTTGGTAATCCGTCCGCCGGCGCCAGTGCCCTTCACCAGGGTCAGATCGAGATTGAGTTCGCGCGCCATCTTGCGCACCAGCGGAGAAAGCGGACCGGCCGGTTCTTTCTCGGCGGGTTCCACGTCCGGCGCCGGCGCTTCCACCGGTGGCGCGGCCGGGGCCACGGCCTGGGCCGGTGGTTCGGGCGCAGCGGGCGCCGGAGCAGGGGCCGCAGCGGCGGGCTTGGCCGCCGCCTCGGCGCCTCCGGCCTCGCCTCCTGCCTCATCGATGCGCCCGACCACGGTGTTGATGCCCACCGTCTTGCCTTCCTCCACCAGAATCTCGGAGAGCGTGCCGGCGGCCGGCGACGGAATCTCCGTATCCACTTTATCGGTGGAGATCTCAAACAGAGGCTCGTCGCGCTCCACCCGCTCGCCGGGCTTCTTGAGCCATTTGGTCAGCGTGCCTTCCACAATGCTTTCGCCCATCTGGGGCATCACGATGTCGGTCATATCAGTTCTCACTTTCCGTGGCTGCGAGTTGGGGAGTCTCCAGCAGCATCTCGCATTCGAAAATCCGGGCGAAGTGAACGGCGAGTTTTTCGCCCACTTCGCGGAGGCTTGCACGGACGCCCAGCGCGGCCATGGAGGTCACGGGCTTGGTCAATCCGCAGGGAACGATGTACTGAAAATAGCTCAGGTCGGTCGACACGTTGAGCGCGAAGCCGTGCGACGTGACCCAGCGGCTCAAGTGCACGCCGATGGCGGCGATCTTGCGCTCGCCCACCCACACGCCGGTCAGCTTGGGAATCCGGCCGGCTTCGATGCGGTACTCCGCCAGCGTCGCGATGATGGTCTCCTCTACCGCGCGCACGTACGCACTCACGTCGCGCTGCCAATCGCGCAGATCCAGGATCGGATAGCCCACTAGTTGTCCGGGACCATGATACGTCACGTCGCCGCCGCGATCGGTAGGGAAAAAGCCGATGCCGGCGCGCGCCAGAATGTCGTCGCCGGCCAGGAGGTTCTCCATGTGGCCGTTGCGCCCCAGCGTGATCACGTGCGGATGCTCGAGCAGCAGGAGTTGATCGGGGA